>JAJDEV010000210.1 GCA_029259605.1 Planctomycetota bacterium | reverse complement strand
ATCGATAACGAACGTCAGCGGGTCCCCGTTCCTGAGAGATCCAACAGACGAGAGGAACACGTTCGGAACTTCCGAGTGCGATTCAATTCGCCGAGTCCACCCCCCCGGACCGTCACGACCCGACGAACGTCACCAACTCCCCGTCCCCGGAACTTCCACCGGACGAGAGGAACACGTTCGGAACTTCCGAGTTGCGATTCAATTCGCCGAGTCCAACCACCCGGACCGTCACGACCCGACGAACGTCATCAACTCCCCGCCCCCGGAACTTCCAACGGAGAAAAGGAACACGTTCGGAACCTCCGAGTGCGAGTCGCCTCGCCGCGTCCAACTCCCCGCCCCCGGGACTTCCCCGAGCCGAAATGGGGTGGGTGAGGGGAATCGAACCCCCGACCTCCAGAACCACAATCTGGCGCTCTACCCGACTGAGCTACACCCACCGTTCGGGCCCGTGCGGGCCCGCTCGCCGTCCAGCGAGCGGAAGAGGATCGGGCGGGGACCCGGGCTTGTCAAGCGCGCGCGACCGCGCATTCGTACCGCGCGTCTGTTGCCCCTTGACGCGCGGCGTCGTCGCGGCGGATCGTGGAGGGATGAGCCACGCGGGACGTTTCGATCGACAGGTGCGCTTCGCGCCGCTCGGCGCCGAGGGACAGGCCGCCCTCGAGCGGGCGCGTGTCGTCGTCGTCGGCTGCGGAGCGTTGGGCGGCGTACTGGCCCAGACGCTCGTGCGCGCGGGGGTCGGCCGGATCGAGCTCGTCGACCGGGACATCGTCGAGCTCTCGAACCTGCCGCGACAGGTCCTCTTCTCGGAGCGCCACGCGCAGGACGGAACGCCCAAGGCGCTCGCCGCGGCCGAAACGCTCGCCGCGATCGGCGGTCCCTCGGAAGTCGTCCCCCACGCGCTCCATCTCGACGCGAAGAACCTCCTCGAGCTCGCGGCCGGCGTGGATCTCCTGGTCGATGGGACCGACAACCTCGAGACGCGCTACCTGCTCAACGACTTCTCGATCGAGCACTCGATCCCGTGGGTCTACGCGGGCGTCGTCGGCGGCGCGGGACTCGTGATGCCGGTGATCCCCGGCGAGAGCGCGTGCCTGCGCTGCGTCTTTCCCGAGCCGCCGCCGCCCGGCACGCTTCCGACCTGCGACACGGCTGGGGTCATCCTGCCGGCGGTGGGCGTCGTCGCGTCGATGGCCGCGGGGCTCGCGCTGCGACTCCTCGTGCGCGACGCGCAACCGAACGCCAACGCGTTCGTGCCGAGCCTGATCGAGCTCGACGCGTGGAACGGATCGGTGCGGAGCCTGCGTGCGCCGCGCGATCCCGATTGTCCGGCCTGCGCGCAGCGCGACCTGCGCTACCTTCACGCTCCCCCGGGACGCGAGCCCGTCGTGCTCTGCGGGCGCAACACGGTGCAGCTTCCGGCGCGCGCGCGGCGGCCCGCGCTCGACACCGTCGCGGCCAACCTCCCCGGCTCTGCGCGCGATGTCGTGCGGACCAGCGTGCTCCTGCGCTTCGCCGTCGACGACCTGCGGCTCACGCTGTTTCGCGACGGGCGCGCGCTCGTCGAGGGCACGCAGGACGCGGATCGCGCGCGCGCGTTCTTCGATCGGGTCGTCGGCACGTGAGCGGCACGATTCAACTGGTCGTCCTCGCGGCCGGCGCGAGCGAGCGATTGGGAACCTGCAAGGCGCTCGTTCCGCTCGCGTTGCCGAGCGGAACGACGACGCCGCTCGAACACCTGCTCACCGCGGGCGCGGGGCTTTGCGATCGGCCGCTCGTCGTCACGGGCAAACACCATGACGAGATCGCGCGCGCCCTCGATGCGCTCGGGCGCGACGACGTCGAGCTCGTGCGCAACGCGGACTGGGAGCGCGGACGCACGGGCGGACTCGCGCTCGCCCACGCGCGCCACCCCGCGTCCGCGCTGTGCGTCGCGCCGGTCGACGTCCCCCTCGTCGAACCCGCGGTCTTCGCGACGCTCGCGGCATCGTGGGAACGCGCCGGGGCGCCCGCGCGCGGTTGGCTCGCGCCGTGCATCGTCGCACCGGAGGGGCCGCCGCGCTTCGGTCATCCGGTCGTCGTCGGTCCGGGACTCGCGCACGGTCTGGTCGACCTCGATCCCGACGCGCCCCTACGCCGCCTGCGCGAGCGGGCGGAGCCGCTGCTCGCGGCGCCGGTCGACGACCGCGGCATCCTCGACGACCTCGACGAGCCAACCGACCTGGCGGCGCTCCTCCGCCGTTGACGCGGGACGCGCCACGCCTTCGGGGACGCGGCACGAGTTCGAAACGTCTTCCGCCCGGGGCTCGCGCGCGGGCTGCGGCGAAAGCTCGCGTTCTCGTGCTTTCCTGACGTTCGGGCTCCAGAGCGTGCGTTGGCGTCGTCGATAGGTGAGCCCAACGGACCGTCCCCGCACCGGGCTCGGCCGCTTTTCTGCATCGGAACCGCGCCGACGCTGGGCGCGTTCCTCCGTCAACCCCTCCACAGTCGTCGAGAAGAACCCCCAATGAGCTTCCAGGGTGATGTCGCCGGGATCGGACTGGGCGAATTGCTCCAGGGGCTCTCGCGCGGCGGCCGCGACGGAGTGCTGACGCTCTACGGCGACAAGCTCTCCTCGACGCTCGGCCTGCACGCGGGCCAGATGTTCCTCCTCCCCGGCCCGGACGAGGACGCCGACACCTGGCGCGAGCGCTCGCTCGCCGCCTATGCCGACAAACCCGAGCCCGCGCTCGAGGCCGCGCGACGCCAGAAGATCGCACGCGCTGCACGCCTGGAGAGCATGTATCTGATGCTCGAGGCGCCGAACCTGCACTTCCGCTTCGAGCCCGGACCGATTCCGTTGCCCGACGGACACACTCCCGCAGCGGCCCCGGACGGGATGATCTCGCTCGACGGCCTCGAACGCGCGCCGGCGCAAGGCGATTCCCCGTGGGGTCCCGGCATCACCGTCGAGTACATGCTGCTCGAGCACGCGCGCATCTTCGACGAAGGGAGCTCGGGTGTCGCCGCGACGCTCTCGAGCTACGACATGCCGCGCGCGCTCGACTCGGCGCGCGAGGGACAGCCCGAGGTGCGCGACTTCCTCGAACAATGCGACGGCAAGTCGACGCTGCAAGAGATCTCCGACCGCCTCGGTTGGCCGATGACGCAGTGCCGCAACACGGTCGGCGGTCACATCGAGGCCGGCAACCTGCGCATCGCCCAGGACCGTGAGCTGCTCGCGAGTTCGCAGCGTGAGCTCGAGCTCGGCCGCATCGCCCGCGCCGCCTCGCGCCTCACCGGCTGGGTCTTCGCCGCGCCCCCCGGTCCGCCCAGCGTAGGCGACGCCGACCTGCTCGTTTCGGAGTGGGAAAGCGGGCGCCTCGGACACATCTTGCACGCGCTCGAACCGAGCGTCGGTCGTTCGCTCCTGCGCAAGCTCGACCGCGTGCACCTCGACGCGCACGCCGCGCGGCTTCGGTGGCGCACGCTCTACGAGGCGCACAAGAAGGACGAGATCTCGCTCCTGCACGAGATCGCCCTGCGTCTGGTCGCGACGGAGGAGCCGGACGCACGGACGTTCAGCGATCTCCTACGACTTGCGCGCGCGTTCCAGGATCGCGGCAAGCCGCGCCGGACGCGTACGCTGCTGCGGCTCGCTTCGGGGCACCTTCCGGCGCGACCGAAGACGCGCATCGAGCTCGGCAAGCGCATGCTCGAGACGGGCCTCGTCGAAGAGGGCACGCGCTGGTTGCTGAACACCGCACACGACATGATCGCCGAGGGCGATCCGGAGATGGCGCTCGCGCCGATCCGCGCCGTGCTGCGCGAGATCCCGGACCACGGCGAAGCCGGTAGCCTCCAAATCCACGCGCGCACGCTCCTCGCGAAGCAGAAGAAGCGCAAGGTCAACGTCGCGATCGGCGCTTCGCTCGCCGTGTTCGCGGCCCTCGCCGCGTTCGTGCAGTTCCGCGCGATCAAGAAGGTCCACTTCTGGGAGGCAGAGGTGCAAAACCTGATCGACAAGCCGGATCAGGCGCTCGCGTTGCTCGACGACGCGTTCGGTCCCGATCCGCCGGAGCGTATCATCGAGCTGCGCGCGCAGTTCTCGACGCTCAGGGTTCAGCAGGAGCGGCGCGACTACGACGCGTGGAACGAGGACTACGCCGAAGCGGAGGACGCCTGCCGCTTCGGAGATCCGCTGCTCGGACTGCGCCGCGCACTCGAGCTGCTCCCGCCGCCCGGGAGCGATCCGAACGAGAAGACCTTCGCTCACCGGCAGGATCTCCTCGGGGTCGTCGCGGCGCGCCTCGGCGAGCGCGCGAGCGAGCTCGACCTGCCCGCGACGGCGCCCCTGGAGGAGCTGAATCAGGAACAGCGGCTCGTCGATCTGCTCGAGGAGATCCTCGCGTTGATCGACCCCGACGCGTCTCCCGCGGACGTCACGTCGTTCCACTTCCGCATGAACGAGCTGCGCGAGGAAGTTCTCGCGCGCCGCGTGCTACGGGCCAAGGAACGCGAGGTGCTGAGCGCGGAGGAGGAGAACAAGCAGGCGGACATCCTGCTCGCGACCGCTCGCGCCCACGCGACGGCCGGCGACCTGGCACGCGCGCTGACGGCATACGATCGCCTGCTTTCCTTCGACGAGACGCTGGGAACGATCCCCAAACTCCAAACCGAGATCGACTTCGTTCGCCGCCACGCCACGGCGGTTGACCAGGCGAATGAGCTCGCGGACGCGGGCGACCATCAGGCCGCCGCCGAAGTGCTGCGCGAAGTGTGTCCGCGGCCGCTCGAGCACTTGCTCCCCTATCGCGTCGAGTCGCGTCCCTCGGGCGTGCGCGTCACGCTGCCCGGTGGAAACGTCCGCACGACGCCGTTCGTCGCGAAGTCCGGCGTCGGCGAGGTCATCGACATGAGCTTCACGGCGCCCGGCTTCAAGGAGCGCGTGATCCGCCTCGATCGCCCGACGAACCTGCGCATCTTCATGTACAAGCTGCCCGAGCGAATCTGGAGCAGCCAATATCGCGTCGAGGCCGTGCCGGTTCCGGCGGGCGACGACCACATCCTCGCCGACCGTCGAGGGAACGTGCGCCGACTCAACGCGAAGAGCGAAGCCAAGTGGGAACGCAGCCTGTCGACGCTCGGCGGCATCGCGCGCACGCCGATCTTCCTCCCGGAGCGTCCGGGACACCTGTTGATCGTCGCCGAGGACGGACAGACCTGGCTGATCAACGCGGCCAATGGAAGCGTCCAGGGGCCGCGCGACATCGGCTCGCCGCCGGTCGACGGTCCGGTGCTGACGCGCAGCGGCGCGACCGTCTCGTTCGCCGACGGACGCGTCGGTGTGTGGACGGATTCGCTCGAGCCGCTCTTCTATCAAAACGAGAGCATGATGCCGACGCGCGGCCCGGAGGACGAGTCGACCGGCTCGCGCGTGGTCATGCTCCGCCGCGGCGTCGACAAGGGCAAGTCGCTCGAGTCGCCGTGGAACGGTTGGAAGGTGGTCGTGCGCGAGGAAGACTATCGCATCCTCGATCCGGAAGGACGCGGCGTCACGATCGAGCGCGACGGCGACTGGGAGTTCACCGCGTGGGAGTCGCCCAAGGCCGGGCTCGCACACGGACGGATCTGGGTGTCCGACGAGGGCGGCGTTCGCTCCTACGCGCCGTCACCCGACGAGCTCGTGCTCTACGGTCCGGACGAATAGCCGACCGCGGTGCGTGAGCTCGCCGAGCGACGGCGCCGCGCTCAGAGCTTCGTCACGCGAAACGGCGCCGAGGTCTCCAGCGACGGCAACGCCATCACCTGGAAGCTCCAGCCCTCTTCACCGGAGAAGCCCAGCCCGAAGACCGGCGCCGTGGGGAGCGTGAACGACCCGGCAAAGCTCCCCTGTCCATCGGTCACCGCCATCGGCGGCATCGGACCGAGGAACATCGCGAGCCACGGGTCGTTCGGATCGAAGTACCACGCACCGAAGCCCGGTCGCGAACGGAAGTCGACCCACCCCGTCGCACCGGACAGCAGCGCGATGTAGATCGTGTTCGGATCGCCGTTCAGCTCGATGGAAAGCGCGTCCCCGGGCGCCGCGGCGACCGGCGTCATCGTCAGCGTGGGGATGTCGTCCGACGGACCGATGTCGCACAGCGCGTCGATCTCGGCGCCGTTCAGCCCCATCTCGTCCTCTTCGACCAAGATGCGCGGGTTGAAGCTGCATTCGAGCACCGCTCCGTCGTGCGAGCTCGGTCCCTGCGTTACGACCCAGAGCACGCCCGCCGTCGATTCGATCGCCTGGACGTCGCCGATCGATCCGGCGAGGCCCGTCGCGCTCGAGAACATGGCCTGGATCTCCGGCTCCGTCAGAAACATCGAGACCTTCGTCGTCGCGGGCTCGTAGCAGAGCACGTCCCCGTCCTCGACCATTCCGAGCACCGTGCCCGTCAGGTCCGACTGCAACGAGAAGTACAGGCACCCCTGGCCATCGAAGTCGAGCGCGTCGAGGTCGATGTTCGCGCTGGGGACGCCCAGCGCCGCGAGCAGCTCGGTCTCGGAGACGATGACCTCGAACCCGCCCCCGACCGCGAAGCCGAGCACGTCGCCGTCGAGAAAGCCGCCCTCGTTCGCGAGGAACGAGAACGCGTAGGCCCCGGCGCTTCCCGGCGTGCCCGAGGGCCGGCGCCCGAGCCCGTCGATGTCGGACGGGACGAAGCCGCAGACCGCTTGCCAGTGTCCCTCCGAGAAGAAGGTGGACGGGCTCGGCGTCAGCGACGGACCGACCGGACCGGTGGCGATCATGGTCGCGTCGTCGACCAGATCCGGACCGAGCTGGACGTTGGTCGTCGTCGAGACGTGGAGCGTGTTCTGCGCCGCGGCGGGCGCGGCGACGGAGAGAGCGAGCGCGACAAGCGCTCCGGTAGTGGCGCGACCGGACGGTCGCGGAAGACAGAATCGATGCATGGTTGTGATACCTCCGCCCCCACGACCGCCCGCGCGCCGCTTCGGTTTCGGTGCGCGGCCGAAACTTCTCGCCGACCTCGGCCCCGGGCCCGACGCTTCGCTACCATGCCCCCATGCGCGCCCTCCTCCTCCTCACGACGCTCCTCTTCGTCGCCTGCAAGAGCGGCGACCACCAGCCCGATATCGCGGCGCTGACCCCCGTGAGCGACCTGCCGGTCGCGGCGGTTTGGGCGCCGCCGGCCAACTGGGCCACGCTGCCGCCGCGCGAGTTCGAGGCGCTCGTCGAGGCCGAGCTGCCCGACGACCGCATCACGCCCTTCTCGCGCGCGACGGTCCGCGCCCTCGGCGACGCGCTCGACGCGATGGACGGCACCTCGATCCGCGCGGCCGTCCTGCTCGCGCGCAGCCGCAGCGAGGCGGCTGGCGAGTGCCTGCTCGCGCGGCTCCATCGCCGCGAGGCCGGGCCCGAGCGCAACTCCGACGCCGCCGACGTCGTCGCGGCCGCCGCGCTCGCGCGCTTCCCGTATCCCGAGCGCTACTGGCGCATCGTGCGCCTGGTCAACGGCAAGGACCCGCACCCCGACATCGAAGTCCGCGTCGAGTGCGGATGCACGGCGCTGCGTATCGGCATCGACCGGGTCATTCCGTTCCTGCTCGACGTCCTCCGCATCGGGACCTGGGAGGGACAGAACGACGCGCTCGACTTCGAACCGTCGGACACGACGGCGTGGATCCGCGGGCAGGCGGCCGCCGCGCTCTCCGAACGCGCGGGCATTCCGCTGACCTACCAACCGGACGCACCGATCGCGATGCGCGAGAGCGAAGCGCGGCGCCTGGCGAGCCTGCTCGAGAAGATCGGCAAGAACGCGCCCGAGGTCGACTACCGGGTCAAGTAGACGCGTCGATCTCGGTGAAGCCTCATGAATGATCCGGGCTAGGAGTCTGCGTCACAGGGTTGAATTCGTGCTGACAAGGCGCGCCGACGACGCGTATTCGCTGGGACCTCGGAGGAGGCGCAACGCCGGCAGCGCGAATTCGGCGCCCTTCGAGGATGGCGTGAGTTTCACCACGGCCCGCTAGAGCGACAGCCAGTTGAGGATCGTGTACGAGACGCGCTCGGACGCGTCGCTCTGCACGAAGTGCCCCGCCTGCGGGAACATGACGAGCGTCGTCTCGGCGTCCACTTGTTCCCACGTGTCGTTGTGTCCGCTCGCGTGCAGCGCGCGGTCCTGGAGACCGTGGAGCACGAGCACCGGGCACTGGATGCGGGGAAACGTGCGCTTCGCGGCGGGCTGCGCGTTCGCGCTCGCCTGCGACGGGAAGTTCTTCCGGTAGTAGTTCATCATCGCGTCGAAGCTCGAGCGCTCGAACGCCTCGACGTACTTCGCGCGAACGTCCGCCGACGGCACCCAACCCGCGAGCCCCGTCGCGGTGAGCGCGAGGTGCGAGTCCGGCGCCTGGAAGTCGCGCGCGTACTGGCTGTCCGCGTTCTGACTCTCGTTGTTGGCGAGCTCGCGTCCGAAGCCAGCCGGATGCGGAACGCTGAGGATCACCAGCCGCGCGACGCTCTGCGGCGCGCTCATCGCCACTTGCCACGCGACGGCCGCGCCCCAGTCGTGCCCGACCAGGATCGCACGCTCGCGACCGTTGTCGCGGATGACCGCGAGCACGTCGCGCACGAGGTGCCCCATCGAGTAGTGGTCGACCCCCACCGGCGCGTCGCTCCTGTTGTAGCCGCGCTGGTCCATCGCGACGACCGTGTAGTCGTGCGCGAGCACGTCCATCTGATCACGCCACGTGTACCAATAATCGGGGTACCCGTGGATCATCACGACGAGCTCCTTCGAGTCGTCCGCACCGAGCCGTGCGTAGTGGATCTTCACGCCGTCGCTGTCGGCGTAGCCGTGCTCGACACGGTCCATGAGGTCGTCGTCGTCCGCCAGCGCGGGGGTGACGCAGCAGAGGAGCGCGAGCGGGAGCAGGCAGGTTCGAAGGATCATGGGCGCGGAGCGGTCGGAGTTGCGGAGCGGGTCCACGGGCGGGCGTCATCCTAGCCCGGGTTATTCATGAGGCTTTGCCGAGATCGACGCGGATGTGCGTCAGATCAGCGCTTCGCGACCGAAGCGCGTGGAGGCGACCTTGACGGGTCGTCGAATCCGGTGAGGGAGGGAAGCGTTGATATGGCGCGTAGCTGCGTCGATCTCGGTGAAGCCTCATGAATCATCCGGGCTAGCGGTCCGCCGGAGACTTCGTTCGTGACGCGGTTTCGACGGAAAGCGCGTGTGCGTAGGATGCGCGCCGGATGACGACCGCTC
>JAJDEV010000209.1 GCA_029259605.1 Planctomycetota bacterium | reverse complement strand
CCATCGTCGGAGGGTGATGGATCCGTGCTGGCAAGGCGCGCTGACGACGCGTATTGGTGGAACCTCGGAGGAAGCGGAACGCAGGCAGCGCGGATCCAGCGCCGTTCGAGGGTGGCGTGAGTTTCACCACGGGCTGCTAGTGCCGGAAGTGGCGCACGCCGGTGTGCACCATCGCGGCGCCGCGCGTGTCGCAGGCTTCGGTCACCGCGGCGTCCCGCATGGAGCCGCCCGGCTGGAGCAGCGCGGTGACGCCGGCGTCGATCGCGACCTCGACGCCGTCGGGGAACGGGAAGAACGCGTCGGAGGCGAGCACCGAGCCTTGGATCTCGTCGCCTGACTTCTCGACCGCGAGCTTGACCGAATCGACGCGGCTCATCTGGCCGGCGCCGACGCCGAGCACGCGGCGGTCCTTGGCGATCACGATCGCGTTCGACTTCACGTGTTTGCAGATCTTGGTCGCGAAGAGCAGCGAGACGACCTGCTCGTCGCTCGGCGCCGCCTTCGTCACGACTTCGAGGTTGCCGTTGCCCTCGTCGGACACGTCGGCGGACTGCACGAGGAACCCTCCGTTCAGCGCCTTCGTCGTCGGCTTCTTCGACGCGACCGCCCGGCCGATCGGACCGCACGCGAGGAGGCGCACGTTCTTGCCCCACTTCGCGCCGGTGCGCAGACGCTCGATGGCGTCCTCGTCGAACGACGGGGCGGCGATCGCCTCGACGAAGCGGTTGCCCGAAACGAGGAATTCGGCGGCCGCGAGATCGACCTTGCGCGTCACGGCGAGCACCGAGCCGAAGGCCGAGAGCGGATCGCCTTCCCACGCATCGGCGAGCGCGGCGGCCACGGTGTCGCCGCATGCCGCACCGCACGGGTTGTTGTGCTTGAGAACGCAGGCGAACGGCTCGTCGAACTCGCACGCGAGCGCGATCGCGGAGTCGAGGTCGACCAGGTTGTTGTAGGAGAGCGCCTTGCCGCCGAGGAACTCGGCGTTCGCCAGGCTCGGGCCCACGGCGTCGGGCGCGGCGTAGAACGCGGCGGCCTGGTGCGGGTTCTCGCCGTACCGCAACGCGAGCTGCTTCGACCCCGTCTGCGCGAACGCCTGCGGGAAGTCCGACTCGCTCGCGCGATCCTGTTCGAACAGCCACTTGCTGATCGCCGCGTCGTACTTGGCCGTCAGCGAGAAGGCCTTGAGCGCGAGCTCGCGGCGCAGGTCGTCGCCAACGGCACCGTCGCGCTGAAGCTCGTCGAGCACGCGCCCGTAGTCCTCGGGGTCCGTGACCACGGCGACGTGCTGGTGGTTCTTCGCCGCGGAGCGGACCATCGACGGCCCGCCGATGTCGATCTGCTCGATCGCGTCCGCGCGCGCGATGCCCTGCTTGGCGACCGTCTCTTCGAACGGATAGAGGTTCACGACGACGAGGTCGATCGCGGGGATCGAGTGCGCTTCCATCGCCTCGACGTGCGACTTCTCGCCGCGCAGCGCGAGGATTCCGCCGTGGATGCGGGGGTGCAGCGTCTTCACGCGCCCGTCCATCATCTCCGGGAACTCGGTGACGCTCGAGACTTCGCGGACCGCGATGCCGGCGCCTTCGATGAGCTTGTACGTTCCTCCGGTGGCGAGGAGCTCGACTCCCATCTGGCTGAGATGGCGGGCGAAACCTTCGAGACCGGACTTGTCAGAGACGCTGATCAGCGCGCGCTGAATCATCGAAAAACACCTCGGGGCGGGGGCGAACGAGCGGGGGCTGCCGCGAGACGACGGGCTGTGCTCCCACAGGGGGCGAACATCCTATCGCGAGGAATGCGCGCCGTCGCGGGCCGTTCGGCGCGAATGTCCGCCGCGCGCCCGCTTGCTAGCGGGGCGAGTCGTCGCCGCCGCCGTAGCCCAGCGCGTCGAGCAATTCCCGCGTCTCGGCGTCCGTCTCGCCGTCGCCCGCGGCCCGCGACGCCAGTCGCGCGACGCCGCGCAACTTGTCCGGCCAGTCGGCGCGTTCGCCGCGCTTCGTGTCGAAGACGTTCGTGACCTCGCCCGGATCGGCGGCGAGGTCGTACATCTCGAACTGGTCCTTGTCGGGGTCGAAGATCAGTTTGAACTCCTCGTCGCGGAAGCAGACGTAGTTGCGTCGCGACTCGGGCTTGTGTGTCTCGGCGACGAGCAGCGGCGAGCGGTCTCGCAGGAGCGACGTTCCCACCTGACCGGGGAGCGGCGGAAGACCGGCGAGCTCGAGCAAGGTCGGCACGATGTCTTCGTGCGGAACGAGCGAATCGCGGATCGCGCGCAGGTCGTCCTCGGCGCGGTGTCCCTTGGGGAGCCGGATCATCAACGGGACGTGGAGCAGCTCGTCGTGCAGCGTCTGCACGTGACCGATCCCGCCCCGATCCCCGAGCTCTTCGCCGTGGTCCGACGTGAACACGACGATCGTGTTGTCCAACATCCCGCGCGCTTCGAGCTGGTCCGCGAGCGCGCCCATGTAGCTGTCCATGAAGCGCACCTCGCCCTCGTAGCGCGCGGTGACTTCCTCGCGCGACGTGACGTCGGAGATCCAGAACTCGAGCTTGCTCTGGTTCGGCTTCTTGGTCTTCACCTCGATCGAGAGGCGCAGGTACTTGGTCTCTTCGCGCTTCTTGCTCTCCTCCCAGTTCACCTGGAGGAAGCGGCCCTCGCGACCGTTGTCGAGCCAGCCGAACGCGTTGACGCGGAACTCGTGTTCGCCGCGGAACTCGAGCACGTGACGACCGCGCTGGAGCTCGAGCGTCTGGCTGAACTTGGTCATGTCCGCCGTCGCGACCGTTTCCAGCAGCTCGCCGTCGAGGATCACGTCGACCGTGCGCTCGGTCGAGCCGTGCGCGTTGTAGGGCGAATGCGGATCGGCGAAGTGTCCGAGGAGGAAGAGCGGCTTGGACGGGTCGGCCTCGTCGAGCGCCTTGCCGATCCGCGCGAGCGCGCCCGGCGCGGGGTCGAGGTGCCAATAGTCCTGATCGAACCGCGCGAAGCCGCGGTCGAGCGCCGGCTCGTCCGGGTCGCGCGGGTTCAGCGTGCCGAGGCTGACGACCGCGCGCGTGTCGTAACCATGCTCGCGCATCCAGTCCGCGACGAGCGGCAGGTCTCGGCCGACGTCCTGATAGTTGTTGAGCACGCCGGTCATGAACGGCGGTCGCGACGAGAACAGCGCCGTGTGCGACGGGAGCGTCATCGGCGCGTGGCTGAACGCCTGCGTGAACACGATGCCGTCCTTGGCGAGCCGGTCGAAGCCGGGTGTCTCGACGCGACGGTGCTCGACGAAGACCATGTCGGCGCGCAGCGTGTCGACGATGATCATCACGACGTTCGGCTGCGCGGTCGGGGCACCGTCGCCGCACGCAGCGAACACGCACGCGAGGAGCGCGAACACAGAGAGCGGTCCGGACCTCTTCGTCGAACGGAGGGCTCGTCTTCGGCTCATGGAATCGGAGGGGGGCGACATCGCGAACCGCGTAGAGGGTAGGAGATGGCCGAGATCGGGGTCCTCCGCGATACCGGATTTTGTCGTGTCGAACGGGGCGAAACCTGAGCCCGTTCCGCGTTCTCGCTTGCTAGCCCGGATCATTCATGAGCCTTCACCGAGCTCGACGCAGCTACGCGCCATATCAACGCTTCCCTTCCTCACCGGGTTCGACGACCCGTCATGGTCGCCTCCACGCGCTTCGGTCGCGAAGCGCTGATCTGACGCACATCTGCGTCGATCTCGGCAAAGCCTCATGAATAACCCGGGCTAGCCCTCGTTTCCGGCGCCGCGCAGGTAGGCGTGGATGAACTCGTCGATGTCGCCGTCGAGCACGGCCTGGATGTTGCCCTTCTCGGTGTTCGTGCGGTGGTCCTTCACGAGCTGGTACGGCTGCATCACGTAGGACCGGATCTGGTTGCTCCAGGCGATCTCGCCCTTCTCGCCGTAGAGCTTGCCCATCTCCTCGTCCCGCTCGGCCTCCTTCAGCTTGGCCAGCTTGGCCTTGAGCAGCTTCAGCCCGGTCGCGCGGTTCTTGTGCTGACTGCGCTCGTTCTGACAGCGGACGACGATGCCGGTCGGGATGTGCGTGATGCGCACGGCGGACTCGGTCTTGTTCACGTGCTGACCGCCGGCGCCGCCGGCGCGCATCGTGTCGATCTTGATGTCGGCGTCCGAGATCTCGACGTCCGTGTCCTCCTCGACGTCCGGCGTGACGTCGACCGAGGCGAACGCCGTGTGGCGGCGCTTCTGCGCGTCGAACGGGCTGATGCGGACGAGCCGGTGCACGCCGGTCTCCGCGCGCAGGTAGCCGAAGGCGTAGTCCCCCTTCACGTGCAGGATGACCGAGCGGATGCCCGCCTCGGGCTCGTCCGTGCGCTCGAAATCGGAGACCGTGTAGCCGCGCTCCTCACCCCAACGCGTGTACATCCGCATCAGGATCGCCGCCCAATCGCACGCGTCGAGTCCGCCCGCTCCGGCGGAGATCTGGACGTACGCGTCGGCACCGTCGTGGGCGCCGCCGAGCATGACCTGGAACTCGAGCGCGTCGAGGCCCTTCTCGAGCTTGGCGGAGAGCTTGGTCAGGTCCTCGACGACGGCGTCGGGATCGTCCTCGCCCATCTCGACCAGGAGCTCGATCTCCTCGACCGAAGTCTCGGCCGCGCGCACCGCTTCGACGCGGCTGCGCAGCGCCTTCACCTCACGCAGGACGGCCTGGGCCTTCTCCTGCTCGTTCCAGAACTCGGGGCTCGCCTGGAGCTCGGTCAGTTCGTCGAACCGCGCGGACTTCGACGCGTAGTCAAAGTCCCTCCTTGAGCTGTTCGAGGCGACGCTGGGCGCTCTTCGAGCGGTCTTCGAATTCGCTGAGGCTGGACATCGCGGCATGGTAGCTCTCGCCACGTCGCGCGCACGAATTCGTCGCGTCTTTCCGGGGAACCCGACCTCGAAAGGCAGACGGCGGGCGCTGAACGATGCGGAAACTCTCGGTGTCGAAACGGGTGTTCGCGCCTGCCGTCTGTGGTCGTCCGTTGCCGGAGACCGGGGGGACCGGAGCCATCGACGCGAACCGCCGTCGAGCACAAGGCTATTCCCCGTGAACGCCGGCCTTGCTCGTGGCCTTTCGATCGACGAGGTCGAGCACGCCCTGCTCCGCGATGAGCGCTTCGATCGCGTCGGGATCCTTCGGGACGAGGTCCGTGATCACGCGGCACCCGTCCTCGGTGATCACGATCACGTCTTCGATGCGCACGCCGATCCCGTTCTCCTCGTCGTAAATCCCGGGCTCGATCGTGAAGACGACGCCCGGCTCGGCCTTCGCGTCGTAGGCGCCCGAGTCGTGGACCGCCATCCCGACGTAGTGGCAGGCGCCGTGCTTGATGTAACCGTCCGCGGCCGAGAAGCCGCGCTCGGTCATCACCTTGCTGCAGATGGCCGAGATCTCGCCCATCGTGACGCCGGGCTTGGCGGCCGCGATGCCCGCCGCTTGGGCGGAGAGCACGGCGTCGTAGATCTCGAGTTGGCGCTCGGAGAACCGACCGTTCACGGGCCACGCGCGCGTGATGTCCGTCGTGTAGTGGTCCACTTCGGGGCCGTAGTCGATCAGGACGACCTCCCCATCCTTCATCGCCTTGTTGTTCGCGACGTAGTGCAGGATGCACGCGGACGCGCCCGAGCCGACGATCGCGGCGTAGGCCTTGCCGACCGCGCCCTCTCGCGCCTGGATCCAAGTCATCAGCGCGTCGAGCTCCCACTCGCCGAGCCCCGGGCGCGTGGAACGGATGGCCTCGGTCATCGCGACGGCGCCGGCGTGGGCCGCGCGTTCGAGGGCCGCGATCTCCTCGGCCGTCTTCACGCGGCGCATTTCGGCCAGCACCGGCGCGACGTCGAACGTCTTCACGTCGAGCGTCGCGGCCAGGTGCGCGGCGAGCGCTTCGGCGCGCGTCGACCGACCGTCGAGCGGATCCCGCTTCTGGTGCGCGACGTGCTCGCCGGCCGTGTCGCCGCTCCCGGCGAGGACGATCGGCGGGTGCAGCGAGACGCCGAGCTTCTTGCGCCGGCCGAGCAGCTCGCCGACGACCTCGACGAGCTCGCTCGTCATGCGAATGTCCTCGAAGCCCGTCAGCTCGGCGACCCACTCGTCCGACGCGTCCCACTTCTCGCCCTCCCAGCCTTCGCTGTAGGCGAGCTCGCGCGTGCGTTCGGGCAGGAACAGGATCTCGGCGCCGGTCTTCCCGTCGAGCACGAGCGCGACGTCCGGACTCTCGATCCCGGTCAGGTACCAGAAGGTCTTGTCCTGACGGAACGCGAGGTTCTCGCGCGGATGCGGCAGTCCGCGGAAAACCATCAGCTCTTCGCCGACGCGTTCCATGAGCTCCGCGCGACGGCCGGCGTGGAAGGATTTCCCGAGCCCGCAGACGAGACGTCCGTCCCCGGGACGCTCGGCGGTGAGACCGCGTTGCGCGTCGGCCGTTTCCGCGGTGAAGAACGTGGTGATGGCGAACGCGAGAACGACGGTCGTGAGCGGGGCTTGCATGCGCCCAGGATAGCTCGCCCGATCGACGTGCGACGGTGAGGAGTCGGTATGGGGTCCGACGCGACGGCTGGTAGGATCCGCCGCATGCGATTCGACACCCCCCCGCTCGAGGGACGTTTGCGCGAGCGCTACAAGCGCTTCCTCGCCGACGTCGAGCTTCCCGATGGCACGCTGATCACCGCCCACTGTCCGAACACGGGCAGCTTGCTCGGGTGCAAGGAGCCCGGCAGCCGCGCGTGGCTGCGCGACTCGGGGGACCCGAAGCGCAAGCTGCGCTTCACGTGGCAGGCGATCGAGATCGAGGGGAACTGGGTCAACGTCGACACGAACCTGCCGAACCGCGTCGTGTTCGAGTCGATCCTCGCGGGCCGTGTCCCGTCGCTCACGGGCTATGCGAACGCACGGCGCGAGGTGAAGTACGGAACGAACAGCCGCATCGACGTGCTGCTCGAAGATCCCGATCGGGCGCCGTGCTACATCGAGGTCAAGAGCACGACCCTGACGGACGACCGGACGGCGCTGTTTCCCGACGCGGTGACCGCGCGCGGCCTCAAACACCTCGGTGAACTCACGCAGGTCGTCGAGGACGGCGCGCGCGCGGTGCAGTTCTTCTTCATCAGCCGCGCGGACGTCGACGTGTTTCGCCCGGCGGATGCGATCGATCCCGCCTACGCGACCGCGCTACGGCGCGCGGCGGACGCCGGCGTCGAAATCGAGGCGTGGAGCTCGAAGGTCGAGGCGCTCGGCGTCGAGCTCGATCGCAAGCTCGAACTCGACCTCGACGGACCGCGGACCTTCGTGAAGCCGACGCGCCGCAAGAAGGCGTGAGTCAGATCGAAACGCCGTAGTCGTCCGTCTTGTCGATCGGATACTGCGGCCCACCCGGCCCGCCGATGCGCGACGCCCAGGGATCGGGCTGTGACAGCGGAGCGACGAGCGCCTGGCTGACCTGGACCGCGACCGAGTAGCGCGCGGCGCGCGAGACCACCTGCCAGAACGCGGCGAGCTGTCCGAGCAGGAACAGCACGACCACCGACGTCCACATCGAGTCCGCGCCGAGCGCCGTGTTGTCGGACCACGACCACTTGCCGACGAGGTAGACGACCAGGATCTCGATCGCGAGCAGGAGCGCCATCGGACGCAGCGTCCGCACCGGATGCGCGATGAGCAGGAACCACGAGCAGAGTCCGGCCCACAGCGCGGAGCGTCCGTTGTGCAGCGCCATGCGCGTGCGCGTGTAGTCGCCCCAGACCATGACGAGCGCGAAGGCGAGCGCGAACGCGCCGGCCTGAAACCACGTGATCCACACCGCGGTCCACTCGGACGCGACCTGCTCGAGCTCGCCTCCCTGCGTCGCGCCGAAGAGCAGTTCGATGACGGTCTCCCACGGCCATCCGAAGAGCACCCAACGCGCGAACGCGAGCAAGAGCAGCGTCAGGACGCACAGCCGCGCGAAGCGCCAGAAGTACTTGGCTCCGCCCCACAGGAAGCGGCGCACCGAGTGGCCCGACGTGCGCTCGAGATAGACCTGCAACCATCCGCCGCCGCTGAAAACACCGATGATCAGCATCAGGAAGCCGAGCATCGCCGCCGCCGCTCCGCCGCTTTCGCGCAGCGCTTCGAGCGACTCGCGGTGGTCGTGGCGGAACGTGACGTCCATCGATGCGAGCACGCTACCCGGCGCGTATTGGTTCGCGGTCGTCGCGCTGAACCATCCCATCCAGGGCGCGACCAGGACGAGCCCGACGAGCAGCGGCGCGCCCCAGCACACGAGCAGCAGCGGCACGCGCGCGAACGCGGCGCGCAGGGCGCGCAGGAAGACCGGGCGGCGCGAGTTCGTGATGTCCTCTTCGAGCATCCTCAACCTCCGAGCCCCGCGATCCAGTGGAAGTAGCGTTGGTACTGGGCGAGCACGCGCTCGCCGTAGCGCCAGCCGGTGATCGACTCGGTCGCGTCGTACCACTGGTTGTTCGACATGTCCGTGTCGAGGTAGTAGCGCCGCTCGGGATCGATCACGACCGACACCAGCTTGGTGTCGCTCGTGCGCTCGACGCGCATCCACGCGCGCGACGCCTGGTCCTCGCGCGTCCACGCCATCTCCTCCGTCGAACCGTCCTCGAAGCCGAGCCGAATCGAAACCGGCAGGCGCAGCTCGCCGGCGCGGCGGATATCGACCTCGTACACCCAGGGGTTCTCGGTCTCGTCGTCGACGCTCGGCTCCGGACGCTCGCGAAACTCGCCGCCTTCGCTCTGGAAGTAGCCGAGCGGATCCGTGCGGCGCTCCTGCTGCACGGCGACGCTCCAATCGACCGTCCCCGTTCCGCGGAAGACCTCGCGGAAGTACCAATCGACGTCGACCTCGGCCCCCTCCTGGAAGGCGGCGAAGAAGTCGTCGGGGTACGGGTGCGCGTAGCGCCACTCTGTCGCGTAGTGGCGCATCCCGCGCAGGAACGCGGCCTCCCCGACGATCGCGGGCAGGGAGCGCAGCGCGACGGCCGGGTGCGGATAGCTGTTCGAGCGATAGCTCGACCGGTCGACGTACTCCCACGCGCGCGTGTCGATCGGATCGGTGTTCGCGTCACGCAGGTAGCGCGCGCGATCGTCCCAGCGCGGGTCGGTCCACTCGGGCACGAAGGTGAGCGCCGGCTGCGCACGCCACAGGTCGAGGAAGCCGGACGCGGGGATCGGCGTGAGGTCGACGGCGCCGAGGATCGGAACAGGGATCGAGATCGAGCGTCCGGAGAGCGCGTCCGCGAAGCGCCCGCCGCCCGGCGCTCCTCCGACCGCCCGGCCGTCGATCGGCAGGCGCGCGAAGTCGGTCGTCTCGCGCCGCGGCCCGTAGACGCGCGCGAGCACCTCGGAGTCGGTGTAGGAGTTGAAGCCCTCGTCGAGCCACGCCGCCTCGAACTCGTTGTTCCCGACCAAGCCGTACCAGAACTGGTGCCCGGCCTCGTGCACCGTGACGCTCTCGGGGACGTACATGTCCTTGGTGCTGAAGAGCCGCGTCCCGCACGTGAAGAGCGTCGGGTACTCCATGCCCCCGGCGGCGCGTCCGCCCCAGGGCGGGTCGACGACGGTGACGTGCTGGTACGGATACTCGCCGAACCAGAGTCCGTAGAAGAACAGCGCCGCGCACGTCGCCTGGAAGTGCCGGTCGGCCTGCCGACGTCGCTCCGGATGGATCAAGACGGTGACGTCGACGTTGCGCAAACCGACTTCGACGTCGGGCCCGAACGCCTCGCGCGCGCGCTCGACTTCGTCGGGGAAGCGCTCGGCCCACTCGGCGAAGCGGAACGTGTAGTTCTCGACGACGAAGCGCGGGTCGCCGGTCCACGTGAAGTCGTGCACGAGGCGTTGCTTGCCCAGCGCGTCCTCGCGATCGCGGTCGAGCGCGCTCGGTGCGCGGCACGTCGCGATCCAACGCCCCCCGACGACCTCGCCGTGCGTGACGCCCGAGCCGAACGCCTTGTCCTTGTATTCGGCCGGGAGGTCGAGCGTGACGTCGTACGTGCCGTAGTCGGAGTAGAACTCGGTGTTCGCGTGGAACTGATGGCTGTTCCAGCCGCGGCCGCTCTCGTAGACGCCGAGCTTCGGGAACCACTGGGCGACGAGCAGGAAGTCGTCCTTGAAGCCCGTGCGTCGTCGCACGCGCGGAAGCTGGGCCTGCCACGTCAGGTGGAGCTCGATCGACTCGCCGGGTGCGACCGCGCGCGGGAGATCGACGCTGAAGACCGTCCGGTCCTCCTCGCGACCGTCGTCCGGACGGCGGTACGTGAAGCTCGGGAAGAGGTCCTCGCGCGCCTCGCCGAGCAGCTCGATCGACTCGACCCGCGACCAGCCCCAGCCGGACTCCACCGTGTGCTCCCCGAGTTTCCCGCGCGCCTCCGCGAGGTGCGTCGAGCGGTTGTTCGAGAAGGCGTTGAGGTAGAGGTGGAACCAGAGGTCCGAGACCGGGTCCGTGCTGCCGTTGGTCCACGTCAGCCAGAGCTCGCCGTCGAGCACCTTCGTCTCGCCCTCGAGGCGCGCCTCGATCCGATAGTCGGCGCGGTTCGCGGCGTCGGCGCCCTGGGCGGAGGGACTCGCGGCGAGCAGGCCGCCGACGACGAACGCCAGCGGGCCCCAACTCGCTCCCCGGGCGGACCCCGAGCGCGTGCGGAACAAGTATCGCAAGCTCATGACAGCAAAGGAGTTAGAGCTCCCGGTCGAGGACGACGGAGGGGTCCGGCGGTTTCGCTGCGTTTTGGACTCATGCGGACGCGGCGGGTGTCGATAACTGAGACCGGAATCCTCTTCCTCATGTTCAGGGAAAGGAGCACCAAATGGAAGTCCACGGAAGACAACCCAACGACCGTCGCCACGAGAGCGATCGCCTGCAGAAGTCGAACCGCGATCGGACCCGCGCCGCCCTGCGCGCAATCCACACCCACGGAATGCCTGCGGGTGAGGTCGCCAAGGGGGTCGAGGGTCGAGCGCCCGGAAGCGAAACGACGCTGCGCCGCGACGTGATCGAGCTGTCGACCGCCTCGAAGGATGGCGACGCCGAGTCGCGTCGCGCCCAGAAGGTCGACGGGCTTGCCCGCGCCTATCGCGACGGAACGCTGCTCACCGCCGACCGCATCGATCGCGCCGCCGACCGCATGCTCTCGAAGTAGGACCGCCCGCCGCTCTCAGTTGTTCTCGGCGAGTGACCCTGCGGCCCAGTTGTAGGTGGCGAGCGCCGAGCGACTGCTCCCGCCGCTCACCGACGCGTAGTAGCCCGACGCCACGTTGCCGCGTCCGCCGCTCACCGACGCGCACCCCGGGTAGATCGCGTTCCCGCCGCTGGCGGTGTTCGCCGAGCCGCCGCTGATCGATGCGCCGTAGCCGCTGGCCGCGTTCAGGATGCCGCCGCTGATCGACGAGCTGTAGCCGCTGGCGAGGTTGTTGAAGCCACCGGTCACCGAGCTCAGCCCGCCGGTCGCGTCGTTGTCCGATCCGCCCGAGATCGACGAGCGCAAACCCATGGCGTAGTTGAGCCGGCCACCGCCGACGAACGACGAGCTCCCGAGCGCTTCGTTCGACGAGCCGCCGCTGACGGACGCCGACATCCCGCTCGCCGTGTTGCCGTTCCCGCCGCTCACGGCGGCGTAGGGCGCGCTCGCGAGGTTGTTCCTTCCGCCGCTGATCGAGGCGTACGAGCTCGTCGCCATGTTCCCGCTGCCGCCGCTGATCGACGCCGACGTACCGCTCGCGGTCTGGCTGTACCCGCCGCTGACCGACGCGAAGCTCCCGCTCGCCAGGTTCTCGAGGCCGCCGCTCACCGAGGCGAAGAAGCCCGACGCGACGTTGCCCGCGCCGCCCGTCACGGCGGACCAGTCGCCCTGGATCGTGTTCGAACGGCCGACGATCAGCCCGCCGAAGCGCGAATAGTTGTTCCGCGCGCCACCGATCAGGTTGTGCGAACCGGTGCGGTCGTCACCGAACCCGCGCGGCTCGTTGTAGCCGACGATCAGGTTGCCCACGCCGTTGGGCGAACCGTCCGTCGTGCCGGTTCCGTTCACGATCCGCACGTTGATCCCGGAGATCTGCAGCGTCTTCACCAAGCCGCCCTGACCGTCGTCGAGGTACACGATGCTCTGGTGGCTGAGGATCTCACGCTGCTCGGCGGTGAGCACGGCGTAGGAGACGCGCTTGGCCTGCGCCGACGCGTGGGCGGGAACGAGCGCGGCGGCGAGGGGAAGGACGAGCGAGAGTGCGATGGCGCGACGCATGGGCGGCAGATGGAGGGGACGACGAAAACGCGATGCTCGTGCAGGCTAGCAGCCGACCGCCTGCGCGGGGTCGCGCGTTCCCGATCCCGCGCGCGGGCCACGAACTCCGAGACAAGCGGCCCGATCGATTCGATCGAGAAGGAGTTTCGTTACGCTCCCCGGATGAGCCAATCACGGAGCCAGTCAACCAACGGAAGGGCGGCGACGGTCGTTGCGGAGAACCCGCTCCTCGACCTCGACTTTCGGATCCCGTTCGACCGCATCCGGGTCGAGCATGTGGAGCCCGCGATCGACGCGCTGATCGAGCGCTCCCAAGCCGCGATCGACCGGATCGCGGATGGCACGGACGAACCGACGTACGCGAACACGCTCGGCGCACTCGAGGAAGCGTGCACCGCGCTCGAACTCGCGATGTCGGTCGTCGGTCACCTCGAGGCCGTGCGCACGACGCCGGAGCTGCGCGACGTGTACAACCTCGTGCAACCGCGCGTGAGCGCGTTCTACAGCGCCATTCCGACCAACGCGGACCTGTGGGCCGCGCTGCGCGCGTTCGAAGCCACGGGTGAGGCGACGCGGCTCGACGCGACGCGCGCGCGCCTGCTCGAGAAGACGATCCAGGAGTTTCGCCGCCACGGCGCCGAGCTCTCGGACGAGGGCAAAGCCGAGCTCGGCCGCCTCGACGTCGAGCTCTCGCAGGTCACGTCGCGCTTCGCGCAGAACACGCTCGACGCCACGAACCAGTGGGAGCTCCTGATCGCCGACGAAGCGCAGCTCGCGGGCTTGCCGGCGTCGGCGGTGGACGCGGCGCGCGAGAGCGCGGCGAGTCGCGGGCTCGACGGTTGGCGGCTGACGCTGCAGGGACCGAGCTTCATCGCCGCGCTCACGTTCCTCGACGACGCGTCGTTGCGCGAGCAGATCTGGCGCGCGAGCTCGACGCGTGCGACGCGCGGCGAGCTCGACAACCGACCGCTGATCGCGCGCATCCTCGAGCTGCGCAAGCAGCGCGCGCGCTTGCTCGGCTTCGACGACTTCACCGACCTCGTGCTCGAGGACCGCATGGCCAAGCGCGGCGCGACGGCCGCGCAATTCCTCGTCGAGATGCGCGCACGCTGCGAGTCCGCGGCAGCGAAGGAGCACGAGACGCTGCTCGCTTTCCGCCGCTCGCTCGAGGGGGACGACGCTCCGGAACTGCAGGGTTGGGACGTGGCGTACTACGCCGAGAAGCAACGCGCCGCGCTCTACGACTTCGACGAGGAGCAGCTGCGCCCCTACTTCTCCGCTGAGGGTGTTCTGGCCGGTCTCTTCGAGATCGTGCAGCGACTCTACGGCATCCGCGTCGAGGAGCACGACATGCCGACGTGGCACGAGTCGGTGCGCACGTTCGCGATCCGCGACGCGGACGGTCGACATGCTGCGTCGTTCTACGTCGACCTGTATCCGCGCGACGACAAGCGCGGCGGCGCGTGGATGCGCCCGTTCCTGAGCAGCGTCCCCACGGGCGACGGCCAGCCGCCGCACCTCGGACTCTTCTGCGCGAACGTCAACGCGCCGATCGGCGACAAGCCCGCGCTCCTGTCGCATCGCGACGTCGAGACGCTCTTCCACGAGTTCGGCCACCTGATGCACCACTGCGCGAGCCGCGTGACGGTGCGCAGCTTGGCGGGCACGAACGTCGCCTGGGACTTCGTCGAGTTGCCGTCACAGATCATGGAGAACTGGTGCTGGGAGCGCGGTGCGCTCGACCTGTTCGCGAAGCACTGGGAGACGGGCGAGACGATTCCGGACGAGCTCTTCGACCGCATGCTGCGCGCGCGCACCTACCGCGCCGCGAGCATGATGATGCGTCAGCTCGGCTTCGCGACCACCGACCTGCGCATGCACCGCGAGTACGACGCCGAGCGCGACGGCGACATCATCGCCTACGCGCGCGAAGCGCTCACCGCGTTCACGCCCACGCGAATGCCGAGCGACTACGCGATGATCGCGAGCTTCACGCACCTGTTCGCGAGCCCCGTCGCCTACGCCGGCGGCTACTACAGCTACCTGTGGGCGGAGGTGCTCGAGGCGGACGCGTTCTCGCGCTTCAAGCAGGCAGGGGTGTTCGATGCGGAGGTCGGCCGCGCGTTCCTCGAACTGCTCTCGAAGGGCGACAGCGAGGACCCGATGGACCTCTTCGTCGCCTTCATGGGCCGCGAGCCGCGCGTGGACGCGTTGCTCGAGCGCGCCGGGCTCGCCTAGCAGCCCGTGGTGGAACACACACCCAAGGCGAACACGGCGGGCGGGGGGTTTGACCACGGGGGGGTGCGCCCCCCGCAACGCCCCCCCGGCCGGGCGGGG
>JAJDEV010000208.1 GCA_029259605.1 Planctomycetota bacterium | reverse complement strand
CTAGCCCGGGTTCTTCATGAGGCTTCACCGAGATCGACGCAGCTGCGCGCCATCTCAGCACTTCCCTCCCTCACCGGGTTCGACGACCCGTCCAGGTCGCCTGCACGCGCTTCGGTCGCGGAGCGCTGATCTGACGCACATCCGCGTCGATCTCGGCAAAGCCTCATGAAGAACCCGGGCTAGCCCGGTCGCCGGCGGACCCTGCGCTCCTTTCCGCCTCGCGAGCGGGCCCGCGGAAAGCCGGAAAACGGTTCCGAATCCGGGGGCGGGCACCGACCGTGTCCTGCAAATACGACATGCATTCAACTCGTTGAATGACAAGACGTTAGGAGCCGCCGAGCGCGCGCCGCGCACGTTCTCTGGCCCCCGATTTGCCCATTGCGATTTCCCAGGTATGGTTCTGGCGCTCCCGAACGATGGCACGAGAAGGGCAAACCCGCCGAGAGGCGGGGGCGCAAAGCCACGGACCCCCCTGGGGAAGCCGAGCTACCGAACGTCGTCGACCCACCCGGGCGTCATCTGACGGGGCACTACGGGACGACAATCCCGCTTCCGACGTTGACGCTGGGGTGTGAAGCCACTCTTCCCATCCCGTCGGGTCCGAGTCCGAAAACGGGCTCGGACCTGGCGTCCTCTTCCGGAGCTGGGTCGGACTCCCTCGAGCGAACGCCACGAGGATGTCAAACCACCGCCACAAGACGAGTCGCACGCAGGAGCGGCAGCCCATCGATAGGCGCTGCGCACCCGTGCAGTCCTGGCGCCGGTGCGAGATCGGCGTTCGCCCCTACCACCTCACGGTTGACCGCGGACCGCGAGGTTTGGAAACGCTCCCTGGCGCTTGGGGAAGCGCCGTGAGCCGCGCCGAGGAATCGTGGGGAATCCTCGGCCACACGCTTGCGGGAGTGTTCGTCCGGTCGAGCTCGAGGGGACCTTGCTCGCCGGACTTGGAAGGAGGGGAGATTGGTTGGAGCACGGATGGGGACCCGTCGCACCAGCCTGAGATTCCGACTGCGTTCCTCTTGGGGAAGGGAAGCGTGCCCGTCTAACGACGGGGTTCGGAATCCCTCGGGGGCACGGAGCCGCGCTCCGTGTCCCCGATTTTTTTTAACCGCACCCGGAAATCGGTCAGTCGCCCTGCGCGCCGACCTGGAAGCGGTCCTTCAGCCGCTCGAGCAGGCGCGAGTGGATCTTGCAGACGCGCGACTCCGACAGGTTCGTCAGGAGCCCGATCTCGCGCATCGGGAGCTCCTCCCAGTACTTCAGGTAGACGATGCGGTATTCCTGCTCGGTCATGCGTTGCGCGACGAGCCGCAGGAGTTCCGAGCGCGTCAGTTGGTCGCTCGGATGGTCGACGCTCCGATCGGGCACGACCTCGAGCGCGGCGGTGACGTCGTCCTCGTCACGCGCGGGCATCGATCCCGTGGGCGCCCCCGGCAGCCCCGTGCCGAACAGGTGTTCGTAGGCCTCGAGTTCGAGCCCCATGCCCTCGGCCACCTCGCCGTCGTACGGCTCGCGGCCGAGCGACGAGCGCAGCCCCTCGACGACGCGCTTCTGCAGCTCGATGCGCTGGCGCCAGGGGCGCGGGAGCCAGTCCTCCGTGCGCAACTCGTCGAGCAGCGCGCCACGGATGCGCATCTCCGCGTACGCTTCGAAGCGCACGCGCCGGCCGGGGTCGTAGCTCGCGATCGCCGACATGAGCCCGACGTTCGCCGCCGTTCCCAGGTCGCCACGATCGACCGAACGCGGAAGCCGCGCGGCGAAGCGCGCGACGACCTGGCGTACGAGCGACTGGTAGGCCTCGACGAGCCCGTTGCGATGCTCGTCGGCGTGATCGTTCCAGAACGATTGCCACAGGACCTCGGTCCGGGCAGTCGTCTTGGTCTTTGGCGCTACCGGTGGGCTTCCGGCGATGGACTCCATGCTCTCCTCCAAGGCATGGACAGTCGCGAATGCAGGGCAAGCGAGGCCGCGACGAACCTCGCAACGCCCTGAATCCGAAAACCGGCCCGGCGAATCAAGGGAATCTCGCGCGGCACGCGCGTCGCACGCGGGCGCGCGAAGCGATTCGCATTCGTGTCGTCCGCACGCGACACCACGAATGCGCTAGGCATTCGGCGAATGGCGTTCGAGTCGACGCACGCGTGTGCGCTCGATACGCGCGCGTCCACGCGCGAAAAAAAAAGCGAGAAAAGGGGACAGAAAACGGCGTCGCGTCCCGAGTGCGTGCCGTTCAGTCGACGCCGAATTCGTGCGCCGACGTGTCGGGTGGAAAGCCGAGCGCGTCGAGCACGAGCGCCTCGGCCGCGCGCATGCGCGCGCGCTCCGCATCTTCGTGATCGTCGAACCCGACAAGGTGCAGCGTGCCGTGGACGACGTACAGCGTCAGCTCGCGCTCGACCTCGACGCCGCGTCGCTCCGCCACGCGCCGGGCGCGATCGACGCTGACGTACAGCTCGCCCGCGGGACCGGCGCCGTCGTCGCCCAGGTCGAACGTGATGACGTCCGTCTCGGTCCGATCGTCGAGGTGCTCCGCGTGGAGCTGGGTCAGATGCTCGTCATCGACGAAGACGACCGAGAGCGCGAGTCCGGCGCGTCCGCCCTGGGCGGCGGCGAGCTCGACCGCACGACAAACCGCATCCTCGGAGAGCAGCGCATCGCCCCCATTCGCCCAATGGACCTCGGTCGACGGGGTCTCCGTCACGCTCGCCTCACGCCGATGCGTCGCCATTCGGCGCGCTGCTCGGGCCTCCCGGGCCCGGAGACGATTCGTACGCGCGCACGATGCGCTGCACGAGCGGGTGGCGCACGATGTCGCGGGCGTCGAAGTCGACGACCGCGATCCCGATCTGTCCGCGTAGGCGGCGGACGGCGTCCATGAAGCCGCTCTTCTTGTTCGCGTCGAGGTCCGTCTGCGTCGGGTCGCCGGTCACGACCATGCTCGACCCTTCGCCGAGCCGCGTCAGGAACATCTTCATCTGGCCGACGGTCGTGTTCTGCGCCTCGTCGAGGATCACGAACGCGTCGGCGAGCGTGCGCCCGCGCATGTACGCGAGCGGCGCGACCTCGATCACGCCGGCCTCCTCGAGCTCGCGCGTCTCCTCGAAGCCGATCATGTCGAAGAGCGCGTCGTACACCGGTCGCATGTAGGGGTTGAGCTTCGCCTGCAGGTCGCCCGGGAGGAAGCCCAGGTTCTCGCCCGCTTCGACAACCGGACGCGTGATGATCAGGCGTCGACAATCCCCCGAGCGCAGGCGTCGCACCGCGGCCGCCACGGCGAGAAAGGTCTTGCCGGTTCCGGCGACGCCGACGCCGAATGTCAGCGTGTTCTCGTCGATCGCTTCGACGTACCGGCGTTGGTTCGCGGTGCGCGGCTCGACCGCCTTGATGCGCCCCTTGAAGCTCGCGCGCGGCGGGCCGCCGTGCGGTGAACGTGAGCTCGGCGGCGAAGCCGACGCTCCGGCGCGAACCGGCGGACGCGAGTTGGCGCGCTGCGACTCGGTTCCCCCAGCGTGCGACGCGGGCGCGGGCGCCGACGCTTCGCTCGGGCCGATGAGGATCTCCTCGATCTCCGGTTGCGAGAGCTGGCGCCCCTTGCGCAACTTGCCGAGCAGGTGCTCGACGCGATCGCGCGCGGCCGCCACACCGTGATCGCCTCCCTTGATGCGCAGGTTGCCACCGCGCGTGAAGATCTCGATACGCAGCTCCTGTCGCAGGAGCTTCGCGTTGCGATCGTATGGTCCGAGGACTTGGATCGCCTCGTCGTGGGAGCGGAGCGGGATGGTGATTTCGGTCAAGTCGTCGAGCCTCCAGGCGAGGTCATGCTAGCGCCGGCGGACCGCTCCCGAACAGGAGCGGCCAAAGAACCAACGCGACCGGAACCGTGAAGAGCAGGCTGTCGACCACGTCGAGCACGCCTCCGGCGGCGCCGACGAGCCCACTCGAGTCCTTGACGCCCGCCGTGCGCTTCACCTTGCTCTCGAACAGGTCGCCGGCCTGGGCGGCGAGGTTCATCGCCGCGCCGAGCAGCGCTCCGCTCAGGATCCCTCCGCCCGTTCCGGGGAGCGCGCCGAACTGCCCCAGGAGCGCGCCGGCGACGATCCCGGCGATGAGCGACGCGACGCAGCCCGCGACGGTCTTGCCCGGACTGAGGTTCGGGAACGGATGGCGCACGCCGATCGAGCGACCGACGAAGTAGCCGAAGATGTCGCCGATCTTCGAGAGCAGGATCAGCACGGCGAGCCCGGCCGCGCCGTAGACGAGGTCGATCGACAGCAGCCCGAACAGCGGAACGATCGCCCAAACGCCGAGCCCCACCGCCCGCGCGCGCGCGTTCCCCGCGAGCGCGGCCGCGACGATCGCGACCACCGTGGCACCGGCGATGAGGATCATGAACGGGCGCTCCGGCGCGCACAGCTCCTCGCGTCCGAACCAGGCCGGCACGGCCACCGCGAGCGCGGCGAGCGGGAGCGCGGGCGAGAGCCGCTGCTCGCGAAAGCCATCCATGTGCCCGAGCTCCCATGCGCCGAGCAGCGCGAGCGCCGTCGCCACACCGAACACGACCGTACCCGCGGGCGCGGCGTTGCGCACGGCGATCAACGCGACGACGACGACGACGAGCGTCGCACCGGTGAGGATGCGCTTGGCGAGCGAGCTCACGCGCGTTCGCGAGCGGGTGCGTGATCCATCACGAGCCCGCCATACTTGCGCACCCGCGTCGCGTAGTCCTTCATCGCGTCGAGGAGCTGGGGCTTGCGGAAGTCCGGCCAACAGCAGCGCGCGATATGGATCTCGGAGTACGAGACCTGCCACAGCAGGAAATTGGACAGCCGCAGCTCGCCCGCGGTACGGACGAGCAAGTCGGGGTCCGACATCTCCGGATCGTAGAGGTACTGGCGCAGTGTCTCGTCATCGATCAGATCGGCGTCGAGCGCGCCGGCGCTCACGTCCTTGGCGAGCTTGCGCACCGCGTCGGCGAGTTCGGTGCGCGCGCCGTAGGCGAGCGCGAGGCGCAGGACCAAGCCCGTGTTCTCGCGCGTCAGCTCCTCGGTCTCGTGCAGCGCATCGCGCGCGTCCTGCGGCAGGCTGTCGATGCGCCCGATCGCCTTCAGGCGCACCCCGTTCTCCATCAGCGTCGGACGCTCGTCGATGAGGAAGCGGCGCAGCAGGCGCATGAGGTAGCGAATCTCGACGCGCGGGCGCTTCCAGTTCTCCACCGAGAACGCGTAGAGCGTGAGGCTCTTCACCCCCATCGACGCGCACTCGGTCGTGATCTCGCGCACCGAATCGATGCCCGCCTTGTGTCCGAAGACGCGACGCATGCCGCGCTCCTTCGCCCAACGACCGTTGCCATCCATGATGATGGCGATGTTCTCGGGAAAGGGTCCCCCGAGGTCGGGCCGTTCGATCGGTTTCATCGTGTCGCGATCGGGATCACTTGATCCCGTTGCGGTCCCACGGAGAGCATGACGATCGGAACGCCCACCTCTCGCTCGACCCACTCGACGTAGTCCCGCGCTGCCTGCGGCAGGTCGTCATACTGCCGAACCGCGGTGATATCCGCCATCCAACCGGGCCGGCTTTCGAAACGCGGGCGGACGCGCGCGAGATCGGTCAGATCGGCGGGATACTCGGTGAGGTTCGACGCGCCGCCCTCGACGTCGTAGCTCGTCGCGACCTGAACCTCGTCGAAGCCCGAGAGGACGTCGAGGTTCGTCATGACGAGCCCGGCGGCGCCGTTGAGCTCGAGCGCGTAGCGCACTGCGACGGCGTCGAACCAGCCACAGCGCCGCGGACGCCCGGTCGTCGCGCCGTACTCGTTGCCGAGCTCGCGCAGCTTCTCGCCCAGCGCACCCTCGAGCTCGCTCGGGAACGGCCCCTCGCCGACGCGCGTGCAGTACGCCTTCGCGACTCCGAACGCGGCGTCGATGGCGTTCGGCGGAAAGCCGGCACCGGGGCCGATGCCGCCGACGCCGGTGTTCGACGACGTGACGAACGGGTACGTCCCGTGGTCGATGTCGAGCATCGCGCCCTGCGCACCCTCGAACAGGATGTCCTTGCCCTCGCGCGCGAGGCGGCGCAGTTCGGCGCCGGTGTCGCCGACGTACGGGGCCAGCCGCTCGCCGATCGCGGCGTAGCGGTCGTAGACGCCGTCGAGCGCGATCGGTTCGGCGCCGTGCACGCGCTCGAGCAGCGCGCTCTTCTCCGCGAGGAACGCGGCCAACCGTGAGCGCAGGCGCTCGCGATCGATCAGGTCACCGATGCGCAGTCCGGTGCGCGACGCCTTGTCCGCGTAGCACGGCCCGATGCCGCGTCCGGTCGTGCCGATGCGACCGGCGCCGAGCCAGAGCTCGGACGCGTTGTCGATCTGCTTGTGCGTGTCGAGGATGACGTGCGCGTTGGCCGAGACGCGCAGGCGCTTCGTGTCGATCGTGATACCGCGCTCCGCGAGCTCGTCGATCTCGCGCAGGACGACGGTCGGGTCGATCGCCACACCGTTCCCGATGATGTTGATCTTGCCCTCCTGCAGCACGCCCGACGGAAGGAGGTGCAGGACGAACTTCTCACCGTCGACGACGACGGTGTGTCCCGCGTTCGCGCCGCCCTGATAGCGCACGATGACGTCCGTGTCGGCCGCCCAGAGATCGATGATCTTCCCCTTTCCTTCGTCGCCCCACTGAGCACCGAACACACTGCGGGTTGCCATGACGAGAGTCGACGAAGACGGGGTTGGAGGGGGGAACGGGAGACGCGCGCGCGAGCTTGTCCGACGCCCTCGCTCGCGCCATTGTGCGCGTCGGCCACCGATTTCGCGCGGGCGTTCGGGACCTCGAAGGGCGATGGAAAGCGCAGGATTCTCCGCTCGCTCGTGCGAGCGGACAAGCGCAAATCGGCCTGCGTACCCGTTTCGCTCAGCGATTCGCGATCGGGCGGCGTTTCGCACGCTTCAGGCCGTACGCGCGCAGCCGAAGCGGCTACGTCACTTCGCCCGGCGCGCGCGCCGATACCCACCGCCGCCCGGTGTTTCGATCTCGAGTTCGGTGCCGCGCTCGACCGTGGTCGACGCGCGTGCACGCAGCGCTCGCCAGCGTTCGCGCGGCACGCGAATGCGCACCCTCCCGGTCGCGCCGTCGCCGGCACCGCGCAACCCCCACGGTCCGCGCGTTTGCCGCTCGCCGGTGAACGAGACGTGCGCGCCCTCCAGGAAGACGAGGCGTTTCGTGATCCCGTCGCCGCCGCGGTGCGCGCCCGCGCCACCCGAACCGCGCCGCACGGTGTACGCGGCGACGCGCGCGGGGTACGCGAGCTCGAACTCCTCGATCGGCGTGTTGCGCGTGTTGGTCATGTGCGTCTGCAGCGCGTGCGCGCCATCGCCCGCCGCGCTCGCGCCCGCGCCGCCGCCGATCGTCTCGTAGTAGGTGTACGGCGGCCGCTCGCCTTGCGCGCTCTGTCCGTCGTGAACGGGGCCACCGAACGTGAGGTTGCTCATCGTCCCGGCGCTCGCCGCCGGAACGCGCCCGCCGAGCGCGCGCCCGAAGGCGCCGAGCAGCACGTCGACCAAGCGCTGGCTCGTCTCGACGTTCCCGGCCGCGACACTCGACGGGTAGACGGCGTCGACGAGCGTGCCCGCGCGCGTCCGGATCGTCACCGGACGCAGGATGCCGGCGTTGGTCGGAGCGAAGGCCGGCAGCAGCAGTCGCAACACGTAGAGCACGGCCGAAACGGTGACGGCGCGCACGGCGTTGAGCGACGAACCGGGGCACGCGTCCGTCTCCGTGAAGTCGAACTCGAGGCCGGCCGCGGTCTTCGTCAGGCGTACGGCGATGCGCGGCGGCTGCGCGCCGGGCTCGGGCTCGAGAACGTCCTCGAACGACCACGAGCCGGCGGGCAGCGAGGCGATCAGCTCGCGCGTGAGGCGCTCGGTCCAGTCCATCAGGTCGTTCGCGCGCGCGTTCAGCTCCGGGCGACCGTACTCCTTCGCCATCGCGCGCAGCCGACGCTCGCCGATGCGATTGGCCGACCACTGCGCGTGCAGGTCGCCCTCGCGTTCGCGCGGCACGCGCATGTTCGCGAGCAAGAGGTCGAGCACGGCCCGATCGATCTCGCCGCCGCGCGCGATACGAATCGGCGGAATGCGCAGGCCCTCGCCGTGGATATCGATCGCCGGCGCCATCGAACCGGGCACGGCGCCGCCGACGTCCGCATGGTGCGCACGATTGGCGCAGTAGAAGTCGGGGCGACGCCCCTTCGAGAGGAAGACCGGCGAGACGAGCGTCAGGTCCGGCAGGTGCGTACCACCCGCGAACGGATCGTTGAGGAGCACGGCGTCGCCCGGCCGCATGTCGACGCGCTCGATCGCGGCCGCCACGCTCATCGGCGTCGAGCCGAGGTGCACCGGCAGGTGCGACGCCTGCCCGATCATGCGCGCTTCGGCGTCGAACAACGCGCACGAGAAGTCGCGGCGCTCGCGGATGTTCGGCGAGAACGAGGAGCGCTGGAGCGTCGCGCCCATCTCCTCGGCAACGGCCGCGAACAGGTGGTGGAAGACGTCGAGTCGGACGCCGTCCGGCTTGCGCCCGCGCGCCATCAGCGCTCTTCGTCCGGGAAGTCCAGCACCTCGTACGGCACGTAGTCGACGACCTCCCAGCGAACGAGCGGGATGATCTCGGTCTCCCCGCCGGTCGTACGGCGCCACACGACCGAGCGCACGGTGCGCACGAGCCCTTGCCCCTCCGCCTCTTCGCGCTCGATGTCCTCGCGCCGGCTCGACGGTTCGACGCGTTCCTCGCCGGTGGGACGGCGCGCGGTGATGTAGATCGAGAAGACGCTGCTCTGAACCTTCAAGAGGCCCTGGAGTTCACCTTGCCGAACGGGCTCGATGTTGAGCCAGCTGTCGATCTCGCTGAGCTGGTCGAGCGACTCGAAGATCTTCTTGGCGACGATCTCCTCGCCGTACTCGTCGAGCGGGATCTCTTCGTCCGCCAGATCCTGCTCGTCTTCCAACGGCTCGTTGCGGAACTCGATGATGTCGTCCCAGAAGCGATACGGGACGTCGCGCTCATCGACGAGCGCCTTCAGCACGGCGGGCGGCGCGGTGTTGAGGTTCACGCGCCCGTCGGCTTGATCGGGCTCGTCCTCGGCACCGGCCTGCGGGGGGCCGGCGGCGGGCGGTGCATCGCCGCCTCCTTCCGGGTCGGGAGCGTTCGCCGGATCCGGAGTCGCCGGCGCCGACCCACTGGGTTCGTCTTCCTCGCCTTGGATCGCGAGCGAACTTGTCACGGTCAGGAACGAGCCGAGCGAATGCACGACCTTGCCGTCCTCGTCACGCACGTCCTTGAACAGGCTTTCGGGGAACAGGTCGGGGTCGATCGCGACGAACTCGCGCAGCGTCAGCGGCAGGCCGATGTCTTCGTTGTTCGGATCGTCCGACAGCAGCTCGGGGACGGGCAGGTACTGATCGCGACGGCGGTTCATGAACTCGAGCATCGCCGTCGCCATACGGCGTGCGGTTCCGCCGTCGAGCTCGAGCCGTGTTCCGCGGCGCGAGAACTCGATGACGCGCACGAGGGTCTCGAACGCCTTCTCTGCCTCGCGCGGATCCTCCGTCAGGATCGAGAGGACGTTGAACTTGCTGTCTTCGTCCTGGACGAAGATGCGCAGCTGGAGGTCGTTGAGCTCCGTGCGTTGGGGGCGCGCCCAGTCGTCCTCGCGCGAGTCGGTCGGACCGCCACCTTCGCCTCCCCCGAGGCCGCCGGCGTCGCTGCCGGCCGTGGCGTTTCCGCCTCCGGCGAACGGATCGCCGCCGCCGCCCCCACCTCCACCGCCCGATCCGCCGTCCTGCTTCAGGTCGTCGTACACCTGGAAGAGCACGGACTCGATCGCCTGGTCCATGGCGATCAGCGTCTCCTCGTTGCGCGAGACGCGCTCGTCCGTCCGCGTCGAGTAGGAGATCTGCTGGACGATCAGGATCAGCACGATCAGCACCAGGAACGAGAGCATGAGCGCGGCTCCGCGCCGCGTGCTCGCGCGACTTTCGTGGTGCTTCTGGAGCCTCATCTGCGATCCGGACGACGCGCGACCCGCGTTTCTTCCGCGCCGAGGGCGCGTTCCCGACCACTATACGCTCGCGCCGTCGTTCGGCACCGCCGGCAGCCCAGCAGACTGGGGCGAAAGTCACTCACCCGCAGAACGCCGCCCTCCACTCCCGGCGCTAGAGATCGCTCTCGAAGTCGCCGCGCTGGATGATCCGCGGGCTGACGGCGAAGATCACGTGCTGGCGCTCCTTGCTCGTGTACTTCGAGCGGAAGAGCCAACCGAGGAGCGGGAGGTCCCCGAGCAGCGGGATCTTGTTCGTGATCTCCTGCTCGCGCTCCTGGGTGAGCCCGCCGATCACGAGCGTCTGACCGGGCTCCAGGTGAACGACCGTCTTCGCCGTCCGGTACGCGATGATCGGGACGTCGATCGAGATCGGGTTCTGCTCGCCGCTCGACGTCGACAGGATCGCCTGACTGCCCGTGCGCTGCGAACCTTCGACCTGGATGTCCAGCGCGAGCGTGTTCGAGCCGACCATGCGCGGCGAGATCCACAGCTCGACGCCGATCTTCTTGTACTCGGTCGACGTCGTGAAGAAGCCCTTGGCGTCGAGCGTCTTGAACTGCAGGAACGGGATCTCGGTGCGCGCCTCGATGTGCGCGACGCCACCGGCGCGCACCACCGTCTTCGGTCGCGAATCGATCGAGACGTTCTGCCAGCCCTGGATCGCCTCGAGGATACCGTCGAACGCGACGCCGTCCTGGACCGCGCCGAGCGTGAGCAACGCCTCGGTGCTGCCCGCGAAGTTGGGCAGGTTCACCGACGCGGCCGAGACGAAGTTCGTCGCGCCGAACAGGAAGTCCGCGCGCATGCCGATGTCGGTCGTGTCGGTCTCGCTGATCTCGATGATCTTCGCCTCGAGCTCGATCTGCGGGACGCCGCCGCCGGCGAAGAGGTCGAGGAAGTCCTCGAAATCGGCGAGAAGGCGCGGCGTCGCGGTCACGACGAGCAGGTCGGCCAGCGGCGTCACCTTCGGCGGCGCCATCTGCGAGTCGAAGGTGGCGAAGTTCGTGTAGTACTCGTCGTCGAGCCCGGCGAGGATCTGGTACTCGAGTCGGCCCGGGTCGAGCGGCGGGAGTTCGCCTTCCGCAGGGCGCGCGAACACGTCGAACGGACGCAGCGCTTCCATCAGCTGAACGACCTTGGCGGGCCGTCCGCTGGGCAGGTTGTACGGCTTGGTGATGAAGGTCCGTCCGTCGACCTCACGCAGGATGATGCGCTCGCCGAAGCGCACGTACGGATCGTCCTCGTACTCCTCCGCCCAGTCGCGCTCGGCCTCGGTCGCGAAGGCTTCGGCGGCGAGTTCCTCCTCCGCGGCGTCGAACGTCGGGTCGGCCAGATCCCCCATCGCCTCGGGTTCGACCTTGAGCCCGTCCTCGACCGTCCCGGCAACCGAAGCCGCGCCGCCCGCGGCCATCATCTCGCCGACGTCGGCGAGCGAGCCGGTCTTCGCCGCCTTCTCCTCTTCCCGCCCCGGCGCCAAGCACGCACCGAGCACGAGGCTCGCGCCGACGGCGATCGCGGGGGCGCGTAAGAAGGTGGGGGTCCTCATCCTGGGATGCCGGACGCGGCGGCGGCCAGTCGTACCGAATCGCTCAGCGCGTTGCGAGGGCCGCGATCCGGGGCTTCCGTGACACCGGGACGCGGGCGAACCGCACTCCGTCCGAGCGGGCCGCGCCTAGAGGCGCTCGATGACCGAACCGGTGATGTTCGGAATGAGGCGGCCGTCCTTGTGCGCGATCACCTTCCAAACGCTGCAGTACCCTTCGACCAGGCGTACCGCTTCGCAGGTCTTCGTGATCAGCGTGCGCGCGCCCTTGCGCAGCGCGCGACCCTCGGCCGACTCCGGATCGATGCCCTTGCGGTCGATCTCCTGGATCTGAGGCGTGGCGGCGAGCAGGTCTTCGTAGTTGACGATGGCCGGCTTGGTGACGCGCTTCAGGTTGTGGATCCCGCAGATGTTGTCCGACTCGTAGGCATCCCACCCGTGGCTCGCATCGCCGGGGCAAGCTGCCGAACATTCGACGTGGGTCTCGACGACCGGAACGTTGGCACGGACGAATCCCCCTAGCGCGAGAGTCATCGTCGCGATGATCAGGCTGCGGACCTTCATGGGTAGTTCGGAAGCGGACGCTCCCGCCTGTTGGGGCTACCCCGCCAGGGGGCATCGGACACGGAAGAGGATGGGGATCCAGGGCCCACCCTAATGGGAAATCCCCGGTGGCGCGCGGCGCCGGGGCCTTCTTTCGGCATCCGGGGGCCGATTCTCCGTAAGTTTTTCGCGAGCCGACCCAATTTGGTGCAACCGCCCGACGGTCCGCCGCGGCCCTGCGGGACGTGCTCACCCGCCCCCACGTCGCGTAGGGCCACAAAAGCGAGCGGGCCCGCCCCGCGCGAATCGCGCTGGACGGGCCCGCTGTCGATCTCGAACGAGCCTCGGCTAGGCGTTCGCCAGCGCCTGCTTGTGCGAGAGCTTCACCTTGCCGCGGTCGTCGACGTTGATGACGACGACTTCGATCTCGTCGCCGACCTTGACGACGTCCTCGACCTTCTCGACGTAGCCCTCGGCCAGCTCGGAGATGTGGCACATCCCCTCGGTCCCCGGGAGGATCTCGATGAAGGCGCCGAAGTCCTTCGTGCTCTTCACGGTGCCCGTGTAGCGCGTGCCGATCTTCGGCGTCTCGGTCATCGCCATGATCGTGTTGATGCACTGCTGGACGAGCGGACGCTCCATGCCCGCAACGGTGACGTCGCCGTCGTCGTTGAGGATCGAGATGCGCACCTTGAACTGCTCCTGGAGCGCCTTGATGGTCTTGCCACCGGGGCCGATCAGGAAGCCGATGCGGTCGGACGGAATCTTGATCGCTTCCATCGCCGGCGCGTAGTCGGAGACCTCGGCCCGCGGCTGCGGGACGGCCTCCAGCATCTTGCGCAGGATGTGGACACGGCCGGCGCGCGCCTGCTCGAGCGCGCGCTCGAGCAGCTCACGCGTGACCCCCTTGATCTTGATGTCCATCTGGAGCGCGGTGATCCCGAGCCCCGAGCCGGCGACCTTGAAGTCCATGTCGCCGTTGTGGTCCTCGGAGCCGAGGATGTCGGAGAGGATGACTTGGCTGTTGCCGTTCTCGATCAGCCCCATCGCGATGCCGGCGACCGGCTGCGAAATCGGCACACCCGCGCTCATCATCGCGAGGCAACCACCGCAAACGCTCGCCATCGAGGACGAACCGTTCGACTCGGTGATCTCGGACACGATGCGCACCGTGTACGGGAAGCGGTCGTTGTCCGGGAGGATCGGCCGGAGCGCGCGTTCCGCGAGCATGCCGTGACCGATCTCGCGGCGTCCCGGGCCCATGATGCGGCGCGTTTCGCCGACGCTGTAGGGCGGGAAGTTGTAGTGGAGGTAGAAGCGCGTTTTGTACTCCTCCTCGATCCCGTCGATGATCGCCTGATCGTCCGGCGTACCGAGCGTGCAGGAGACGAGCGCCTGGGTCTCGCCGCGCGTGAAGAGCGACGAGCCGTGGTTGCGCGGGATGAAGTCCGGGAAGATCGTGATGTCCCGGATCTCGTCGTGCT
>JAJDEV010000207.1 GCA_029259605.1 Planctomycetota bacterium | reverse complement strand
GTTCCGCCCCCCGTCATCCCGCCCAAGCTAACACCCGCGCCCCCACGAGCGATGGCGCGGGCGCGCGTCGGTGCGAGTCCGTCGCCCGGCGCGCGAAATAGGTTCCGGCAGGCAAGGGAAGCGCAAACGGGGGAACGCCGCTCGTCTTCCCCGACCGCGGACGTCGACACACCTTGCCGGGGAAGGCCCCGCACGGAGTGTGCGGCGGCCGTTGGACGGGAAGCATGAACACGAAGTGGGGAATTGGACCGAACCGTTCCAGGCGCGTCGCACGACGCAGCCGCGCCGGATTCACGGTCCTGGAAGTGACGATCGCCGCCGCGATCTTGACGCTGTCCGTCGGCGCGGTCACGTCGATGCTCGCGACGACGAACTCGCTCACGCGTGCAAACGCCGAGCGTAGCGCGGCCCTCAACGCGATCCACAGCACGATCGAGCGCATGCGTGCGACCGAGCCGTCCGAGGTCTTCGCGCGCTTCAACGCCGATCCCCTCGACGACATCGACCTCGACGATCCGGGGTTCCAGTTCGACGTCGAGGGCCTGACGCCCCAGCGCACGGACGCGGACGGCTTCGTCGGCGAGATCGAGTTTCCGGGCGATGGCGTCCTCTTGATCGAAGACTTCGAGGACGTCGAGCTCGGCATGAGCCGCGACTTGAACGGCGACGGCGTCATCGACGGCGTCGATCACGGCGACGACTACAGCATCCTGCCGGTCCGCGTCCGCGCGGAGTGGCTCGGGGCCTCCGGCAACCAGCAGGTCGAAGTCGTCTTCGTCGTCTCGAGCAGGTGAAGGCCATGCGCACACGCACCATCCAACGCCGTGACGGCAAGCGCAGCGGATCGCTGCTCGTCGAGGCGGTCGTGGCCGCGGGGCTGCTCTCGCTCTTCGCCGGCAGCGCGTACCTCGCCGCGAACTCGGCGACGTCGAGCTATCGCACGCGCGCCTCATCCGCGCACCTCGTCGAGCGCGCCTCCAACGCGGCGGACGAAGTGGCGGAGCGCCTGCGTCCGGTCGACATCGCGAGCGTGACGGCCGTCGTCGGCAACCTCACGCTGGCCGAGCAGATCGACTTCACCCGCACCGACCTGCCGAGCGGCAACCCGCCGTCGCCGGTGCAGAGCCTCGTCATCGAGAGCGATCCCTACGACGCGGACGACGGCGTCGACAACGACGGGGACGGCCTGATCGACGAGCTGCGCCTGGTCTGGTACGAGAACCGCGGCGCCGTCGGCGAGCGGTCGCTCGTGCTGGCCAACGGCATCACGGAGGACTTCGAGGGTGAGATCGTCGGCAACCTGATCGACGACAACGGGAACGGAGTCACCGACGAGCGCGGTGCCGGCTTCGCATTCGCGGATGGCCGCATCGTGTTCCTGATCTCGGTCGGCGAGAACCAGAACGACCGCGTCCTCACGCACACGCTCGCGCGCACGATCGCGCTGCGCAACACGCCCTGAGGGAGGCGCACATGAAGATCTCGAAACAACACCGCACATCGCCGCGCTCCGGCGTCGCGCTCGTGACCGCCGTCGTGGTGCTCGGCATCCTGATGACGATCTCGTACGCGTCGCTCTCGATCGCGCTGAGCGGCCAGAAGCGCATCAGCGCTTCGCAGGACGACGGACGCGCGTTCCTGCTCGCCGACGCCGGCCTCAACGAGGCCTTCGAGGCGCTGCGCAACGGAGGTACGGGCGCCATCGGTACGCAGGCGAACCCCGCCTACCTGGGCGGCGGCGTGTTCTGGGTCGAGGCGACCGAGGGGCCGGCGGCGGTCGGCACCCTGAACCGGGAGACGATCGTCGGCGCGGGCCAGACCTATCTCGAGGTCACGGCGATGCTCGGCAGCGGGCGCTACGCCCTCGGCGCGGTCGTCGAGTACGACGACGCGGAGTCCCCGCTGTTCGAGACGACGCTCAACTCGAAGGAGCAGCTGACGCTCAACTCGCGGGTCGTGATCGACAGCTTCGACTCCGCGGTCGGGACGTACGCGTCGCAGGCGGTCAACTCCTTCACGACCACGACCTCGACGCCGCGGACGTACACGTACGCCGGAGACAACGGCGACGCGCGCAGCAACGCGGACATCGTGCTCAACGCCGACGCGACGGTCCTGGGCGACGCGATCCCCGGACCGAGTCACGCGGTCACGTTCGCCAACGGCTCCTTCGTGTCGGGCGCGACGACGCCCGCGCTGGTGCCGTTCGACTTTCCCCTGCTGACGATGCCGCCCTATCCCGTCACGGGAGCCTACAACGTCCCCAACGGAAGCTCGGCCACGCTCCCGTCGGGGAACTACGGCTACACGTCGTTCTCGATCCAGAAGGACGCCACGCTCACGATCACGGGACCGGCGGAGATCCTCGTCGACGACTTCTTCGGAGGAAAGGACGCCAACCTGATCATCGACGCCTCGGCGGGACCGGTGACGTTCCACGTCGCGGACACCTACACGCATACGAACGGCTTCGAGGCCGACGCGGCTCCCGGATCACCGATGGCCGTCGCGTTCCTGGTCGACGGCATCCAGGACATCACGTTTCCGTCGGGGTCGAAGGTGCGCGGCGCCTACTACACGCCGAACGCCAACATCCTCTTCGCCGGCAACAACGAGTGCTGGGGCGCGTTCGCGGGGAACCGCATCGACATGAGCAACGACATGCGCTTCCACTTCGACGAGGACCTGATGAACCACTGGGACTCGGACAACGGCAGCGGACAGGACAACTTCGAGGTGATCGCGTGGGGCGAGGTGGACATCGACGACAACGCGATCCGCACGGACCGCCGCGACCCGCTCGCGATGCTGGGCGTCAAGAAGTCGGCGCTCGCGAAGCCGGCCGATCTGTGGGGCATGGCGCCGTGATGCAGCGCTTCGTCCTCACCGTCCTGTTGGCGCTCTCGCTGGGCGTCGACGCGTCGGCCATCAACCGTACGCAGTGCCTGGGCGACCTCGTGCCGCAGCTGCCGAGCGACGTCGTGGTCGAGAGCTTCGCGCGTTCGGCCTCGGAGCTCGAGTCCGCGTCGGAGCTCCTGATGACGGCGCTCGCGACGGAGACCCTCGTGCGCTCGGACGGGGAAACGATCGCGGTCCGCGGCGCCATCGCGGACGCCGTGCACCGGGCGATCGAGCGGATGGGTCGCGCCGAGTTCGCGCCCCTCGTCGCGGGACTCCTCGACGCGGAGGCCGACGTGGCGACGCCCGAGCAGCTCGAGGCCGCGCGCACGATCCTGCGGATCGTCGGCAACCGCCTCGACCTCGCCGCCGTCTTCGTGCTGTCCGAGCGCATCGCGCAGGTTCGCGTCGAGGCGACGAACGGCAGCCGCCTCGAGGCAGCCGTCGCAGCGATCGTCGCGCGGGACACGCGCGCGCTCGACGCCCTGGCGAGTCTCTTCTCGCGTATCGCCCCCGACCATCGGAACGTCTGCATCCGCGCCATCGGCAAGTCGGCCGGCCCGGAGCGGCGCCAGTGGCTCGCCGCTCGCTGCGGAGACGACGCGTCGGTCGACCTCACGATCCTCTCCGCGCTGGCGCAAATCGACCGCGTGGCGCTACCGCTGGAGGCGTCGGATCTCGAGCGCGTGCGGGAGTACCTCGAGAGCCCCGACCTCCAGCTGCGCCGCGAGGCGACGCGCGCGTGCGCCGCGCTCGGCGACATGGACGCGGTTCCGATCCTCGTCGAGAACTTGGACGACGAGTTCGAGTCCGTGCGCGACGCGACGCGCGCCGCGCTCTTCGAGCTGACGCACCTGCGCCTCGGCGACGCGCCGGAGCGCTGGCTCGCGTGGCTGAGGAGCGAGGAAGACTGGCACGATCGAGCCGCCGCTTCGCAGCTGCGACGCCTGACCCTGCGCGACATTCGCGCGGTTCAGACGCTGCTCGCGAGCCTCGCGACCCACCGCCTCTATCGCGACGAGATCGCGATGCACGTCGAGCCGCTGCTCCAGCACGACTCACCGACCATCCGGCGTTCGGCCTGCGCCACGCTGCAGCAACTCGAATCGCAGGTCGGTATCGACAGCCTGGTCGACGCGCTCGACGACGTGAACGACGAGGTCGTCCGCGCCGCCCAAACCGCGCTGCGCGGCATCACGCGCATCGCACCCGAGACGCAGCCGGAACAGTGGCTCGCGCTCGTCGCCCGAGACTAGCGAAGCGCGGCCGCTACCCCCCCCGGTCGGCGAGCCCGCGACGCGTCCGATAGCCCTTCCCGACGCGCGGCAGGAGCATCGGAATCTCGCGCCGATACTGCTCGTACGCCTGCCCGTGATCGCGGACCAGGTCGCGCTCCTCGAGCGGGATCCCGATGGCGACGTATGCCGTCATCAAACCCGCGTAGAGCAGGTGCCCGACGGTCATCTCCGGCGTCGCCCAGAACACCGTGAGGAAGCCGAGGAACAGCGGGTGGCGGATGAAGCGATAGAACAGCGAGATCCTGAGCGGCGCCTCGGGCAGCGGCCGGCCGCGCGCGTAGCTGACGACCTGCTTCATGCCGAAGAGCGCGAAGTGATCGACGACGAAGGTCGTGACGAGCACGAGCCCCCATCCCGCGGCGAAGGCGCCCCACACGACGGCCGTCCACGCGGGGCTCGCGATGCTCCACACGACGATCGGGATCGGACGCCAGACTCGGAACGTCACGAGCAAGATCAGGCTCGCCAGCAGGACGTACGTGCTGCGCTCGATCGCGGGCGGAACGACGCGCGTCCAGCGGCGCTTGAATCCGGAGCGCGCCATCACGCTGTGCTGCAGCCCGAACAGAACGACCAGCGCGACGTCGACGAGGACCGCCATCCCGAGCGTGGTCCCGTCGCTCGGATCGCCGACGAGCGGGTTGCCGTGGTCGACCGAGCGCGGAACGACGACGTTCGCCAAGAAGCCGACCAGGTAGAGGAACGAGAGGAAGAACAGCGCGTACGAGAGCGCGCCGTAGCCGAGGGTGAGCGTCTTTTTCATCAGGGAATCGCCGGACACCTGCGTGGCGTGTGCGCGCCGCGCCGCCTGCCACGAATCCCGAGAAACCTCGGCTCAAGCCTCGGGCGTCCCCCCCATCAGCTCGAACAACCGCGCGCGCGCGAAGGCCCATTCGCGCATGACGGTGCGAGCGGACACGTCGAGGGCCTGCGCGGTCTCCTCGACTTCGAGCCCCGTGAAGTAACGCAGACGCGCGACCTCGGCGGCGCGCGGATCCTCCTTCTCGAGTGTCGTGAGCGCCTCGTCGAGCGCGAGGATGTGGTCCGGATCCTCCTGCGCCACTTCGCCCGCGACGCTGAGCGTGACGCGCATGCGGTCGCCGCCGCGCTTTTGACTGCGCGCCTTGCGCGCGTGGTCGATGAGGATGCGGCGCATGGCTTCGGCCGCAGCGCCGAAGAAGTGGCGCCGGCTCTTCCAGTCCATGTTTTGGTCGTTCACGAGCCGCATGTACGCCTCGCTGACGAGCGCCGTCGCCTGCAACGTGTGGTCGGCGCGTTCGCTCGCCATGCGTTTGCGCGCGATCGCGTGCAGCTCGTCGTAGATGACCGGCAGGAGCTGGCTCCACGCGTTCTGATCTTCCGCCCCCGCGCTGAGGATGCGCGTGACTTGCTCGCGACCTTCGTCCGACACGCTCAGCAGTCTAGCCACTCGGCCGTTACCATGCGGCGATGAAGCAGACCTGGACACACACGACCGAACGTTACCGCTACGCGACCCGCGCCGACTTCCCCGCCTTCGACGAGCTCCTCTCGGATCCCGAGGTCGGTCGCTGGTTGTGGTTCACGCCGCTGCCCCCCGACGGCGTGGCGCAGTTCTTCGGTCCGCTCGTTGACCGCCAGCTCGAGCAGCTGGCCAACGGAGAGCGCCCGCTGACGGCGGTGATCGTCGTGGAGGACGAGCACGGCGGCTTCCTCGGCCAGGGCGCCGTGGTCGAGGTCCCGATGAGCCCGAACGGCTTCGAGATCGGCTTCCAGCTCATGCAACGCGCGTGGGGCCGCGGCGTCGGCACGCGGCTCGGCCAGTTCCTCTGCGCCTACGCGATCGAGTACGGCGGCGCGTTCCGGATCGAAGGCGAGTGCGTCGAGGGCAACGCCGGATCCGCCGCGCTGCTCACCAAGCTCGGCCTGCGCCTCGAAGGCACGCGCCCGGCGTACCGCTTGAAGGAAGAGACGCGACACACGGCGCTGTTCTTCGGCAACGAGGTCGAGCGCCTCGACACGGCCGCGTTCGGCGCCGTCGCCGAGCACGCGGGAATGCGCTAGCAGCCCGTGGTGAAACTCACGCCACCCTCGAACGGCGCTGGATCCGCGCTGCCTGCGTTCCGCTTCCTCCGAGTATCCACCAATACGCGTCGTCAGCGCGCCTTGCCAGCACGGATCCATCACCCTCCGACGATGG
>JAJDEV010000206.1 GCA_029259605.1 Planctomycetota bacterium | reverse complement strand
ACGGTTTCCGGAACGGCCGATGAGACGCTCGGGGGGTTGTCCGTTGGGTCTCTCAGGGACGGGGAGTTGTTGACGTTCTTTATCGATTCACGCGCAGCGCTTCGCGCTGCTGCGGCACAGGCTCGCTTCGCTCGCGTGCCGGGGGGTGAACTGGAGTCGCGGGGAGTTGATGGCGTTCCCTATCGATTCACGCGCAGCGCTTCGCGCTGCTGCGGCACAGGCTCGCTTCGCTCGCGTGCCGCGGTTCGCAACGGCCCAGGGGGTTACACGGCAGCCGCTACGGTTTCCGGAACGGCCGATGGGGCGTTCGGGGACTTGTCACCGGAGTGCGACCGGTTCGTTGCGCGCAGTCTTCGCGCGGCGCGCCACGAAGCAGCGCATGGCGTGCAGTGGGGCGGAGCCCCGCGCGTGAATCGGTAGCGCCCGCGGCTCGCAGCACGCGAGCGAAGCGAGCCTGTGTTGCAGCGGCGCGCCTCGCGCCGCGCGTCCAACGGGCGCCTGCGGCCGGCGGAGCGCGAGCGGAGCGAGCCTGTCCCGCAGCGGCGCGATAGCGCCGCGCGTTGAACGGTGGGCACGTGCCCGAGTCGCCGAATCGGACGTTGTCGCCGCTGGAACTGTCGGAGACGCACGCAGGCGAGTTGCGCCAGCGGCCAGCCCCTTGCGGGAGCGCGCGCGCGGGCGGCCACGCCCGCGCGAAGTGCGGTCGGCGTGAACGCGAGGGAGGAGCCACGCCGGGCGAAGCCCGCGTGTGCCGCGGACCACACCGTGCGCAGGTCCGGTGGGTGGCTCGGAGTCGAGGCACCGTGCATCCGTGCGACCGACGAGCTGGGCGCCGTGCTCCCGAACCACGCGCCCGGCTTCGCCTGAGCGCGCACGCTCCCGTAGTGGGCTGGCCGCTGGCGCACCACGCCTGCGTGCGTCTCCGACAGTTTCAGCGGCGACAACGTCCGATTCGGGGGCTCGAGCACGTGCCCACCGTTGGACGCGCGGCGCTATCGCGCCGCTGCGGGACAGGCTCGCTCCGCTCGCGCTCCGCCGGCCGCAGGCGCCCGTTTAACGCGCGGCGCGAGGCGCGCCGCTGCAACACAGGCTCGCTTCGCTCGCGTGCTGCGAGCCGCGGGCGCTACCGATTCACGCGCGGGGCTTCGCCCCGCTGCACGGCACGCGCCACTTCGCGGCGCGCCGTGCGTGGACCGCGCGCAACCCGCCGGTCGCACTCCGGTGACAAGTCCCCGAACGCCGCATCGGCCGTTCCGGAAACCGTCGCGACTGCCGTGCAACCCCCTGTTCCGTTGCGAACCGCGGCACGCGAGCGAAGCGAGCCTGTGCCGCAGCAGCGCGAAGCGCTGCGCGTGAATCGATAAAGAACGTCCACAACTCCCCGTCCCCGAGAGATCCAACGGACGAGAGGAACACGTTCGGAACATCCAAGTGCGATGCGCCCCCGGAACCACCCGGGCCGTCACGATCCGAGGAACGTCAACAACTCCCCGTCCCCGGGAGATCCAACCGACGAGAGGAACACGTTCGGACCCCCCAAGTCCGATGCGATCCCTGGAAAAGACCGGCCCGACACGATCAGAGGAACGACAACAACTCCTCGACCCCGAGAGATCCAACGGACGACTCCCCGAACGTCTCATCGGCTGTTCCCGAAGCCGTCGCGACTGCCGTGCAAGCCCCTGTTCCGTTGCGTACCGCGGCACGCGAGCGAAGCGAGCCTGTGCCGCAGCAGCGCGAAGCGCTGCGCGTGAATCGATAACGAACGCCAACGAGTCCCCGTCCCGGAGAGATCCAACGGACGAGAGGAACAACTTCGGACCCCCCCCAAGTCCGATGCGATCCCCGGAACTGCCCGGCCCGTCACGTTCAGAGGAACGTCAACAACTCCCCGTCCCCGAGAGATCCAACGGGCGACTCCCCGAACGCCTCATCGGCCGTTCCCGAAGCCGTAGCGTCTGCCGTGTTGCCGCCTGGTCCGTTGCGTCCGATCGAATGCGAGCGCGAACAAGCCCCCGAACGTCTCATCCCCCGTTCCGGAAACCGCAGAGCTGCCGTGTAAACCCCTGTTCCGTTGCGTACCGCGGCACGCGAGCGAAGCGAGCCTGTGCCGCAGCAGCGCGAAGCGCTGCGCGTGAATCGATAACGAACGCAACGAGTCCCCGTCCCGGAGAGATCCAACAGAGGAGAGAAACACGTTCGGAACTCCCCTCCGCGATTCGATCCCCAGACCCCCCCTCCCGACCGTCACGACCCGACGAGCGTCCACAACTCCCCGTCCCTCGGACTTCCACCAAAGCAGAGGAACACGTCCACAACTCCCCGACCCTCGGTTCATCCGAACACGAAACCGTTCGGACCCCCCCCAGCGGCGACTCGGCCCCAACTCCCTCACTTCAGTCCATACCGATCGAGCTTCTTGTAGAGGTGGCTCCGCTGCATGCCGAGGTTCTCTGCGGTGCGTTTCACGTTGCCGCCGTTCGCCTCGAGCTTGCGGCGGAAGAAGAGCGCCTCGCTTTCGTTCTTGAAGGTCTCGAAGGTTTCGGCCTGGAACGGATCCTCGCCCAGGGGGAGCGCGGTGCCCTCGGGGACGCTCAGGGCCGGGCCGACTTCGAGGATGCGGGCGAGGTCGTCGCGGGTGATCGTGTCGTCGGCGAAGACGTGCGCGGCCTCGACCAGGTTCTTGAGTTGGCGCACGTTGCCCGGGAACGGATGCGCGGTCAGCACGCCGACCGCGTCGGCGTCGATCGTCGGTGCGCGCCGACCGGTGCGGCGTCCGATCTCGTCCAGGAAGTGCGCGGCGAGGATCGGGATGTCGGTTGGGCGTTCGCGCAGCGCGGGCACGCGCAGCGGGACGACGTTCAGGCGGTAGAGCAGGTCCATCCGGAACGTCTTTTCTTCGACCGCCGCCGGGAGGTCCGTGTTCGTCGCCGCGAGCACGCGGATGTCGACCGCGAGCGGACGCGTTCCGCCGACGCGCGTGATCTCGCGCGTCTCGAGCGCGCGTAGCACCTTGGCCTGCGCCGCGAGCGGCATGTCCCCGATCTCGTCGAGGAAGAGCGTGCCCGCGTGCGCGGCTTCGAAGTGTCCGATGCGCCGGTCGTGGGCGCCGGTGAAGCTGCCGCGCTCGTGCCCGAAGAGCTCGGATTCGATGAGCTCGTTCGGGATCGCGGCGCAATTCACGGCGACGAACGGACCGCCGGCGCGCGAGCTCGAGAGGTGCAGGTTGCGCGCGACCACTTCCTTCCCCGTTCCGTTCTCGCCGGTGATCAGCACCGGGATGTCGGCGTCCGCGACGCGCGCGATCGACTCGCGCAGCTGGGCCATCGGCGCCGACGCGCCGACGAGCTCCCACTTGCCCGAGAGCTGCCGGCGCAGCCCCGTGTTCTCGGCCGCGAGCCGTGTTTGGCGCAGCGCGTTCTGGACGCTGACGACGAGGCGGTTCTGGTCGATCGGCTTCTGCAGGAAGTCGATCGCGCCGAGCTTCACCGCTTCGACCGCCGTGTCGATGTCGCCGTGTCCGGAGATCATGATCACCGGCGGCGCGTGCTCGCGCTCGCGCAGTTCGCCGAGCAGGGTGAGCCCGTCCATCTCGGGCATCTTCACGTCGGTGAGGATGACCGCCGGCGCGCGGCCGTTCTCTTCCTCTTTGTCGAGGCGCGCGAGGGCCTGCTTGCCGTTCGGCGCGGTCCAGACCTCGAAGCCCTCGTAGGTGAGGCTCATCTCGACCGCGACGCAGATGTCCGCGTCGTCATCGACGACGAGCACGGTGACCGGTTCGCCCGACTTCGAATCGCTTTGCCCTGTGCCGCTTTGCTTCCCCATAGGGGCGACATCCTATACTCGCGGCCCTTCGCGCTCCCGAAGACATGCCGCACGACGACCGATCCGCACCCGCCTCGCTCGAGCACCTCGCGGAACGCCTGCGCGACGGGCGCGCGGTCGTGGCCGGATGCCTCTCGGGGACATCGGCCGACGGCATCGACGTCGTGCTCGCGCGCTTTGCGCCGTCGGGCGGCGAACTCGGCGCGCCCGCCACACTCGCCTTCGAGACCGTGCCGTTCGAGCCCGACTTGCGCGCGCGCGTGCGCGGACTGCTCGACGGCGTGGGCGAGGCGCGCCCGCTGTCCAGCGCGCTCGCGGACGCCGCCTTTCTGTCGCGCGATCTCGGGCTGGCGTTCGGCGGCGCGGTGCGGGACGTGGCGCAGCGAGCGGGCGAGCGCGTCGACCTCGTCGGCAGCCACGGTCAAACGGTGTGGCATCACGACGGCGGCGACGACCGCGGGCGCGCGACGCTGCAGCTCGGCGAACCGGCGTGCGTCTCGGCCGCCTGTGACGCGCCGGTCGTCGCCGACTTCCGGCAGGCGGACCTGGCGGCGGGTGGGGAGGGGGCGCCGATTTCGGCCCTCGTCGACCGCGCGCTCTTTCCCGCGGCCGACGGCCCGCTCGCGATCCTGAACCTCGGGGGCATGGCCAACGTCACGGTCCTGCCCGCGCGCGGTGCCCGAAGGGGCGCGTCGCTCGCCTTCGACACGGGACCGGCGGGGAGCCTGCTCGACGGCCTCGCGCGCGCGCACCTCTCCGCGAGCTTCGACGACGGCGGACGGGCCGCGCTGCGCGGAACGGCGGACCAAGCGCTGTTCACTCCGTTCCTCGCCCATCCGTTCTTCGATCGCTCGCCGCCCAAGAGCACCGGACGCGACACCTTCGGCGAGGCCTGGGTCGCCGAGTGGAGCGCGCGCGCGGCGAGCTCCCCGCGCACCTCCGCGGACGACCTTCTGGCGTCGGGGGTCGCGTTCGTCGCATGCACCGTGGCCGACGCGCTCGAGCGCTTCGCGCCGGAGGTGCGCGAGGTCGTGGCCTGTGGCGGGGGCGTGCGGAACGCGGCGCTGCTGGCGGCCCTGGCGCGCCGGACGGGGCGCGGGGTGCGGAGCTCGGCCGAGCTCGGCGTCGATCCGGACGCGCGCGAGGCCCTCGCCTTCGCGGTTCTCGCGGCGCGCTGCGTGCTCGGCGTGCCCTCGACGGAGCCCTGGGCGACGGGCGCCGCGCGGGGTGCCGTCCTCGGCGCGCTGACCCCCGGGGCGTCGCGATCGGCGCGGTAGGGGGCCGGCGGTCGCCGGTGGGAGCCGAGATCCGGTATCCGGCGAGGGGTCGGTGGATAGGGCAGGGGAGCGCCGCCCGTCCGCTCGAAGTCGGTTCGTCGTCCCCCTTCGCGGGGGTCCGGAGGCCGTTCGAGCGGCGCGAGTTCCGGCCGCGCCCGCCACTGCCATCCTTGACGCGTTCGCACCCCTCGCTATCATCCCGAACCGCCTTGTACGCCAAGGTTTCGGGGCATCGAGCGGCACCGGACGCGCCGAGCCCACCCCCCCTGCCAGGTCCATCCTCCAACCGACCGGACCCAAGCGTCGCGCCTCCGGCCGCTTGCCGAGTCGTCCTCACGAGATCGTCATGATCCAACTCCGCCGTCCTCTCCTCTCCCTCGCCTCCACGCTCCTCTTCGTCGTGCCGACGTTCGGCCAAGACGCGCAGGAGCTGTTCCGCCAAGGCGTCGAACTCCAATCGCGCGGCCAGCACGCGGAAGCGCTCGGGATGTTCCAGCGCGCGCTCGCGACGGACCCGTCCCACGAAGACGCGTTCGAGCTCTGGCAGAGCACGAACCACCAGGTGTGGCTCGACATGCTCGTCGCGGGCGGCGAATCGGAATTGATCGCCAAGCGCATGATGCAGCTCGCCTCGCTCGGCCGCGCCGAGCGCAGCCGCGACGAAGCCGCGATCCGCGAGGTCCTCGGCAACGTGACCTCCGAAAACGTCGACGTGCGCTCGCGCGCCGTCGGACGCCTCGCGAGCGAGTTCGGTGAGTTCGCGGTGCCCTACATGGTGCACTTGCTCGGCGACCAAGGGGACAGCGACCGCCGGGTGCTCGTCATGCAGGCGCTCGTGCGCATGAACGACGACGTCGTGCTCCCGCTCGTCGCGGCGCTCGAGGCGGACGACGCCTACCTGCGACGCAACGTCGCGATCACGCTCGGATACATCGGCGACCGGCGCGCGGCAGCGGCGCTCGCGCTCCACGCCTTCGGTGACGAGTCCGACTCGGCGGTGCGCGCCGCGGCGGCGGCCTCGCTCGAGACGCTCGGCGGAACGAGCGACATCGGCGCGCAGTTCCTCGCGCTCGGCGACGCCTACTACGCGCAGGACGAGTCGGTCGTGCGCCCGGGGCTCGCTTCGACGGTCGTATGGTCCTGGGCCGACGGCGGGCTCGCGGCGACGGACATCCCGCACTACCTCTATTCCTACGAGCTCGCCAAGCGCGCGTACCAAGCGGCGTTCGCGTCGGAGAGCGTCGCGGCGCGCGCCATCGCCGGCTTCGCGCGTTGCGTCGTCGCGCAGCGCGGCCGACTCGACGTGCTCGGCGACGCGGGCGACTGGGCCGACCGCATCGAGCAAGACGAGCTCGCCGTTCAACTGGCGGGCACCGAGGCGCTCGACCTCGCGCTCGGCTGGGCGCTCGACACGCACGATCAAATCGCGGCCGCGGGCCTGTGCCGCGCGATCGCGGGATGCTCCTCGGCCGCGACGCCGAACCTGACGCGCGCCCTCGGCGCGAGCGGTAGCGGCGCGGTGCGCGGCGAGGCGGCGGTCGCGATCGCCACGCTCGACGGCGCGAAGGCGAGCGCGGAAACGATCCAGGCGCTGGCCGAAGCCGCCGCCCGCGAGGTGCTCCAGATCGCGGTCCTGATCGACGGCGACGACGCGCGCCGCAACGCGCTCGCGGCCGCGCTCGAGAGCCGCGGTGTCCTGGTCAACGCCTGGCCGACCGGCGGCCGTGGCCTCGCGGCGCTGCGCTCGGTTCCCGGCGTCGACGCGGTCGTCGTCTCCGAGAGCCTGCCCGACATCACGTCGAACCAGGTGCTGCACGAGATCCGCAACGACTCGCGCCTCGCGGGAACGCCGACGCTCGTGATCGCCGCGTCCGCGGACGCCGACTACGGCGACTCCGAGGTCATCACCGGTGCGGCGGACGTCGACAAGGTGATGGAAGCCCTTTCCGGCGGTCTGAACCGCGACCGTGAGCTCGCGAACGAGCTCGCCTCGCGCGCGGCCCACGCGCTCTACATGATCGCGGCCAAGGGGGGCGACATCGGAGCCTCGAACGAGGCCCTCGCCGGCGCGATCGGTGCGTCGCGTCCCGACAACGTCGTCGGTCCGGCGGTGGGCGCCCTCGGCCTCTCCGGCGGAGCTGGCCACGTCGGCCCGATCGCGGCCGTCCTCTCGGACGGGAACCGCGAAGAGGACGTGCGCGTGGCCGCGGCCAATGCGCTCGGACGCGTGTTCGCGCGCGCGGGCGACGCCGATGGCGGCAGCGTCGACGAGGTCCGGAGCGTCGCGAACTCGGACGGGTCGATCGCGATCCGCGCCGCAGCCGCGCGCGCCCTCGGTCGACTGAACCTGTCGAACGAGACGCGCGCCGAACTGATTCGGAGCGTGCGCGGCAACTGACCGAAGCGACGCTTTCGCACTCGACGCCCGGCGCGCTAGACTTCCCGCGCGCCGGGCGTTTCGATCTCCGGCGCCTCGCGTCACGTGCACACCGCGTGCGCGCAAAGTCCAACGCCAGAGTAGCTCAACGGTAGAGCACTGCTTTCGTAAAGCAGATGTTGCGGGTTCGAATCCCGCCTCTGGCTCCATTCACGCGCGGCGCCGCCGAGTTCACGGCGGCGCCGCGCTTTCGTTCGCGGCGCGGGCGCTACGATGCGCGCGGCCATGCTCGATTCCGAAGCCCGTGACGACGACTCCATGCGCGCCTTGCTCGCGAACGTAGGACGGCGGCCGTTGTTCGTCGGCGTCGTGCACCTGCGCGCGACGCCTGGAGCGCCCGGTTTCGACGGCGACGCCGGGGCGGTGCTCGCCGCGGCCGAGCGCGACGCCGCGGCGTTCGTGAACGGCGGCGTCGACGCGCTCATCGTCGAAAACTACGGCGACACGCCGTTCTTCGCGCGCGCCGTGCCGGCCGAGACGATCGCGACGTTGGCGCTCGCCGTCGAGCGCGTGGCGCGCGTCGCCGAGTCGCGTCCGATCGGGGTGAACGTCCTGCGCAACGACGCGCGCGCCGCGCTCGGTCTGTGTGCGGTCGGCGGCGCGTCGTTCCTGCGCGTCAACGTGCACACGGGCGCGATGGTCACGGACCAAGGTGTGCTCGAGGGCGACGCCGCGAACACGCTGCGCGAGCGCGCGCGGCTCGCCCCTGGCGCGGTGATCGCCGCCGACGTGCACGTGAAGCACGCGACGCCGCTCGGATCGGAGACGCTCGAGGACGCCGCGGACGACGTGGCGCGCCGCGGGGGAGCGGACGTGCTCGTGGTCTCGGGCAGCGGCACGGGGCGCGCGACGGCCGCAGCCGACATCGAGCGCGTTCGGGAGCGCGTCCCCGAGGTCCCGATCTGGATTGGCTCCGGACTCGCCGTCGACGCGGCGAGCGAAGCGTCGCTGCGGCTCGCCGACGGCGCGATCGTCGGCACTTCGCTCTACACCCGATCACCCGACGGCGCGCGCGAGGTCGACGCATCCCGCGTGGCACGCATGCGCGCGCTCTTCGACCGCGTCCGGCCCTCGCAGCCCGTGGCAGGGCCTCGCTCGGCAACCGAGGCCGGTTTGAGCCGGACTTCCGCGGCTCCCACCCCGCCCAGGGCTCCACCAAGGCAACCGCAAACCGTGGTTCAGGCTCCACGTGCAGTCCCTACGTCGAGTTGAGAAAGGGCCGAGGCGTGGAATGCGCGTCCAGCGTAGCCGTCGAGCAACACCGAGGCAGTCCGTTCCGAAATCGTTGCAGGGACGGGGGTGCGAGCACGGACCGGGTCGCGTCCACAAGGGGGCGCCGTCCCAACTTCGCGTGCGCGCGGTGCGTAGGGCGGTGAATCCAATCGCCTGGACGCCGCTTGCGGCCCCGGGCATGATCCGTCGCGCTGCTCCGACGAACCCGCTCCGACCTGCCATGACTCCTTCGACCCCCTCGGCCGCCTCGCATCCTCACGCCCTTCGCGCGACGCTCCTCGTCGCGGCGATCCTGGGCTCCTCGCCGGCGGTCCGCGCGGCGGCTCAGGACGACGCCGACGCGCTGCCGGCCCCGAACGCCGAGATCACGCGCGGCGAGCTCGAGCATCACGTGCGCGTGCTCGCGTCGGACGCGATGGACGGGCGCGGCGCAGCGACCGAGGGCTCGGCGCGCGCGGCGCGGTATCTTGTTCACGCGCTCGAGTCGATGGGCCTCGGGGGCGGAGCCGGCGATGGCTCGTTCCTGCAGCCGATCCCGGCGCTCGTCGTCGAGCACACGGCGGCGCCCGAACTCATCTTCACGACCAAGACCGGCGAGCGTGAGCACGGTGTCTACGGTCGCGACTTCACCGTGAGGTTCCGCGGCGAGGGGCGCTCGACCGAGGAGCTGCCGATCGTGCGCGTGGTCATGGAGGCTGACGTCCCCGATCACGCGCAACCGGACAAGGCGCTGCTCTTCCGCGGAACGCCGCGCGACCGCAACATCTGGCTCGGCGGCCGCGGGCAGGGCAAGGGCGAGGCGTGGGGGATCGACCTGCGCATCGGGAACGAGAAGCCCGGCAAAGAGCTCGACCCGCCCGCGCCGGCGCGCGTCTTCGGGCCGCCGCCGGCGGACGAGTGCGAACTCGTCCTGGTGCGCGGTCGGATGCGCGAGAGTCTGCTGTGGAAGGGCTACACGGATGTGCAGCTCGTCGTCCACGAGGAGCGGCGCGGGGTGCTCGAGCACAACGTCGTCGCGATCCTGCCGGGGACCGACCCGGAGCGCTCGAAGGAGATCGTCGTGCTCCACGCGCCCTACGATCACATCGGCCCGCCCGACCCCGGCGTCGTCGGCCCGCGCGGCGACCGCGTGCGCAACGGCGCCAGCTTCGCCGCGGGGACGGCCGCGCTGCTCGAGATCGCGCAACAGCTCGTCGCGCATCCGCCCGCGCGCACGACGATGTTCCTCTTCACGTCGGCGATGGCGAATGCGCGCTACGGTGCCGAGCACTTCCTCGAGCATCCGACCGTGCCGCTCGACTCGATCGTGACGGTGCTCTCGATCGATCGCATCGGCTTCCCGGACGAAGAGACCGAGAACCGCAGCGACGACCTTTGGCTGCTCGGTTTGGGACGCTCGAACGTCGGCACCGAGCTGCGCTCCGCGGGCATCTCGGTCGGCAAGGCGCCGTACCCGGACGCGCGCATGGACAACCGCGGGCTCGCGATCTTCGCGCGCGAGAAGGGGGTGCTCTGGCACGCGCTCTTCTGCACGCCGCCCGACGTCAAGATCGGGCTCTGGCGCGACGAAGCCGAGCGCATCGACTACGACCACGTGCTGGGCGTCACACGGACCGCGGCCCAGGCGGTCGAGCTCGTGACGAATGCGGAGTGGACCCCCGAATGGAGGGACGAAACGCGCGTGCCCGGTCGCTAACCTGAGCGGATGAACGGCGATCCGAAGGCGGGGAAGGTCGCCCTGCGCGCGATCGGGCTCCGCAAGAACTTCGGCGACCTCGTCGCGGTCGACGGCATCGACCTCGAGGCGCGCGCGGGCGAGTGCCTCGGCGTGCTCGGCCCGAACGGCGCCGGGAAGACGACCACGATCGAGATGCTCGAGGGGCTGCTCGTGCAGGACGCGGGACGGATCGAGGTCCTGGGCAGAACGTGGGGGGCCGACGGCGACGCGATTCGCCAGCGCATCGGCGTGCAGCTGCAGGAGACGCAGTTCCTGGACAAGCTGTCGTGCTACGAACTCCTGCGCTTGTTCGGGAGCTTCTACGACAAGCGCGATGGCGAGGACGACGTGCTCGCGCGCATCGGACTCACCGACAAGCGCGACGTGCACGTTTCGAAGCTCTCCGGCGGACAGAAGCAGCGCCTCGCGATCGGCTGCGCGCTGCTCCATCGCCCGCGCCTGCTCTTCCTCGACGAGCCGACCACCGGACTCGATCCGCAGGCGCGGCGCCGCGTGTGGGAGATCATCGAGGACTTCAAGGTCGGCGGCGGCAGCGTCGTGTTGACGACGCACTACATGGAGGAGGCCGAACGCCTTGCGGACGACCTGCTCATCATCGACCACGGGAAGGTGATCGCGAGCGGTGCGCCCGAGACGATCATCGCGACCCTGCACGCGGAGAACGTGGTCGAGTTCACGCCGCTCCGGCCGGGGGCCACGGATGCCGGCGGCGAGCGCGTTCCGCGCGAATGGGAGGACGCCTTCCGCGCGCTCGACGGCGTCGACGCGGTGTTGATCGACGGCGCGAGCGTGCGGATGACCGCGTCGCGCACCCAGGTCGCGATCGCGTCGCTGTTCGCGTGCCTGGACGAGCGCGAGCTCGGCCTCGTGGACCTGCGCACGCACCGCGCAACGCTCGAGGACGTGTTCCTGTCCCTGACCGGCAAGCACCTGCGCGATGACTAGACGCTCCGAGCTGCGCGAGCTGACGCGCGTCCGCATCCTCACGTTCCTGCGCGAGCCCGAGGCGCTCTTCTGGGTCTTCGTGTTCCCGCTCGTGCTCGCCGCCGTGCTCGGATTCGCGTTCCGGGAGGGGAGCCTCGAACCCACGCCGATCGGCATCATCGCCGAGCGTCCGGGCGACGCGACGAGCGAGGCGGCGACCGACGCGCTCACGCTCGTCCTCGCACGCGACGAGCTCCTCAGCATCGAGCGCTTCGCGTCGTTCGAGGACGCGCGCAAGCAACTCACCAAGGCGGCCATCGACGTGCTCGTGATTCCGGGCGCGCCGCCGACGCTCGAGCTCGAACCCAACAAGAGCGAGGCCGAGATCGCTCGCGTCCGCATCCTGCGCGCGCTCGAACTCGAGGCGTCGGGTGGAGCCGAGGCCGACGTGCGCATCGCACCCGTGACCGAGAAGGGCTCGCGTTACCTCGACTTCCTGTTCCCCGGCCTGCTCGGCATGAACCTGATGGGGACGGGCATGTGGGGCGTGGGCTTCGCGATCGCCGACGTGCGCCGGCGCAAGTTCCTGAAGCGCCTGCTCGTGACGCCGATGCGGCGCTCGTCGTTCTTCCTGTCGTTCATGCTCTCGCGGCTCGTCTTCCTGATCCTCGAGCTGCTCGTCATCGTGCTGATCGGCACGCTGTTGCTCGACGTGCCGTTCCGCTGCAACGTGTTCGACTTCGGCGTTCTCAGCGCGGTGGGCGCGTTCACGTTCGCGGGGCTCGGCATCCTGGTCGCCTCGCGCGCGAAGACGATCGAGGGCGTCTCGGGCATGATGAACCTGGTGATGATGCCGATGTGGCTCGGGTCGGGCGTGTTCTTCTCGTACGAGCGCTTCCCCGACGGGCTGCAGCCGGTGCTCAAGCTCCTGCCGCTCACCGGACTCAACGACGCGTTGCGCGCGATGATGCTGGATGGCGATGGGCTGGCGGCGGTCGGCCCCGAGTTGCTCGTGCAGGTCGCGTGGGGCGCGCTGTCGTTCGCGGTCGCGCTGAAGATCTTCCGCTGGCAGTAGGCGCGGGCTACTCCTCGGAGAGCGCGGCGAGCAGCAGCGGAGCGTGCAGCTCCCACAGCTCCTCGATCGGCAGCTCGCCGGCGTCGGCGGGGAGCTCGAGCGTGATCACGGGGATGCCCTGGTCGCGACCCGCCCACGAGCCGAGCGATCCCGGCCGCGCACCCAGGCGGCGCACCTCGAGCGGGCTGACCTCCGCGAGGCGATAGGCGAGCCCCACGGCGGGTCCGTCGTAGTCGATGCGCTCGGCCGGTTGGTGGATCGAGACGATGCGCATCGGCTCGAAGTAGTCGATGACCCGGTACACGAACAGCGACTCCGGTTCCGAGAGCGTGCGCGGTCCGTGTGTCGGGCTCTCGAGGAAGTTGCGCGCGGGGAAGTTGCGGTTCAGGTCGATGCCGTGCGCGTTGCGGCGCGTCTTCGCGGCGGCGCCGTCCGGGTTCACGAGCGGCACGATCACCGCGCGGCGGTTCGCGAGCAGCGTCGGGTCGGCGGTCAGGCGTTCGATCAAGAGCTCGAGCAGCGGCGTCCCCGCGCGCTCGTTGCCGTGGATCGTGGCGAGGTAGAGCACGACCTCGTCCCCGTCGCCGACGATCGCGACGCGCAGCGGCCGTCCATCGACGCTCGTCGACTCCGTGACCCATTTCGGAAGGGGATCGTGCTCGGGCCACGTCGCAGGCGATGTGCACGCGGCGAGGAGGAGCGTAAGCGTGAGGACAATGCGTCGCATGGGTGGTCTCGGCTACGATTCGTCGTCGAAGGTCGCCCCATCCTCAACACGCCGGCCGCGCGTGCAACGCCTTTCCCGCGAGCTTTCCGTTTGTCGCGATCGAATCCCCGAACCACGCGCACGCCGGTGGCCGGCGCCCCGGTCGATTGGCAGCGCGTCCGCGCCGAGTTCGCGGCCGTCCGCGAGCGGGCCTATCTGAACACCGCGTCCTACGGTCCGCCGCCGCGCGCGGTGGACGCCGCGGTGCGCGCGGCGCTCGATGCATGGTCGGACGGGACGGGTTCGTGGCGCGATTGGGAGGAGCGCGCGCTGGAGTCGCGTGCCCTGTTCGCGCGCTTCCTCGGCGGAGGGGCGCGGGCGGAGGAGGTCGCGCTCGTCTCGTCGCTCAGCGCCGGCGCGAGCCAGGTCGCCGCGAGCCTGCCCGCTCCCGCGCCGCGCGCGAACCTCGTCGTCGGTGCCGACGAGTTCCGCAGCAATCTGTTCCCGTGGATGAAGCAGGCCGAGCGCGGCTTCGACGTGCGCCTCGTCCCATACCGCGGCGTGCGTCTGGACCCCGACGATCTGATCGCCGCGATCGACGACCACACGGTGCTCGTCGCGGTGTCGCACGTGCAGAGCGCGACCGGCTACCGCATGGATCTCCAGGCGCTCGCTGCGGCGTGCGCGTCGCGCCCTGACACGCGCCTCTTCGTCGACGCGACCCAGTCGCTCGGCGCGCTGCGCATCCCGCTCGCCGGCGTCGACTTCGTCGCGGCGGCTGCGTACAAGTGGATGCTGTCGCCGCGCGGCGCCGCGTTCCTGTGGGTACGCGCCGCGCGGCTCGACGAGCAGCGGCCGCTCGCGCCGAGCTGGAAGACGCCCGCCGATCCGTTCGTCGAGTACTACGGCGGACCGTACGCACCGCCGCCGGGCGCGAGCGCGCTGGACGCTTCGCTCGCGTGGCCCGTGTGGCAGGGGACGACCGCCGCGCTCGAGTTCCTGTGCGAACTCGGCGCCGAGGCGATCGAGGCGCGCGACCTCGACCTCGCGCGGCGCTTCCGCGCCGGTCTACCCGCGCTCGATCTCGAGCCGCTCTTCGACGAGCACGAGAGCTCGCCGATCGTCGCGGTGCACGTCCCCGAACCCGAGCGCGTGAAGGCGTCGCTCGCCGCCGCGGGCGTCGTCGCGGCCGTGCGCTCGGGCTACCTGCGCACGTCGTTCCACTTCTTCAACGACGAGAACGACGTCGACCGCGCGCTCGCGGCGCTCGGCCGCTGAGGCCTACGGACTCTCGTACGGCCACGCGTGTTCGTTGCGCAGGTAGTGGTCGCCGACGAACGCGCTGAAGAAGACGGCGACGAGCGGGTGCGCGATCTCCGCCGGCTCGGGCTCGGCGATCAAGCTGTCCTCGGCCGCGTAGGTCGAGGACGGCGAGTCGCCGACGAGCACGTGGTACCAGGGTTGATCGCGCGCCGGCTGCGTGCGGTTGCCGGAATACCACGCGTCGGACGCCGCGCACGAGGTGTCGAACGCGACGACGACGCCGCGGTAGCCGTAGCGACGGTGACGCACGAGGTCGCCCGGGACGAAGCGGTTGGGCGCGTCCGGATCGCGCGGCGCTCTCGGGCGTAGTTGGATCACGACTCGTCCCCGAGGCGCGTGACCGCCCACGCGACGATCGCGCCGCCGATCACGACCGCCGCGCCGCAGATGGCGAGGGCCGCGTTCTGGCCGAGGATCGAGAACCCGATCCCGAGCATCAGTCCGTAGACCAGCGCGATGCCGCCCGAGGCGCCGAGCAGCGCCGGCAGCAGCTCGCTGCGCGCGGGCGCGTCGTCACGTTCGTCGAGGAGGGCGCGCACCGGGCCCCACGCGCCGAACGGGCGCGTCTTCGCGTAGAACGCGACGAGCGTCTTCGGGTCCGGCGTGCGCGTCAGAGCGAGGGAGATCGCGGCGGCCAGCAGCGACGCGGCCGCGACGACCACGACGCGTCCGGGCGCGCTCAGCGCACCGGACTCCGCCAGCGGTCCGAAGTGCCAGTCGATGTCGTCCCTCCAGGTCACGAGCGAGCTGACGATCGCGGACGTCGTCATCGCGGTGATTTCGGTCGAGGCGCGCACGCGCCACCAGAGCCAGCGCAACACGTAGATCGGACCGACGCCGGCGAGGAAGGCGAGGAAGAAGACGAAGAGGTCGCGCACGGAGTCCGCTGCCATGGCGAACGCCGCGCCGATCACCAGCACGACCACGGACGCGAGGCGCGCGACGAGCACGTACTCCTTCGACGCTCGGTCCGGGCGGAGGAAGCGGCGGTAGATGTCGTTCACGAAGAACGACGCCGCGAGGTTCACGTGCGTGTCGATGGTCGACATGAACGCGGCGATGAGCGAGGCGGCGACGAGCCCGAGCAATCCCACGGGCAGGTAGCGGACCATCATCACCATGTACGCGTACTCGGAGTCCGTCGCCGCGAGCTCGTCGCCCGCGGCGACAAAGCCGTCCGGCTCGACGTTCGCGATCGGCTGCCAGTCCTCGGCGGCGCCCTCCGTAAGCGAGACGCGGATCGGCGCACCACTCGCGACGACCGCCCCGTTCTCCGACGCGCGCGATTCGATCGGTTGGAGGAGCACCGAGCCCGCTGCGACCTCGACGACCTGCGCCTCCGCGGTCGGCAGCGTCGGCGTCTCGACGACGCGGTGGGGGAGCGCGATGAGCGACGCGAGTCCGACCAGGATCCAGCACCACGGTCGCAGCGCGTAGTGCGCGATGTTGAACCACAGCACGCCGAACATGCCGTGCCGCGGCGACTTGGCGGCGGCGACGCGCTGCACGGTGGTGCCCGTTCCGTCGACGCTCTCGACCGCCCACCAGCTGACGCCGAGATACACGGCGAAGGCCGCGACGGCGGCGGTCCAGAACCCCTCGCCGCTCGTGTGGGGAACGATCTGGATGTGGTGCGCGCCGACGATGCCGGCGTCGATCGCGCCGTACAGTCCCTCGGTGCCGCCGACCGCGCTCCACGAGATCCAGGCCAGCGCGATCGCGCCGACCATGGCGAAGACGAACTGCACGAGGTCGGTGACGACCACGCCCCAGAAGCCGGCGAGCAGCGAATAGCTCATCGCGACCGCGCACGCGATCGTCAGCCCGAGCGCCTTGTCGACCTCGAAGAGGACCTCCGAGATCTTGGCGGCGGCGAGCATGACCCAGCACAGGGTCATCGTGTTCGTGACGAAGGCGTGCATGCAGCCGAGCACGCCGCGCAGCACGTCGGCGCCGGCGCCGCCATAGCGCAGCTCGACCAGCTCGGCCTTGGTCATCACGCCCGCGCGCCGCCACCAGCGCGCGAACAGGAACACCTGCAGCATCCCGCCGATCAGGTAGCACCACCACACCCAGTTGCGCCAGATGCCGTCGTCGCGCACCCAGCCGGTGATGAGCAGCGGCGTGTCGGCCGCGAAGCTCGTCGCGACCATCGACGTCCCGATCACCCACCACGGGAGCGATCGTCCGGAGAGGAAGTACTCGTCGACGCTCTCGCCGGCGCGCTTCGCGTAGCGCGCGCCGACCCATACGGCGAAGCCGATGTACGCGAAGACGATGGCCCAGTCGAGGGGCGCAAGCGGACCAGGCATGCGCGCAGCCTACTCGAAAGCGCCGGGCAGGAAAGCCCGGCGCTCTGCGACCCATCCGTCAGGCGGCGGACGGCATGGCGTTCGGGAACGAGGCCGGGAACGCCGCGGTGAACCAGAAGCGGCTGCCCGACTTCGGCTGGCTATCGAACTCGAGCGTACCGCCGAGTCGCACGGCGAGCGCCGCGGCGAGCGCGAGCCCCGACGTGTTCTCGGCGAGCAGCGCATCCGCGTTGCTCGTGTAGGAGTCGATCTCCTCCTTCAAGCGCGACTGCCGGTCCCACCCGAGCCCCTTGCCGGAGTCGAGCACCTCGAAGCGCACGCGTGCCGTGTCGCCGGCGCGCGTCGCGCGCACCTGGATCGTGCCGGACTGTGTCGAACGGAACGCGTTGAGGATCAGTACATCGAGCGCTTCCATGATCACGGTCGGGTTGCCGATCAGGTTCTCCGGAACGGCGTCGCCCACGTTCGCGACCAGGCGCAGGTTGGCGCGCTCCGCGCGCGTCTCGAAGCGCTTCGCACACTCCGTTACGAAGAGCCGCGCGTCGAACGTCATCGACTCCGTGAAGTCGCGCTCGGGCGCGGGGGCGACGGGACGCGTGTTGGCGCCGAGCACCCGGCGACGGGGAAGGATCGACGTCTTGCTCGACGGCCCCGTCGGAGCGACCGTCTTGCGCGCGCGGAGCGCGGCGCCGCGTTCCGCCTGTTGCGCCGTGGGCGCGGGCATCGCCGGCGCCGGCTCCCGAGGCGCGTCGCCTGCGGTCGCGGGCTCGGCGCTGGTCGGCGCAATCCCGGACAGCTCCTGGATCGTCTCCGCGACACAGCGCACCTCGCGAGACGCGAAGCGTCCGCAGGCCGACTCCGTATCGCCGCACGCGAGGAACTCGAGCGCGGCGCAATGGCCCTCGACCAGCTTGGTCGTGACACGCACGAAGGCCCAGACGAGCGCGGCCGCGATCAGCGCCGCGACGCTGAGGTGCAGCGTGTGCGTCAGGAGCGTGCGCGGGGCGGCAGGCAGGCGCACGACTCCGGACACGCTGCCGAAGGCGTCGTGCACGACGGCGACGCCGGCGCCCTGCGCGTCCACGACGAAGGTCGTCTCACCGGCGAGCAGCGCGGCGAGCGTTTCGTCCTCGATCGGCAGCGGCGGGACGATCTCGTCCTTGCTCGATGCGACGGGTACGAGCGACTCGCCGGCGGCGGTCGAGCCGTCCGCGTTGCGCGGGAGCGCGAAGACGACGAGCGAACCGGTCAGACCGTTCGCCGTCGCGATCTCGACCACGCTCTTCTTCACGTGCTGCACGTCCACGTCCGTCCCCGAGGTGAGCGTCTCGCCCTCGAGCGTCGTCGCGAACGAACGGGTGATCGCCTCGGCGCGCGCCTGCTCGCCGGCGTCGTGCCGGCTCGCCAGCGCGGAGTCCGCGGCCGCGATCCACGCCAGCGAGACAACCAGTCCGAGCCCGAAGGCGGCCATCCGGCACCGCGTCCGCAGGCTTCCAAGATCCAGGCGCTCGAGCGCGCTCCCCATCGATTTCGTCATGATCATCCCACCAAACCTCCAAAGACGCCCCACGCGTCGGGGGCTTCGGTTCGGGTCGCGCCGCTCGCACTCTTGAGGTGCGCGTGTAGCGACAACGTCAATCCTCCCGCGGCGTCCCGCGCGGGGTCCAGGGCCGCTCCGGTTGCGTGGGGCTTACGTCGTCGATCCGGATTCGGGGCGCGGCTGCGCGCCGCCGTCCGCGTTCGTGAGTTGCGCCACGGCCTGCTAGCCCGGATCATTCATGAGCCTTCACCGAGATCGACGCAGCTGCGCGCCATATCAGCACTTCCCTCCCTCACCGGGTTCGACGACCCGTCAAGGTCGCCTCCACGCGCTTCGGTCGTGAAGCGCTGATCTGACGCACATCCGCGTCGATCTCGGCAAAGCCTCATGAAGAACCCGGGCTAGCAGGCTGTGGCGAAAGTGCTTCGCCCGCAGAGCGTCGGCATCCGCTCCGGGTTGGTCTCCGGAAACGTAGGCGAAGCGGTGGATTCGGCGAGGCTTTCGGGGGCCAAGCCGGAGTGGAGGACGGCGTTCTGCGGG
>JAJDEV010000205.1 GCA_029259605.1 Planctomycetota bacterium | reverse complement strand
GGATCCGTGCTGGCAAGGCGCGCTGACGACGCGTATTCGTGGATACTCGGAGGAAGCGGAACGCAGGCAGCGCGGATCCAGCGCCCTCCGCCGATGGCGTGAGTTTCACCACAGTCTGCTAGGCGTTCGCGCGCTCGTGCTCCGCTGCCGACGCTTCGTACAATCGCCTGTCGATCACGCCGCCGTCGTGACCGCGGTGCTCGACGGCGCGTGCGGGAACTCGACTTCGATCTGCGAGGAGGAACGCAAGCGATGAAGCATGCTCAGTGGCTCGGTTCTTTTCTGTTCGTGCCGATGCTCGTCCTGTGGAGCTTCGGCTCTGACAAGGCGCGGGGCGCGCAGGACTCCGCCGCGGTCGAGACGCAGGCGCCCGAGGAGGAGGACGGCATCCGCGTCGAGTTCCTCGAGATCGTGACCCAGGACGCCGACGCGACGTGCGCGGCCCTCGAGGAGCTCCACGGCGTCACGTTCGGCGACCCCCGGGCCGAGTTCGGCGGTGGCCGCACGGCGAAGCTGACCGGCGGCGGACGCATCAGCGTGCGCGCGCCGATGCACGACGCCGAGGATCCGGTCGTTCGCCCTTACGTGCTCGTCGACGACATCGAAGCGGCGATCGAAGTCGCCGAGGCCGCCGGCGCCGTGTTCGCGATGCTCGCCACGGAGATCCCGGGCGAAGGGAAGTTCGCGATCTACTTCCTGGGCGGCATCCAGTACGGGCTGTGGGAACGCTGAGGAGGGTCAGCCCTTCCACTCGTTCACCGGGCGCCGTTCGCGCAGGCGTTTCCGGAACGTGCGCTTCGCGGTTCCGGCGAGGGAGCCGAGCTTTTCGCGCCACGTGAGCGCGCGCCACCAGGTCCCGAACATCGGCATGTTGCGGTAGCGCGGGGCCGCTGCGCCGAGCGCGCGCGTCGTGAGGATGCGGCCCCAGATCGCGCCGCGCGTCGTGAGCAGGTTCGGTTGTGAGGCGACGACCGTGGCTGCGTCGCGGCGTTCCACTTCGAGCGCGCCCGCTTCGACCGCGGCTCGCAGGAACGCGCGGCCGCGCTCGGTTCGCGCGAGGATGAGCGAGCGGCCGGGCTCGCCGGGCGGGATCTCGCGGTACCACGGGTCGCCCACCGCGATGTCGGCGAACTCGCCCGTGTGGTCGGCGCAGACATAGCAGCGCCACTGGCGATGCTTCTGCAGCTCGCCCCACGACGCGGCGTAGGTCTCCTCGCCCGTGTTTCCCGCCTTTGACTCCGCGCGCGCGTTGCCGGGCCAGCCGTTGCCGCGGTAGCGCACGGACGCGAGGTCCTTCGGATCGTCGACGCCGAGGCGCTTCATCATCTCGAGCGTCGCGCGCGTCGAGGGCGTGCCCGCGCAGAAGATCGCGATCGTCAGGCCGAGCTTCTCCTCGAGCGCCGGCCGCTTGCGCGCCGCCGCGCGCGCCGCCGCGACGTCGCACGGCTTGCCGATGAAGACGCACGGCGCGGGCGCGGCCTCGATCTCGGCCAGTCGATCGCAAGGGCTGGCGGGCGCGTAGCGCGAACCCGTCGCCGCGAGCAACTCGGCGCGCGAGCTCGACATCACAGTCTCGTTGAGCCACGGCACGTCCTTGCGCGCGGCGATGTGCAGCACGCCGTGCATCGCGCGTTGCTCGAGGGCGAAGAGCGCGAGCGCGCTCGCCGCGCCGCCGCTCGACGCCGCGAAGCGCAGCTCGTCGTCGGCCGCGAACCCCTCCCACACCTCGAGCACCGGCCCCCACTCGGGCAAGAGCTCGGGCATCACGCCGGCGGGCTGGGTGACGTCGTGCGCCAGGCCGCGCCCCGGACACGCGTCGAGCGCGTCGGCCAGCGCCGCGTCGCTCGCTCCCCCGTCGGAGACGATCGGCCGCCGCCCGCGGTCCAGGTCGTCGACGATGCGGATCGCGTCCGGCGCGAGGTACGCGCACACGCCACACCCGGTGCACAGGTGCTTCTCGGCCACGTCGCGAATGCTTTGGATCGAACCGGACACGTCGCTGCGTACTCTACCCGCGACCGAGGCGTCTTCCGATCGCCTGGAGGAAGCGACCGCGGTCGGCGCGGAACGCGGCGGTGAGGTGGCGCGCCTTCTCGGGCAACGACGGAGACAGCTTCGCGAGCCGCAGGTGCGCGGCGGCGAGACGCGGCGCGAGCGCGCGGCGGACGTGCGCGCTCGTCCCCGCACGCGCGAGCAGGTCGCCGTACAAGAGGCGCGTGTCCTCCTGGTAGGTGCGGGAATCGCGAGGGTGGCGCGCCGTGAGCCGCGCGCCTCCGCCGTCGTCGCTCATGCGCGCTCCCACGCCGGCGACCGCGCAAACGGACCCGCCGAGCCCGAGCTCGAAGAGGATGCGCGTGTCCTCGCGCAGCGCGAAGTCGCTCGCCATCGCGCTCGCGGCGAGGAAGGCGTCGAGCGCGAACACGGACGACTGCAACATCATCGGCTGGCGGGCGAGGAGCACCCAGTCCGTGCCGTCGGTCGTGAGGCAGACGCGCGTGTCGGGATCGAACTCCGGCGCGAACCCCGCCTCGCTCCACAGCGATCCGCCGCCGCGCGACGGCGCGAGCGTCGTGTCGGCGAAGTAGAGCGCAGCGCGCCCACCCGTCTGCGCGATCGCGGCGGAGGCGCGCGCGAGGTGGTCGGCGTCCCACGTGTCGTCCGAGTCGAGTAACGCGAGCCACTCGACCGGCTGCGGATCGTCGGCGAGGCGCGCCGCTCCCGTGTAGCGTGCGCGCGCCACGCCGGTGTTGGCCTGCCGAACGCCGACGACGCGGTCGCCGAAGGCTTGGATCGCGTTCCAGGTTCCATCCGTCGAACCGTCATCGACGACGACCACGGTCGCCGGCGGCGCGCTCTGCGACAACGCACTCTCGATCGCGCGGCCGATGAGGGCTTCGCGGTCGTGCACGGGAATCACGACGCCGATGCGCGCGGTGCTCATCGCGCGACGCGCTCCCACAGGTGATCGGTCACGTGTTCCCACGTGTAGCGCTCGACCGCTTCCGCGCGCGCCGCTCCCCCGAGTGTGCGCCGTCGGTCGGGATCGTCGAGCAGCGTCTCGAGCGCCTCCGTCAACGCGTCGACCGCGCCGCGCTCGACGAGCAACCCCGTGCGCCCGTCGTCGACGAACTCCGGGATGCCGCCGCTCTTCGTGGCGATCACGGGCAACCCGGTGGCCATAGCCTCGAGCACGGCCATGCCGAACGGCTCGTGCCACGTCGCGGGATGCAAGCAGACGTCGGCGCTGCGGAGGCGCGTCGCGAGTTCCTCCTGATCCACGTTGCCGACGACTTCCACGCGCCCCGCGACGCCGGGTTCGAGCGTCGCGAGGAGCTGCTCGATGTAGGGCGTGTCCGCCGTGTAGAAGCGCTCGAGCGCGCGCGTCATCGGATCGCGCGAAAGGCCGCCGACGAGCTCGAACGGCGCGGATGAGCACGGTCCGACGATCGTCAGGCGCGCGTCCGCGCGCGCTGCCGCGACGCGCGCGAAGGCGGCGACGACGTCGTGCACGCCCTTCTCGGGCGAAACGCGGCCGGAGAACATCACGTGCGCGCCCCGCGCGTCTTGGCCTGCGTCGCGCGGCCGAAAGCGCGCGGTGTCGACGCCGTTGTGCAGCGCGAAGCACTTTTCCGCCGCGCGCGGGAAGGCCGAGCGGACGGCACCGGCGATGAACTCGGAACAGCCCGAGACCCACGTCGCGGCGTCGATGCGCGGGCCGACGAGCGCGGGATCGAGCTGCGACAACCACTCGCACTGCATATGGAGGTCGATCTTCGCGCCGGGCAGCTCGCGCCGGATCGGCTCGACGAACTGCGAGCGATTCGTGACGTGGACGAGGTCGGCGCCGAGCGACCGCAACGCGCGCGCGACGCGGCGCGCGTAGAGCGCGTGGTTCCAGCCGGAAGCGAACGCGGGGCGCGCGGGGTTCGAGCGGCGCCGCGCGAGTCCGGCGAGCGTCGCGGCGCCACGCTCGACCGCCTCGTCGATCCCGGTCGGGATCTCGACGAAACGCACGCCCTCGTGCTCGGTCACGCGCGTCGCGAAGCGACCTCCCTTCGGACTGAACACCGAAATGCTTTCGCACTCACCGCGACGCGCGAGGCGCGTCGACACCTCGTAGCAGAAGTGTCCGATCGAACCGCTCGACGCCGGACGTCCGGAGCGCGGGAGTTGCAGTCGTTGGTGGTTGACGAGGGCGACCCGCATGGCGTGACCGGAAGGCGCGCGAGGTGTGTCGACGAAGCGCGACGACCGCGCGTTGCATCGGCTCGAACCCCTCCGGAAGCCCGCCGGTTCTGTTAGGCTGCGAAGTTCCGAGGCGGTAGAAAAGCCACCCCATGACCAAAGTCGCCATCCTTGCCGGCGGAGCCGGAACGCGTCTCGCTGAGGAGACCGAGATCCGGCCCAAGCCCATGGTCGAGATCGGCGGGCGTCCGATCCTGTGGCACATCATGCGCCACTACGCGGAACACGGGTTCAAGGACTTCGTGATCGCGCTCGGCTACAAGGGCGAGTACATCAAGAAATGGTGGGTCGACTACGCGTCGCTCGGCGGCAACCTGACCGTCGAGCCCGCGCGGGGAAAGGTCGAGCGCCACGGCAGCGAGCTGCCCGATTGGCGCGTCGAGCTGGTCGATACGGGCCTGAAGACGCTCACCGGCGGCCGCGTGAAGCGGCTGGCCGAGATGCTCGGGAACGAGACGTTCATGCTCACCTGGGGCGACGGGCTGTCGAACGTCGACGTCAAGGCGCTGCTCGAGTTCCACCGCTCCCACGGACGGCTCGCGACGGTGACGGCGGTGCGTCCGCCGGCGCGCTACGGTCACCTCGCGTTCGAGGGCGACCGCGTGCGCGAGTTCTCGGAGAAGCCGCAGACCGCCGAGGGCTGGATCAACGGCGCGTTCTTCGTGCTCGAGCCCGGCGTCCTCGACTACATCGACGGCGACGACGTGATGTTCGAACACGCGCCGCTGCAGAACCTCGCGCGCGACGAACAGCTCATGGCCTTTCGGCACGACGGTTTTTGGCAGTGCATGGACACGCTGCGCGAGAAGCACCTGCTGCAGGAGCTGTGGGACTCCGGCAAGGCTCCGTGGAACACGTGGGAGCCGTCGCGCGGTTGACCGACATGCGGATTCTCGTCACCGGACACCTCGGCTACATCGGCACCGTTCTGACGCCGATGTTGCTCGAACGCGGACACGAGGTCGTCGGCCTCGACTCCGACCTCTATCGCCGCTGCACGTTCGGCGAGCTGCCGAGTTCGATGGCCGGCGTGCTCAACATCGAGAAGGACGTGCGCGACGTCGAGCTCGAGGACCTCGCCGGCATCGACGCCGTCTTGCACCTCGCCGGCCTGTCGAACGACCCGCTCGGCGACCTCAATCCGTCGATCACCGACGAGATCAACCACCGCGCGACGGTGCGCTTGGGCGCGCTCGCGAAGCAGGCGGGCGTCGAGCGCTTCGTGTTCTCGTCGTCGTGCAGCAACTACGGCGCGGGCGGTGAGGACTGGCTCGACGAGACGTCGGCCTTCCATCCCGTGACGCCGTACGGCGTATCGAAGGTCGACTCGGAGAAGGGCCTCGCGTCGCTCGCGAGCGATTCCTTCACACCGGTGCTACTGCGCAGCGCGACGGCCTACGGCGCGTCGCCGCGCCTGCGCTTCGACCTGGTCGTCAACAACCTGGTCGCGTGGGCCTTCACGACCGGCAAGGTCTTCCTGAAGTCGGACGGCAGCGCGTGGCGCCCGCTCGTCCACATCGAGGACATCAGCGCGGCGTTCTGCGCCGTGCTCGAAGCGCCGAGCGACAAGGTGCGCGGCGAAGCGTTCAACGTCGGCAACACCGAGGACAACCTGCAGATCCGCGACGTGGCCGAGATCGTCAGCGACGTCGTTCCGAACTGCGAGCTCGCCTTCGCGGACGGCGCGTCGGCCGACACGCGCTGCTACCGCGTCGACTGCAGCAAGCTCCCGCGCACGCTGCCCGACTACGCGCCGAAGTGGAACGTGCGGCGCGGGGCGGAGGAGCTGCTCGAGACGTACCGCGCGCACGGTTTGAACCTCGAAGAGTTCGAAGGCCCGACGTTCCAGCGCATCGCGCACATCCGGCACCTGGTCGAGAGCGGCGTGCTCGACCACTCACTCCGGCACGTGGCCCGATGAGCACGGCGCGTTCGAACACGATCACGCACTGCCGCTCGTGCGACTCCGCGCGCCTGGCGACGTTCCTCGACCTCGGGACCACGCCGCTGTCCGACCGCCTCGTCGGCGCGGACGAGCTGGACGTACCCGAGCCGATGTTCCCGCTGCAGGTCGCCGTCTGCGAAGACTGCGCGCTCGTCCAGATCCTCGAGACCGTCGAACCCGAGCTGCTCTTCACGGGCGACTATCCTTATTACTCGTCGTTCTCGGACACGTTCGTCGCCCACGCGCGCGCCAACGCCCTCGAGCTGATCGAGCGCCGCCGGTTGGGTCCGAACAGCCTGTGCGTCGAGCTCGCGAGCAACGACGGCTACCTGCTGAAGAACTTCGTCGAAGCCGGCATTCCGGTGCTCGGCATCGATCCGGCGCCCGGCCCCGTGCGCGAGGCGCGCGCGAAGGGAGTCGAGACGCGCGAGGAGTTCTTCACGCTCGAGCTCGCGCAGGCGTTGCGCACCGAAGGGAAGCGCGCGGACGTGATCCTCGGCAACAACGTGCTCGCGCACGTGGCGGACACGAACGGCTTCGTCGCCGGCGTGGCCGCGCTGCTCGCGGACGGCGGCGTCGGCGTCTTCGAGTTTCCGTACGTGCGCGACCTGATCGAGCACAACGAGTTCGACACGATCTATCACGAGCACCTGTGCTACTTCTCGGCGACGGCGATCGTCGCGCTGTTCGAGCGGCACGGGCTCTACCTCAACGACGTGCGGCGCCTGCCCGTGCACGGCGGATCGCTGCGCATCTACGTCGAAGCCGAGCGCGATCCGAGTGCGGCCGTTACCGCGCTGCTCGCCGAAGAGGTCGCACTCGGCATGGATCGGCGCGAGCACTACGCGGCCTTCGCAAACGACGTGCTCGCGCTCAAGGACGAGCTGCGGCGCGTGCTCGGAGAGCGCAAGGCGGCCGGCGAGCGCATCGCCGCCTACGGCGCGGCGGCGAAGGGCGCGACGCTGCTCAACTTCTTCGGGATCGGCACGGAGACGCTCGACTTCGTCGTCGACCGCAACGTGCACAAGCACGGGAAGTACATGCCCGGCGTGCGCATTCCGATTCGCGCGCCCGAGGCGTTGCTCGACGAGATGCCGGGTTGCGTGCTGCTGCTCACGTGGAACTTCAAGGAAGAGATCCTCGCGCAGCAGGCCGAGTACCGCGCGCGCGGCGGCCGCTTCCTCGTTCCGATCCCGACGCCCGAGCTGGTCTAATGGAAGCCTGCCCGAACTGCGGCGCCACCGGACTGCGCTCGTTCTACGACGTCGCGCGCGTGCCCGTGCACAGCGTGCTCCTGATGCCGACGCGCGCGAAGGCGCTCGACTACCCGCGCGGAGACGTGTCGCTCGCGTTCTGCGACGCGTGCGGCTTCGTCACGAACACGCGCTTCGACCCGGCCGACAACGACTACTCGACCGAGTACGAGGAGACGCAGGGCTTCTCGCCCACGTTCAACGCCTTCGCGGACGCGCTCGCGCGGCGCATGGTCGAGCAGTACGGCGTGCGGAAGCAGCGCGTGCTCGAGATCGGCTGCGGCAAGGCCGAGTTTCTGACGCGCATGGTCGAGCTCGGCGACAACCACGGCGTCGGTATCGATCCGGCGATCGTTCCCGAGCGCGTGCCCGCGCACCTGCGCGGCCGGCTCGAGCTCGTGCAAGAACTCTGGTCGGGCGCGAGCCGCGACTACGACGCCGACTTCATCTGCTGTCGGCACACGCTCGAGCACATCGCGCCGACTGGCGACTTCCTGCGCACGCTGCGCGAGTCGATCGGCGACCGCACCGAGACGCTCGTGTTCTTCGAGCTGCCCGAAACGCTGCGCGTGCTCGAGGAGGCGGCCTTCTGGGACGTCTATTACGAGCACTGCTCCTACTTCACGCCCGGATCGCTCGCGCGGGTGTTCCGCGCGAACGGCTTCGAGCTGCTCGAGCTCTCGCTCGACTTCGACGACCAATACATCCTGCTCGTCGCGCGCCCGGCCAAGGGCGTGACGCAGCCATCGCTGCCGCTCGAGGCTGACATGCAACGCACCCGTGCCGCGGTCGAGCTCTACGCGACGGAGAGCCCGCGCCGCATCGAGCGCTGGCGCACGGAGATCCGCGAGCGCGTCGCCCGCGGCGAGCGCGTCGTTCCGTGGGGCGCGGGATCGAAGGCGGTCGCGTTCCTCACCACGCTCGGACTCACCGACGAGCTCGACGTTCTGGTCGACGTGAACCCGTACAAGCGCGGACGGTTCATGCCGGGTTCGGGTCACGAGGTCATCGGCCCGGACGATCTCGCCGCGCATCGACCCGACTGCGTCGTGGTCATGAACCCGATCTACGTCGACGAGATTCGCGGCGACCTCGCGGCGCGCGGCCTCACTCCCGAAATCCTCGCGGTCTGACGCCATGCCCGCGCCGCACGCATGCTTCGTTTGCGGAACGGCGCCCGGCGACCCGTTCTTCTCGACCGCGAACGCGCCGACGCACGCCAACCTGTTGCCTGCGACGCGCGACGCGGCGCTTGCCGTCGAACGCGCCGCGATCGAGCTCGCGCTCTGTCCGACCTGCGGGCTCGTGTTCAACGTCGCGTTCGATCCGGCCAGGATGACCTACGTCGAGGGCTACGAGACGTCGCTCTTCGCGTCGGCGGCCTTTCGCGAGTACGCCGCCGCGCAGGCCGCACACCTCGTCGACGCGCGCGGCATCCGCGAGCGCACCGTGCTCGAAATCGGTTGCGGCCGCGGCGAGTTCCTGCGGCTGCTCTGCGAAGCGGGCGCCAACCGCGCGATCGGCATCGACCCGAGTCACGCGGGCACGGTCGAGGAGTTCGCGAACGGCGGCCGGCTCGAGATCATCGGCGACGCGTACGAGGAGGCGTGGCCACGGCTCGCGGCCGACCTGGTCCTCTGCCGGCACGTGCTCGAGCATTTGCACGAGCCGCTGAACCTGCTCGGCACCGTCGCACGTGCCGCCGCCGCGCAGGAGGGCGCGCTCGTCTACTTCGAGGTGCCGGATGTGCGCTACACGCTCGACCAGGGCGGGATCTGGGACGTCATCTACGAGCACTGCTCGTACTTCACGCCCGTCTCGCTGGCGCACGCGTTCGAGCGCGCCGGCCTGCGACCCGAGCGCGTGCAGGGGACGTACGGCGGTCAGTTCCTGACGATCGAGGCGCGCGCCGCGCGCGGCACTCTCGAGCCGGGCGCACGCGCGGCCGAGCTCGAGCACCTTGCACACGCGACGCGCTCGTTCGCCGAAACGCACGCACACACGCTCGCGCGCTGGAGCACCGAGCTCGCGTCGCTCCGCGCGAACGGCAAGCGCGCCGCCCTCTGGGGCGCCGGTTCGAAGGGCGTCACCTTCGTCAACGCGGTCGATCCCGACGGAGCCGTCATCGACGTCGCCGTCGACGGCAACACGCGCAAGCAAGGGCGCTTCCTCCCCGGCACCGGCCAGCCGATCGTCGCGCCCGCCGACCTCGCCGCCGTCGCCCCCGACGTCGTGATCGTGACGAACCCGCTCTACGCCGAGGAGATCAGGCGCGAGCTGCGCGAGCGAGGACTCACGGCCGAGGTTCGCACGGCATAGCTTTCCGCGCGAGACGCCCGAAGGACTCGACGGCGCGTCGATCGATCAGAGCAACGACGCCGTGAACTCCACGGTCTCGCGCAGTTCTTCGAGCGCGCGCGTCTTGACCGACGGGATGTGCTCGTCGAGCGTGCGCTTCCAGGCGGCGCGCTCCTCCCACGACTGCCACACGCGGCGCATGACGCCGTCGGGGTCGAGCCTGCGCATGTCGGCCATCGCGTCGCCGAGCCCACACATCTCGAAGACACCGCGGTACTTCAGGCTGTACGCGAGTCCGGTCGCGGGCACACGGCTCGACATCGCGCCGATGCACGCGTGCATGCGCGTGCCGCAGAACCAGTCGAGGTGCGCGATGAGCCACTTCGTCTCGCTCTGATCCAAGCCCTCCGGCGAGACGACGATGCGCTCGCGATCCGCTTCGGCCACTTCGGCGAACGCGGCGCGCGCGGCGACGATGTCCGACTCGGCGTGCACGTCGGTCGGGATCACGTGGGACACGAGCACGATGCGCGCGTCCGTTTCGCGCAGGAAACGTGCGATCAGGGAGCGCATGAACTCGGCGTAGTCGATGCGGAGACCGAACTTGCGCGGCGCCTCGGGGTCGTTGTAGATCAGGCCGCTGACGTTGATGCCGATGACCGGCGGGCCGTCGTCCGCAAACCAATCCTCGAGCCGCTCCTCCAAACGTTGCACCGGACGGTAGGTGTCGAGCGCGAAGGCCATGTCGACACCGGCCCGGTGGCGCTTGGGATCGAAGCGGTCGCCGGCGAGCGCCTTGAGCGCGGTGAAGCTGCGTTCGTCGCGCGCCCACGCGAGCTCGCTGCGACACACGACGTCGGCTGCTGCCGCGCGCGTCTCGTTGCGCGAGAACGGACCGTACGTCTGCGGCAGCAGCACGAGCGGTCGACCGGTGCGCAGCGCGAAGCGCTTGGGCTCCAGGATGCCGCGCAGGTGACGCTCGCCGTAGATGTCGCCGAAGCTGTCGCCACCGCTGACGTCCCAAACGGCGTCGGAGTGGAGGATCGCGCGCGCGCCTTGGTTCGCGAGTCCGCCGAACATGCTCGCCACGCGCATGTTCGCGAAGCTCTCCGGACGGTGATAGCGGCGCGACATGCGCGCGCCACAGCGCCAATAGGGGAACGCGCGCCCCTGCACGAAGGCCTCCGCTTCGCGCAAGCCCCAGCCGTTGTCGAACACGGTGACGCGTGAGTCGGGAGCGGAGCGCGCGATCCCTCCGAGCGCCGAGTGCATGAGCGCGGATACGCCGAGGTTGCCCGTGTCTCCGGCCGCACCGAAGAGGCAGATGCGCATCGACCTCGACGTCTCGAGCAGCATGTCGGAGACCGCGCGCGCGTCGAAGACGACGTCGGACTCGGGACGCAGCTCGGCCGGGAGCGGCGCGATCGCGCTCTCGGTGACCGACCGGCGCACCTGACTGACGACACCGAGCGGCAGGAAGCTGTAGAGCAACGCCTTGTGATAGTGCCGATCCAGGAAGCGCAGCGACGAGCAGCGCAGGGCCGTCGTCGCCGCGCGGTACGCATGCCCCTCGCGCTTCAGGTCGAGGCTGCTCTCGATGAAGTGCGCGGCAACGTTGTTGTCGAGCACGCGGTTGTGGCCGAGCGACGCGTCGTCTTCGTAGAAGCGGCTCGCGTACGTCTTCGGCAGGCCGCGACGCTCGCAGGCGGACGCGCACACACTGTGCACGAAGTCGCGCCGCTTGTTCGCGTCGCGCTTCGTGCGCGACGACTGCAAGATCCGATACGAGTACAGGCACTCGCCAAGCACCTCGAGCGGGTACTTCTCGCCCACGCGCAGGATGTAGTCGAGGCCTTGCGCGATGCGCAGGTCGGGATCGAACTCCAGGTCGGCGACGAGCGCGCGTCGATACATCGCGGTCGGATCGAGCGCCGGCAAAGTCATGCGCGCGATCGCGCGTCGACACGCGGTCCGATCCAGGTGGCGCGTCCGCGGCGCCACACGCTCGGACCCGAGGATCAAGTCGTGTCCGCAGAAGACCGCGGCCAGATCCGGGTTGGCGAGTAGGTGCTCGACCTGCTTCTGGATGCGGTCAGGCGCGCTGATGTCGTCCGCGTCCTGCACCGCGAAGAACTCGGCACGCGAATTCGCGAGCGCCGTGTTCAACGCAACCGACTTGCCTTCGTTGCTCCGGTGGACGAGGACGCGCAGGCGCGGATCGTCGACGCGCTCGAGCGTCGCCATGCAACCGTCCGTGCTGCCATCGTCCACGACGATCACTTCGAGGTTGCGGTACGTCTGCGCGAGGATGCTCTCGACGCTCGGCAGCAAGAACGCGTCGCCGTTGTACACGCAGACGATGACGGTGACGAGCGGCGTCGCATCCGCCGGGTTGCCCGTTTGTTCGGCCACCTAGGCCACTTCCTTCGACTGCGGCGCGCGACGCGCCATGCCCACGAGCAGGATCGCGCCGCCGACGGCAACGAGCAACGTGCGCACGCCCTCTCCGACGCGCGACGCGAGCGTCAGCTCCTTCGCGCTCCAACCGCCGTCCGCCATCGCGTCGGGCAGACGCAGCTCCAGCCAAATGTCGAGCGTCATCCCGGCGAGTAGACAGAGGGCGGCCGCGGTCGCGCGCCGCGCGAACGCCGGATCGTCGCGGCGCCTCGCGAGCGCGAGGCCGAGGGCGGCGACGGCGAACAGCAGCAGCGGTGAACGCACGAGTACGCTCGAAACCTTCGAAGCGCGCGACCACGTCATTTGCGCGAGCGGGGCGATCGCGAGCGCCCCGAACGTGACGTCGACGTGGTGCGCCTTCAGCAGGAACGAGCCGCGCTTCAGGTTCGCGAGCGTCGTCATGCGCTGCAGCAACCACCCGTCGGGCTCGGCATCGCCGTCGGGCCACATCTTCAGGCTGTAGAGGCTGCCGGTCGGCGTCGTCTCGACGCGCGCCTTGAACCACTTCGTCTCGCCGACGTCGAAGGAGAGCGCGTCCGTCGTCGCGCTCTTCTTCCACGGATAGTGGATGGGCTCGGCGAAGATGTGCAACTGGCTCGCGCCGTCCGGCGACCACGTGAAGACGTTCGACGCGCCGCCGGGTTCCCACCCGCAGTGCGGCTGTCCGCACTCCGCCGGCATGTCGGTGTGGCCCAGCCAACGCAGGTCGATCGCGATCGCGGGCGCGTAGCTGATCTTGGAATCGTACGCGCGCTCGTCGATCGCGTGCAGCGTGATCGGCACCGTGACCTCGTAGTCGTCCCAGGTCTCGTCACCGATCGCGACCAGGCGGTCGTAGCCCACGTGCGCCGGGTCGGTTCGCAGGCCGCCGTTCTCGAGCAGCCAGCGTCCGTCCACGATCTGCACGACGTCGTCGACGCGGCTCGCGCTCGACCAATCGACGGAGTAATCGCGCGGCCAAGCGCTCTCCGGGACGTAGGTCACGGTGACGAGCTTGGCGGCTTCGTTCGTCTTGCCGTCGGCCGCGATCAGCTCGAGCGTGTTGTCGCCGGGCAGGAGCTCGGCGCGGTCGAGCTCGACGTTGAAGTCACCCGAATCGAGCAGGCGGCGCTGATCGGGACCGATCGAGAGCATGCGCTTCGCGCCGCCGTTCAGACGCACGGCGAGCCACGCGACGCCGTCTTCGTCCGCGACGTTGCCCAGCACGTTGATCCAACGCTGCGGATGCCCGACCTTGCCGAACACCTGCGCGTCGCCGTACCAAAGTTCGATGCTCGGGCCGCCCGTCTGCAGCAGCAGCCCGGCAGCCAAGGTCCACGCCGACAGAATCAACTCGCTGCACTCCTCATCCGCGCACCGCGCGTCGCTTCCTCGAGACACTCCTCGAGCACCTGTGCCGACGGCCCAGCGTTTTGTGTCAGACGCGTCACGTGGTCACCCGGCACGACGCGCACGTCGAGCTCGCCGTTGACCCACTCGCCCCACCCGGCGTCCGGCAACTCGCGTTGCACTTCCTCGTTCACGACGAGCGTGACCTTGCCGTCGTACGGCTGCGGTTGATAGTGCGCGAGCACGCTCGAATAGCGGCGCTCGACGTTCTCGATGTGCTTCCTGCGCCGCGCTTCGTCCGACATCGGAACGAGGCGACGCGCCTTGCGCCCGACGCGTTCGACGACGTACGACAGCTTCTCCGAGACCGACAGGTCGCCGAGCTTGCTCCAGTGCCCGAGGAAGCGGTCGAGCTTCCAGAAGCGGTAGTGGTCGTCGACGAATTCGCGGTAGGAGGCGATCGGCGCGATCGTGTCGAGCAGGGCGAGCAACCCGACGCTCTGTCCCTGCGCGCGCAGCTGCTGAGCCATCTCGAAGGCGACGATGCCACCGACGCAGTTGCCGGCGATCAGGTACGGGCCCTCGGGTTGCATCTCGCGCATCTCGCGCACGTACTGCTCGGCCATCTCCTGCGCGTTCCGGTGCGGGGGACTGACGCCGTCGAGCCCGCGCGCCTTGAAGCCGTACACGGGTTGATCGGGCTTCATGTGCGGCAGCAGCGCGCCGACGAAGCGCAAGAAGTCGTCCTCATGCGCGTGCGCGCCCGACACGACGAACAGCGCGCGCCTCCAACCCCGCGGCTGGAGCGGAATGAGGCAGCGATCGAACACCGCTTCATAGGAACGCCCCGCGACCTCGTCCGCGTCTCCGTCGAGGCGCTTGGCGAGCCCGGCGATCGTCGGCTGCTCGAACAGGAGGCGCAGCGGCGCTTCGAGGTCGAACGCCTCGCGCGTGCGCGCCATCGCCTGCGTGGAGAGGATCGAGTTGCCGCCGAGCTGGAAGAAGTTGTCGTGAACGCCGACGCGCTCGACGCCGAGGACGTCCTGCCAAATCTCGCACAGTCGGCGCTCGGACTCGTTGCCAGGCGCGGCGTACTCGCTGCCCGCACTGCGCTCGACGTCGGGCGCCGGCAGACGCTTCGTGTCGACCTTGCCGTTCGGTGTCAGCGGGAAGGCGTCGAGCGCGACGAAGTGCGCGGGGACCATGTAGTCGGGCAGCTTCTCCGCCAGCTGGTCACGCAGCTCGCTCGGCGCGACGTCCCCCGACGCGACGAAGTACGCGACGAGACGCGCGTCACCCGGCACGTCCTCGCGCACCGTGACGACGCAGTCGTCGATGCCGCCGAGCTTGCTCAGCACGCTCTCGATCTCGCCGAGCTCGACGCGGAAGCCCCGCACCTTCACCTGGTTGTCGAGGCGTCCGACGAACTCGATCTGCCCGTCGCGCGTCCAGCGCGCCGCGTCGCCCGTGGCGTACACGCGTTCGCCGGGAACCGCGGGGTTGTCGCGGAAGCGCTCCGCGGTCATGTCGGCGCGGCCGAAGTAACCCTGCGCCAGGCTCTTGCCGGCGATGAACAGCTCGCCCGACACACCGATCGGCACGGGCTGGCCGGAGGCGTCGAGCAGGTACACGCGGACGTTGTCGATCGGGCGACCGATCGGCGGCGCCGCGCCCGCGCCGTCGTCCGCGAGCACTTCGGTCGCCGTCGCGACGACCGTGTTCTCCGTGGGCCCGTAGTGGTTGACGAGCCGGAAGGGCAGCTCGACGCCGGGTGCGCGGTGCAGCTTGTCCCCGCCGGTGAACACCCAATCGAGCGCGAGGTCCGCGGGCAGCTTCTCGCGCAGGCACGCCTCGGCGAGCGGAGTCGGGAGGAAGCTCTGCGTGACGCGCTTCTCGGCCATCCAGCCGAGCAGCTCGGGCGGCGAAAGGCGCACGTCGTCGGGAACGAGCAACAGCGTCGAGCCCGCGGTCAGGTACGGCCACATCTCCCACACCGACGCGTCGAACGCGGTGCCCGCGAGGTGCGTCGCGCGATCCTCCGGGCGCACGTCGTAGGCGCGCCGGTGCCAGGTCAAGAGGTTGACGAGTCCGGTGTGGCCGAGCGCGACGCCCTTCGGTTGTCCGGTCGAGCCCGAGGTGT
>JAJDEV010000204.1 GCA_029259605.1 Planctomycetota bacterium | reverse complement strand
AGATCAGCACTTCCCTCCCTCACCGGGTTCGACGACCCGTCCAGGTCGCCTGCACGGGCTTCGGTCGCGAAGCGCTGATCTGGCGCGCATCTGCGTCGCTCTCGGCAAAGCCTCATGAAGAACCCGCGCTAGAGCTCGGTCGGGGCGCTCGCCTGCTCGGCGGCGCGACGCGCGGCCGTGCGGTACGAGCTGCGCACCAGGAACGCGAACGCGCCGCAGATCGACAGCATCACGCCGAGCATGAAATAGATGCTCAGGTTGAAGCCCTCTCCGAGCTTGCTGTTCGACGAGGCGACCGCCTGTCGGCAGCTGTCTCAGGCAAAGCCCGTCTGCGCGAGGAGCGTCAGCGCGAGCGCGCTCGACAGAACGAGGCGCACGGGGCGGAGGAGGATCGAAGTGCGAGTCACGGCGCTTGCAGCTTAGCTCGCCGGAGGGTTCGCGTGGTAGAGCGCAACGTAGATCAGGACGCCGGTCACCGAGACGTAGAACCAAATCGGCCACGTCCAGCGCGCCAGGCGCCGATGCTGCTCCCACTGCTGCCGCTTCGCGCGATACAGCGTCATCAGGATCATCGGCAGATTGAGCGCCGCGAGCCCGATGTGCGTGATCAGCATCACGTAGTACGCGATCTTCACCGCGCCCTCGCGCCGGAAGGGCGTGTGGCCGAGCTTCGGGATGACGACGAAGTGGTAGTAGAGGTAGCCCGCGAGGAACGCAGCCGACACGCAGGTGGCCGCGATCATCGTGCGCGCGTGCGCGTGCTTGTTGCCGCGCTTGATCTGCCACAGCCCGAGCGAGATCAGCACCGCGGCGATGCCGTTCAGCGTCGCGTTGATCGCGGGGAGGTTCGAGTCCATCGCCGCTACTCCTCGGCCGCGAGGAAGCGCAGGCGCGCCTCGAGTTGCGCGAGTCCGTCGGCCTCGTCCCCGCCGTACCAGCCGCGGATCTTGCCCGCGCGGTCGACGGCGACGATCGACGTCGAGTGCGTGACGCGCTCGCCCGGATCGACTTCGCCGTCGGCGCGCTCGAGCGCCATCCACAGCCCGTCCCGCAGCAGCGCCGCGACGCCCGCCTCGGTGCCGGTGAGCAGCGTCCAGCGCGACGTGTCGATCGTGTAGCTCTCGGCGTAGCCGGCGAGCACTTCGGGCGTGTCGGTCGCGGGGTCGACGCTGACCGAGACGAAGCGCACGTCCGTGTCGGCGAGGCGGTCGACGAGGCCGCGCATCCCGGCCGTGATGCGCGGGCAGGGTCCCGAGCACGACGTGAAGATCGCGGCGATCGCGTGCGGATGCCCGAGCAGGTCGGCGCGGGTCACGGTCTCCGACGCCTGGTTCGTGAGCGAGAACTCGGGCAGCTCGCCGAAGACCGTCGCCGCGTCGGCCGCAGCGGCGCGGGTGATCGGCTGGCCGATGGTCCCGCTCGACGCGACGGCGGAGTCGCCACCGCAGGCGGCGAAGAGCACGATGCCCGTGGTCACGGCCGCGAACTCAGCGACGATCCGCGCTGCAATCGTCGTCGACTTCATCGTCCTGGGTGCCGGGGGCTAGCGCTCCGCCGGCGCGCTCGCGCCGTCCGCTTCCTCGCCGTGGTTCTTCTTCTCGAACTGGACGATCGTGCCCGTGGTCGGATTCAGCATCTCGCCGATCGGATGGATGAGGTGATCGCTCGAGTCCGTCGTGTTGGCGACGTCGTTCCCGACGTAGCCCATGATCGCGAAGACCAGGAAGGGCGTCGGCAGGATGAGGCTCTTCACGACCCAGCCCTCGAACTTGAGGTGCATGAAGTAGACCGCGATGAGCCAGCCCTTGAGCGAGGCGAAGAAGAGCAGGCCGCCCCACAGCATCATCTTGTTCCAGTTGCCGTACTCGGCCCCGCCGCCGACGCCCCACGCCACCTCGAGCAGCGTGAAGACGAGCAGCGCGATGAAGATGCGGTGGGCGTTGAAGTGCTTGTCGTTGGACATCGTTGTTCCCCTCGACTCTAGAACAGGTAGACGATCGTGAAGAGCAGAACCCAGACGAGGTCGACGAAGTGCCAGTACAGGCCGGCGAGCTCGATCCCGAGGTAGTTCTGCGGCGGGTACTTGCCCTTGAGGACGCGCACCCAAACCGTGGCCAGCCAGATGACGCCGATGACCACGTGCGTGCCGTGGAAGCCGGTCATCACGTAGAAGGTCGACCAGAAGATGTCCTTGCTCGGGATGTTCCCGTGGTGGATCAGCTCGATGTACTCGTAGACCTGAACGCTGACGAACGCGCTGCCGATCAGGATCGTCAGCCCGAGCCACTTCAGCGTGCCGCCCTTGTCCCCCTTCTCCGCCGCGAAGAGCGACAGCACCATCGTGTAGGAGCTGCAGATCAGGATGAACGTGTTCACCGCCGTCAGGTCGACCGCCAGCCGGTCGGCCGGGTTCGGCCAGGTCGACGCGCCCGAGCGCAGCACGATGTACGCGCCGATCAGGCCGCTGAAGAACATGATCTCGGTCGCGAGGAACAGCCAGATCGCGAACTTGCCGCGTTCGACCGGCGGCCCGCTGTCGTAGTCGTAGACCGGGTGGAGATGCGCGGGGGCATCGACCTTCGGGTCGTAGGCGGCGATGGATTCGCTCATGGCTTCGTTAGCTTCGGAGAACGAGAGAGACGACCGGATCGACGAGCGCGGCGGTCAGGACGAGAGGGAGGTAAGCGAGCGAGACGAAGACCACCGCACGGGCGTGCGCCTTGGTCTCGCGCCAGGCGAACAGGAACGAGGCGCCGACATACAGGAGTCCGAGCGCGAGCGCCGTGAGCGTGAAGACCCAACCCGCGTCGCCGCGCACGCCGGGGAGGATCGACACCGGGAGGAGCAACAGGCTGTAGACGAAGGCCTGGCGACCGGCGGCGCCTTCCGCACCGTCGAGCGCGGGCAGCATCTTCATCCCGGCGCGCCGATAGTCCTCGCGGTAGATCCACGCGATGGCGAAGAAGTGCGGGAACTGCCACACGAACACGACCGCGAACAGCATCCAACCCCACGCGCCGGGCGTGCCGGTCATCGCGACGTAGCCGAGCAACGGCGGCATCGCGCCGGGGATCGCGCCGACGACGGTGTTGAAGCTCGTGGCGCGCTTGAGCGGCGTGTAGACGAGCGAGTAGGCGACGAGCGTCGACAGACCGAGCAACGCGGAGAGCACGCCGTACGAAACCGCGAGCCCGACGGTGCCGACGGTGGCCAGCGCGGCCGCGAACAGCACGGCGTCGCGCGCGCTGATGCGCCCGGTGACGAGCGGGCGGTTCTGCGTGCGCTTCATCAAGCGGTCGAGATCGCGCTCGATTACCTGGTTGAAGATGCTCGCGGCGGAGGCGATCGCGCCTACATAGAGAGCCGCGACGAACGCGCGCCCGACGTCCGTATCCGGCCCGTCGACGAGCAACGCGCCCGCGAACGCGGCCATGATCACGAACGATCCGATGCGCAGCTTCGTCAGGACGATCCAGTCGCGCAGTGCCCGCGTCACACGGGTGAGCGGCTGTGTCGACGCGACGGCGGGGTTGTTCTCTTGCTCGCTCATGCCGGCTGGCCTCCGACCGGACGGGTGTGTGCGCCGGACACTTCGAGCACCGGCGCGTCGTCGAGCGGTCGCGCCCACATGCGCAGCGCCGCCGTGTGAAAGAGGAGCAGTCCGCCGCCTAGCACGTGCGCGATCGAGAGGATCCACTCGATCGGGCCCACCGCCCCGGGGCGATAGCCGACCAGCGCGAGCACGCCGAGACCGATCTGCAAACCGATCAGGTGAACGAGGGTGCGGCGCTTCTTGCGCGCGAGCTCGGTGCCGACGCGATCGAGCGCCCGCGCGAGCAGGACGACGGCCGCGATCACGAGGAACGCACCCAAGATGTGCCCCATCAGGCGCAGGGCCGCGCCGTCGGTCGCGGACGGACGCAGGGCGTGGCGGTACCACGCACCGAGGACGATCTGACCGTAGACCGCGAGGACCGCGAAGGTCGCCGCGCGGCGCAGTCCGACGCGCGCACCGTCCGCGACGCCGGTCCGACCGGCGCCGTAGGCGCGCGGCGAGAGCACGAACGCCGTGCACGCGAGCAGCGCGAACACCGCTTGCGCGAGCGCGCCGTGCACGAACGCGAGCTGCGGATCGTTCTCGAGCACGCGGAAGCCGCCGAGCGCGCCCTGGGCGCAAACGGCGAGGAGCGCGAGCAGCGCGAAGCCGCGCGCGCGGGTGCGCACCTTGACGACGAAGGTCGAGACGAGCGTCGCGACGGCGAACAGCCCGACGAGCACACCGAACAGACGGTGCGTGTGCTCGACGAACGTGGCCGTGTCGCGGAACCACGACTCGATCGGGAAGAGCACGAGGAAGTGCCCCTCGGCGATCAACCAACCGTCGACCGCCATGCCCGCGCCGAGCGTCGTCACCGAGCCGCCGAACAGAACGAGCGGCACCGCGCACGCCGCCATGCAGAGCGCGAGGCGGAACGGCCACGGAGATCCGTTCTCCATGGCGTTCGTGGTGTGGCGCGCGGTGGACATCGCTTGGCTACGAGGTGCGCCCTAGTGGGCGGAGACGTGCTCGCACTTCTGGGTCTGCGGGACGAAGTCCGCTTCCACGCCGGGAACCCCGTACTCGTAGGGCCCGTGGTACACGGCGAGTTCCTTGTCGAAGTTGCCGTGGCCGGGGGGCGACGGCGTCTCCCATTCGAGGCTCGTCGCCTTCCACGGGTTGCGCGGTGCGCGCTTACCCCAAATCATGCTTCCGAAGAAGTTGACCACGAAGAAGATCTGCCAGCCGAGCAGGCAGAACGCGCAGATGCTGATGAACTGGTTCATCGGCTGCAGGTGCGCGTAGGTCTCGTAGGCGTACGGGTCGGCGGTGCGCCGCATCAGACCGGCGAGGCCGAGCTGGTGCATCATGTAGAAGACGCCGTTCGTGAAGATGAACGTGCCGAAGAAGTGAATCTTCCCGAGCGTCTCGTTCATCATCCGGCCGAACATCTTCGGGAACCAGTGATACAGCGAGCCGAAGATCGCCATCACGGAACCGGCGAACACCACGTAGTGGAAGTGCGCCACGATGATGTACGTGTCGTGGATGTAGATGTCCGGCGGCGTCGACGCCATCCAGATGCCCGACAGGCCGCCGATGATGAACATCGCGACGAAGGCGAGCGCGAAGAGCATCGCGGAGTTCAGCCGGATGCGTGAGCCCCACAGCGTCCCGAGCCAGTTGAAGACTTTGATCGCCGATGGAAGCGCGATCATCATCGTCGCCGTCATGAAGACGAGACCGACGCTCGGGTTCATGCCGGACATGAACATGTGGTGCCCCCACACGATGAAGCCGAGGCCGGCGATGGCCGCCATCGAGTAGGCCATCGGCTTGTAGCCGAAGATCGGCTTGCGCGCGTGGACACTGATGATGTCCGACGCGAACCCCATGGCGGGCAGCACCATGATGTAGACCGCCGGGTGGCTGTAGAACCAGAACAGGTGCTGCCACAGGAGCGGGTGACCGCCCGTCGCGTTGCCGACGGAATCGACGGTGGCGCCCGCCTCCGGGCTGAAGTTGTTGATGATGATGTCCGGCGGCGTGAAGAAGCCCGCGTCGAACACGCGATCGAAGAGCTGCATGAAGCTCGCCGCGGTGAGCACGGGGAGCGCGAACAGCTGCAAGAGCGCCGCGATCATCAGGCCCCAGATCGACAGCGGCATGCGGAAGAAGCCCATCCCCGGCGCGCGCATCTTGACGATCGTCGTCACGTAGTTGACGGCGCCCATCATCGAGGACACGCCGACGAACGTGAGGGAGAGCAGCCACCAGTTCTGGCCCCAGTTGCTGCCTGGGGCGGCGGCCTCGATGGTCGAGAGTGGCGGGTATGCGGTCCAGCCCGCGGCGGGTCCGCCCCCCTGCGCTCCGAACGACAGGAGGATGCAGACGATGCCCGGCCACCAGAACCAGTAGCCCATCATGTTCAGGCGCGGGAACGCCATGTCCGGCGCGCCGATCATCAACGGGATGAGGTAGTTGCCGAACGTGCCCGTGAGCAGCGGGATGATCACGAAGAAGACCATCAGGGTCCCGTGCATCGTGAAGAGCATCGTGTAGCCCTCCGGCGTCGCGACGCCGCCCGTCTCCGGGAAGAGGACCTTGCCGAGGATCGGCATCTGCGTCCACGGCCACGCGAGCTGCCAGCGCACCGCCATCGCCATCAGGCCGCCGAACAGCAGCATGATGAGGCCGGTGAACAGGAACTGGATGCCGATGACCTTGTGGTCGACGGAGAAGATGTACTTCCGCAGGAAGCCCAGCTCGTGGTGATCGTGCGTCACGTGCACGGTGCCAGCGGGGTCGAGCCCGAGGGGACGTGCGATTGCGGCGTTGCTCATGGGGAGACTAATCCTCGGAACCGTTGCTGTAGAGGGCTTCGCGTCGCCCTTCGAGCCAGGCGTCGAACTCGTCCTGCGCGAGCACATGCACCTTGCCCGCCATCTTGTAGTGACCCCATCCGCACAGCTCGGCGCAGATCAAGTCGTAGGTGCCCGTCTCCTCCGCTTCGAACCAGACGGGGATGTTCATGCCGGGCACGGCGTCCTGCTTGAGGCGGAACTTCGGGACGAAGAAGCTGTGCAGCACGTCGCGCGACTTCAGGCGGAAAACGATCTTCGTATCCACCGGAACGTAGATGTCGAAGGCCGACTCGATCACGTCGGCGCCGCTGAAGTTCTTGTCCGCGTCCGGATAGCGCACGCGCCAGTCGAACTGGCTGCCGTACACCTCCATGAACGGGTTCTCGGCCGTGTACTCCCCATCGGGAAGGTTGATCTTGATCTTCGACCACACGCTCATCTGCGAGAACGCGACGAAGACCAGGAGCAGCGCCGGGATCGCGGTCCAGATGAGTTCGAGCACGTGGCTGCCGTGCGTGTAGTTGGCCTTGCTCGCGTCCTTCTTGCTGAAGCGCAGGATGAGATAGACCAGGACGCCCTCGGTCCCGACGAACGTGATCCCGACCATCCACGTGATCGTGTGGAAGAGCCCGTCGATCTCGTCGCCGTAGGACGAAACGTTCTCCGGGAACCACAGGCGCCACTCGGGCGCCTTCACGAACGTGTAGACACCGAGGATCGGCACGAGGACGAAGAGCACGGCGACCGTGATTCGGAACAGGAAGTGTTTGAGCTGACTCATCGCGCTGCGCCTAGTGCGACGCCTCCCCGTGTTCCTCGGTCTCGGTGTGCACCACCGGCTTCTCGTCCGAGAGCGAGCGGACGAAGAAGACGAGGTCCCAGATGTCGTCCTCGGTCATGTTGCGCGTCTCCGCGGTCTCGGGATCGATGATCTGCATCCCGAAGTGTTCAGGCATCGGCGTGCCGTTGATGCCCGCGTAGATGCGGCGGTAGATGTCGATCGGACGGCGGCCGAAGCGGAAGACGCCGCGCGTCAGGTCGCGCGGCTTGATCGGATCGCCCCAGTCGTCGGTCGCGTCGTCGGGGTTGTTCTTGACCGACTCGCCGTCGCCGCGCCCCTCGAGGCCGTGGCACTTGACGCAGTTGGCCGCCTTCTCCGACAGGTACAGCTCCTCGCCGCGCGTGATGCGCTCCGCCGCGTCGTGATCGTCGTAGCGCGGAACGTCACCGTCGTACTCGATCATCGAGTCCGACGCGGCGCGCCAGCGATCGACGACGAGCTCGTAGTTCTCCTGCAGCAGCTCCGGGACCATGCCCTCGTCCGGATCGAAGTCGGCGATCATCAGGATCTCCGTCTCCCCGCGGATCGCGAGCAGGCGCACGTAGTCGGCGAGCGCGTTGAGCTGCGCGTCCGAAAAGCGCCGGAAGGACGGCATCGCGGTCGTGTAGATGCCCTCCTTCAGGATGCGCACCAGGTCCGCGTGGCGCGGCTTGGCCTTGTCCTTCAGCGCGGTGAACTTGAACGTGCCGGGGCGATAGTCGCGCGGCCGCGGGTTCAGGAAGTCCGCGGTCGACCCGTTGCCGCCCCCCTCCGCGCCGTGGCAGTGGAAACACTGCTGGCGGTAGAGGTCGGCGGTCGTGCGCTGGTTCGGGTAGTACGACTCGAAGACCGCGATGAGTTCGTCGCGGTACGACCATTCGGGATCGTCCTCGTCGAACGGTTCGTCGAGGTCGTCGGGCGCGTCGGCGACCAGCGACTGGAAGCGCGCCCAGAGGTCTCCCGCGTAGCGCGGCTCCTCGACCGCGTCGAGGTCCCCCGCCTCGATCGCCGCGATCTGCACGCGGTACGTCCAGGCGTTGCTCTCCTTGAGCGCGTCGAACTCCTCGTCCGACAGGAGGTAGTAGCCCCAGTTGTTCGGGTCGAACTCTTCGTCCCTCCAGTCCGGCAGAACCACGTAGCTCGGGTTCGTCGCCGTGCCGAAGAGGAACTCGAGGGCACCGGACAGGTGCTCCTGCGCGTTCTTGTCGTCGGCCAGGAGGTTGTTCGATTGGATCGCTTCCTCGTTGAGCGAGTAGTGGAGCTCGACGATCGTCGGCTCGAACTGACACGCCGCAGCGAGGGCGATGGAGGCCGCGCCGAGGGCGACCAGGTGGCGGTTCCGATTCATCGCGTTGGAATCGAGTGGGAGGTTGGGGGCGTCCCCGGGACGCGCCCGGTCCGACCCACCCGCGCCCTCACGAATCCGACCGGGGGGCCGGGTTCGAAAACGGGGAATCGGGTCCGATTCGGAGGCGGCGCCGTCGCGCGGAGCCGCGCCCGATTCGCGGGCTATTGCCAGGGGCAGTTGGACTGGGTCGAGACAGGGATTGGCAGGGAGTCTGCTGCTCGCGAGGCCCAAGTCAAGCCAAGAGGCGTTCCTACGCACCGTTCCGGGGCGATCCTCGCCCGGAATCGTAGGCAAGGCCGGCCGGATGTTCGTACGCCTACGCCCCCCGCCGGGTGCGCGACGTGCCGGCATGCGGGGCTCGCGCTACTCCGCGCCCGGCCGCCCCGACTCGCGCTCGAGCTGCCGCACGCGCGCCCACTCGAGCACGCCCACGACGGCTCCGAAGAGCGCCGAGAGGACCCACGCCCCGCCCCACTCGTCGCTCGCGCCGTCCTTCCCGAACAGCCCGACGAGCAGCGCGATCGGGATCGGCCCCGCCACCAAGCCGACGACGGGATACGCCCACGGCGACACGGAGAAGAGCCGAATGAGCCCGAGCGTCGCGACGCCGAGCAGCCAGCCACCGACGAACGCTCCGACGAAGCTCCGGTCCGGACCGGCCATCGAAGCCGCGATCGCGACGAACGCACCCGCGAGCCCGGCGTGGTTCACCGAGAGCAGCGCACGGCCGAGGCGCCTCACCGCACACCCCCGAGGCCGACGCCGGAGAGCAGGTCCGCGCCGGCCTGGATCGAAACCGTCCAGGCCGGCAGTCGCGGCGCGCTCCAGCGCGGAACGCCGAGCCCGGCGGACTCGAGCAGCGCGAGGAAGACCGCGGCGGCGGCGAGCGTGGCCACCGCCATCACGATCGCGCGACGGCGCTCGCCGGCCTCCCGGCGCGGCGGCGGCGCGAGCGACGCACCCTCGAGGCGCGCGAGCGTCCCCGTTACGGCGCGCGCGACCTCCAGCGGATCGGGCGCGGTCGCGCGCCGAATGCCGTCGAGCAGCGCCTCGCGACGGAGGAGCTCGCGCGCGCACTCGGCGCACGCCTCCACGTGACCGCGATCGAACGCCGCCTCCACGGGAGCGAGCGCGTCGTCGAGCAGTTCATCCATGCGTCCGCGGACGCGCTGACAACCATCGGTAGGGTTCATGTCGTCACTTCGTCGTCACAGGCCCAGGCGCGCAGTTTACGGAGCGCCTGGTAGTAGTTCGCGCGCGAGTTCTCGGGCGTGATCCCGAGTGCATCGGCGATCTCTCCGTGCGAGAGCTCGTGGTTCAGTCGGAGGTCGAGCACCTCCCGCTGGCGTTCCGGCAAGCGTTCGATGAGCACACGCAATCCACCGAGCTCCTCGGTCCGCGCCAGGTGGTCCAATCCATCGTGGGCGTCCGGATCCACGAGCGCGTCCTCCGTTCCGCTCGACGCGGCGTCGAACGCACCCTTTCGGCGCAGGCGCGCGCGCGACTCGTTGCGGGCGATCGACACGAGCCACGCCCGAACGCGGCTCGGATCGCGGAGTTCGTGCAGGCGCTCGAACGCGCGCAACCACGTCTCCTGAAAGACGTCGCGCGCGTCCTCTGCGTTGTGAAGCGCCGCGCGAACGGTGGACCAAATCGGGCCTGCATGTCGTCGAACGAGCTCCTGGAAGCGCTCGCGCTCCCCGTCGAGGACGCGGGCGATGAGGTCTCGATCGCTGGTGTCCACGGGTCGTGAGGCGGGAGTCTCGCGGGGAGCAGGATGCGCGGGGGCGCAAAACGTGAAACGCTGCGGCGGGAAGCCGTCGAAAAAGCGGCGCAACCCTATAGGATCCGGCACCGCGGGGCGAAGCGCCCCCCTTCCCGTGACCACGACACCGAAAACCTCTGCCCTGCTCGCGATGTTCGAGGCCCGCGGTGCGCGCCTCGGCGCGCGCCCCGAGGCGCCCGACTTCGCGACGGCGCTCACCTTCGGCGACGTGCCCGCCGAGTACGCGGCGGCGCGCGAGGGCGCGTGCCTCTTCGACCAAACCGACCGCGGCCGGCTCCGCGTGAGCGGGAGCGAGGCGGCGAGCTTCCTGCACCGCATCCTCGCGAACGAAGTCCGCGCGCTCGCCGACGACCAGGTCTCCTCGAACCTCTTGCTCACGCCGAAGGGCAAGGTGCGCGCGATGTTCGAGCTCACGCGCAAGGGCGACACCTTCGAAGCGTCGACGCCGCCCGGCGCGGCGGCCGAGTTCGCCGCGGCGATCGACGAGTTCCTCTTCACCGAGGACGTCACCGTCGCAGACACCAGCGACGCGCACGCACCCGTCGAGCTCTTCGGACCTCGCGCCGACGCGGTCGTCGCGGCATTCGCCGGGCGCGAGTTCGATTCGGTAACCCACACCGAAGTCTCGGTCGAAGTGAGCGGCATGCGCGTCCGCATCGCGCCGGCCACCGTCGCCGGACGCGCGGGCTGGCGGCTCGACGCGGGCCCGACCCACGCGGTCGCCCTATGGGACGCGCTCTGCGCAGCCGGAGCGACGCCGGCGGGCATCGTCGTGCGCGACATCCTGCGCGTCGAGAATGGCGCGGCGCTGTTCGGCGTCGACGTCGACGACAACGTCTACCCGCAGGAAGCGCGGCTCGACGCGTCGTTCTCGCTCGACAAGGGCTGCTACGTCGGACAAGAGGTCGTCGCCAAGATCGACACGTATGGCGGGCTCAACAAGCAGATGTTCGCCCTGCGCATCGACCATGACGACCCGCTCGCGCGCGGCACGAAGCTGTTCGTCGACGACGACGGCGAAGCGCGCGAGGTCGGGATCATCACGTCGTGGGCGTACTCGTTCGCGCTCGACACCGGCGTCGCGCTCGGCTACGTGAAGCGCCGGCACCAGGCGCTCGGAACGCGCTTCACGCTCGGCGACGCGCCGGGCACGGCCGAACGGGTCGACTTCCCCGGCTGACGCCTATTTGCCGGCGCGCCCGTCCGCTCCGGTCGACGCGCTCGCGTTGCTCACCGCTCCGATCGGAGCGAAGTCCGCCGGCGTGCCCTCGTACGCGTCCAGCACGACGTCGACGCCCAGGGTGAACGGACCGGCCGGCAGTTCGCCCTGGATGCGGACCGTGACGCCGGTCTTCTTCTCGACCCACACGTGGATCGAGCCGCGCATCCCGAAGAGCCCCTCGAAGGACTCCTGCGAGTCTTCCTCGATGTCCTCCTCGGGCCATGGCGCGGGAACGAACACCATCTCGACCGCGTCGAACGTGCCCGCCGCGGTCTTGATCCGTCGCTCGTCGCCGCGCTTCAGGGTCAGCTGCCACAGGCAGTCCTTGTCGAGCAGCGGGAGCACGAGCTCTTCCTGGTCCGAACGAATCAACGTGCGGAACGCGAAGACCGCGCTGAGCATGTCGAGCGTGTCCGCCGGCACGTTGCGCTCGTCCGCTTCGCGCCAGATGCGCGTGCCCTTTCGCGCGCCCTTCTTCGAGTCGCGTCGATAGCTGGACGCCGGCGCGCCCCCGCGCATCCCGATCATGATCTCGCGGCGCTTCTTCGTGGTGCCGTCGGAGCTCGAGCGATGGACGATCGACGGCCAGGTCTGCGGCAGGTGCAGCGTCTCGAGCGTGCTGTCCAGGGAGTAGAGCGCGTAATCCCCTTTGGCGTGGATCGAGAGGTGCGCCGACTCGCGCGCGCTCGACGCGCTCGACGGCCCCGTTCCCTGGAGCAGCACCGAGGGTTCGTACGGCTCGATGCGGCTGACCTGGGTCACCTTCCCGAGCGCGGCTTCGAGGAACGCGATGTCCACGTCGACGCGGTACGTCAGCTTCTCGTCGCGCGGCAGGAGAAGCAGCGTGCTGCCGTCCTTCGCGCGGACGAGATAGTCCGACTTCGCCGCCGATCCGACCTGGACCGCGCTCGTGTCGGAGGGGAGCTGGGCCTCGGGCTCCTGCCACGCGCCGAGCAAAGCGAATCCGAGGAAGAGAGTGTTCAAGATGATGTCGATTCGGTCGTGAGCTCGTCGCCTGCCGTCGCGCGTTCGCGCGGCGCATCGCCGGCGCCGAGAGCGGACTGCCGTTCGCTGTCGGCCGCGTTGCGCGCGACGCGGATGCGCTGCTCCGCAACGCGCTTTGCCAACACGAAGGGAGGAATCGCCTCTTCCGCGGCCTTACGCAAGACGTCCGTCGTCACTTCCCCGATGCGCGCCTCGATTTCGTCGAGCGGCGTCGCGCGGCCGTCGAGGTGAAAACCCGCGCCGCGAATCACCGCGCCGGAGTTGATGACGAAGTCCGGCACATAAAGGATGCCGCGTGCGTGCAAGCGCTCGGCGTGGTGCGAGCGCGCGAGCGGGTTGTTCGCCGCGCCGCACACCGCGCGCGCGGCGATGCGCTGGATCGTGAGGTCGTGCAGCAGTCCGCCCATCGCGCACGGGCAGAAGATGTCCGCGGCCTTGTCGAGCTCGGAGCCCGACTCGAGGATCTCGACGCCGAGTCCGCGCGCGCGGTCACAGGTCGCCTCGTCGAGGTCGACCCCCGAAACCCGCGCACCCAACCCGATCAGGCGCACCGCGAGCCGCTGCCCCACGCTCCCCAACCCCTGGATCACGACCGTGCGATCCTCCCACGCCTCTTCGCCATCGAGATGCACGAGCGCGGCGCGCATGCCGGCGAAGACCCCCGCGGCCGTCGCGCCGGGCAGGTCGCCCGGGCCGGCGGGACCGGGGTGCGTCACGTACTTCGTCTCGAACGCGACGTTGGAGAGTTCGGCGGTTCCGGTGCCGACGTCCGGCCCCGCGTAGTAGCGTCCGGCGAGGCGCTCGATCGAGCGACCGATCGAACGGTACGCGGCCGCGCGATCGAGGCCAGGGTGGTCGAAGAGGACGAGCTTGGCGCCGCCGCCGTTCACGCCCGCGAGCGCGCACTTCATGGACATCGCCTTCGCGAGGCGCAGGCAGTCCATCAGGGCCGACTTCTCGTCTCGGTACGCGAAGCGTCGCAGCCCCCCGAACGCGGGACCGCGACTCGTGTCGTGGATGGCGAGGAAGGCCCGCAATCCCGAGCTGCGGTCGTGGAGCGCGACGAGCTCCTCGAAGCCGTCTCGCACCATCGCATCTAGAACGTGTACAGCCATGCGCGTCGTCCCCCATCCTCCATAGTAGGCTACCCGCCGTCACGCCTCTTGGCCGGTCTCCGTGCGCTCTTCGCGGGAAGACGCGGGGGCCGGCGACGTCTGACCGACCCTCCTCGCTCTCGTTCGCCCGTTCACGACGAGCCCTCCACTCGCCCAAGTCATCATGATCGCGGTCCCGCGCTCGTTCGTACGCCCATCCATCGGGCTCGTCCTCGTCGCCGTTCTCGGCGCGTCGTGCCAGAGCAACCCGGAGAGCGACGAAGCCCGAGGCGAGCCGTACGTCGCGCCCGCGGAGCAGGCGCCCGAGTCGATCGGGTTCTTCCTCACGAACTTCGACAAGAGCTTGCGGCGGTGGAACGAGCTCAAGCTCGGACCGGGAAGCGAGCGCGACGTACGCACGCTGCGCGCGCTCGAAGCCAATCTGCGCAAGCGCGCGCTGGAGCGGCAGACCGACCTCGTCACCACGCTCGAGTCCGGCGCGCGCGGCAACCGCGGTGTGGCCGCGGTCGCGCTCGGCTTCGCCGGCGATCCGGCCGCGATCAGTCCGCTCGTCGCCGCGCTCGAGGACCCGCACAAGGACGTCGTCCAGAAGGTGCTCCTCGGCATCGGCATCCTGGGCGACCCGATGACGCCCGTGGAGCGCATCGCGTCGCTCCTCGAACGCTCGGGCGACCCGTGGACGCGCAACAATGCGGCGTACGCGCTGCAGTGTGTCGTCGCGGCCGGCGCCGACGACCCGTTGATCGCGTCGACGTGCCGCGTCGCCCTCATCGACGAAGAGGCCGGCGTTCGCGCGCAGGCGGCGAGCATCCTCGGCATGTTGCGGGACGACGAGTCGGTCACGTTCCTGGGCGACCTGCTCGCCGACAGCGAGCCGCTCGTCCAGCGCGCGGCGATCACGTCGCTCGCCCGCATCGGCGAAACGCACGCCGAACAGAAGGGACGGGTCGCGCGCCTGCTCGTCGACGCGATGGACCGCATGACGAACACCATGCGCAACAACGCCATCTTCGAGCTGTCGCGCCTCGCGGGCCGCAACCTGGGGAACGACACGTCGCCTTGGCGTGAGTGGGCGTACCGAATGCCCTAACGGCCTCTGTGAGAAGCCCGCGGACCGCCGCGAGAACACCGCGTGTTTGCAGCGACAGACGGGCCGCGGGCGTAGGCTACGGGGATGCCCTCCCAATCCTCCGCGATGGCCGCGCGCTTCACCGAGTCGGTGATCCGCGAGATGACGCGCGTCTCGACGCGCGAGAACGGAATCAACCTCGCCCAAGGCTTCCCGGACTTCGAGGCACCCGAGGCGATGAAGGCCGCGGCCAAACGCGCGATCGATGCGGGCGTGAACCAGTACGCGATCACCTGGGGCGCGCAATCGCTGCGCGAGGCGGTGGCGAAGCGCACGACGGCGTACAACCGCATCGAGACGGACGCGGAGCGCAACGTCACGGTCTGCTGTGGCGCCACCGAGTGCATGATCGCCGCGTTGATGGCGCTCGTCGATCCGGGTGACGAGGTCATCGTCTTCGAGCCGTTCTACGAGAACTACGGGCCCGACTGCATCCTGTCGGGGGCGACGCCGCGCTTCGTTCGCCTGCACGCACCGGACTGGACGTTCGACGAGGACGAGCTCGCGCGCGCGTTCGGACCGAAGACGAAGGCGATCATCGTCAACACGCCACACAACCCGACGGGGAAGGTGTTCGGCCGCGACGAGCTCGAGGCGATCGCGCGCCTTTGCACGCTGCACGACGTCATTGCGATCACGGACGAGATCTACGAGTACATCCTCTACGACGGCGCCGAGCACGTGTCCCTCGGCTCGCTCGACGGCATGGCCGAGCGCACGGTGACGATCAGCGGGCTTTCGAAGACGTGGAGCGCGACCGGCTGGCGCATCGGCTGGTGCGTCGCCCCCGAAGGGATGTCCCATTCGATCCGCAAGGTGCACGACTTCCTCACGGTCGGCGCACCCGCGCCGCTGCAGGAGGCGGCGGCCGAGGCGCTGACGTTCGGCGACAACTACTTCGAGACCATGCGGCGCGAGTACACCGAGCGCCGCGACATCCTGTACGCCGCACTGCGCGAGACGGGCTTCGGCGTCCGGCCGCCGCGCGGCGCCTACTACATGATGACCGACGTGACCGAGCTCCTTCGGCCGGGCGAGAGCGACGTCGACTTCGCCCACCGGCTGCTGCGCGGCGGCGGCGTCGCGACCGTTCCGGGCTCGAGCTTCTACGTCGACCCGACGAGCGGCGCCAAGGAGGTCCGCTTTTGCTTCGCGAAGCGAGTGGAGACGCTCGAACGCGCGGCGCTCGCGCTCCGGGAGAGGCTCGCGTGAAACGGCTCGCCATCCGCATCGCGACCGTCGCGCTCACCGCCCTCGCCGCCGGCGCGCAAGGTGCGAGCGACGACGAAGTCCTTCAACCCGGCGCCCCCGCGGGCATGTCGGGCTTCGCCGGTTTCCTCGCGGTGTCGCGCATCGAGTTCGAAGGAAGCGACGACGACCCGCACGAGCTCGAGGTCGTCTACCTCTTCCCGGATCGGGCGCGCTGGTCGATCCGTTCGCTGCGTGGCGGCGCGGCCGACCGCTCGCTCTTCTACCGCTTCGGCAACCAGGCCTGGGCGGTCGATCCGGGAACGGGGCAATCGCGCGCGTTCGAGCGTCCCGACCGACTCAGCACGCTCCTGCAGATGGAGCTGCGGCGCGCGGCGATGTTCTACCCGGTCGGCTTCGACTGGTCCGACGGCGAGGATGCCTCGACGCGGGTCGCGACCGTGCAAGAGACGACGTCGGTCGCTCCGCATTCCGAATCGGAGGAGGCGGCGCACACGAGCGCGACTATCGGCACGCTCGTCGCCGCGCTCGACGCCGAGGGGCGCCCGGTTCGCATCGACGCGAGGCTGCCATCGGGCGAGGGACTCGAAGCCCTCGCCATCGACGCGTGGCAGACGATCGGCAAGCGCGACTGGCCGGCGCGCATGACGCTGCTCCAGGACACGACGCGCGTTTGGACCGAGAGCATCGAGCGCGTGGTCACGCGCATCCACTCGGTCGATCGCTTCTTCCAACCGGTGGATCGGCGCGCGGGGGCGAAGAGCACGTTCGTCGACGGTCGCGTGATCCACTCGATCGACCTCTCGCCGATCACGTACCGCGCGTACGCGATCGACCTGGAGCCCGAGCCGTTCGACTGGGCGCCGCACCTGGCGCGTGCCGCGGATTGGATCGCGGCCGCGCGCGAGGCGCTCGGACCCGACGGGCCGGCCGTGGACCTTGTGCCTTCCTTCGAACTCTCCGCCGAGGGGCGACCGACGCGCTGCCTCGTGCGCCTGGCCCAAGCGCGGACCACGCCGCCCGCCGGCTGGACCACGCGCTCCGACGTACCGGGCGTGGCGCTGGTTCTCGAGGGCATGGAAGAACTCTCGCGCGACGCGTTGGCGCTCCTCCGCCGTGCCGCCCCCGCCGGCGAGCGCGCCGGGATCGCGTACTGTCGCGTGGTGCGCGCGGAGGGGCCGGAAGGGGTCCAGCTCTACCTCCCGCTCGTGGCCGGGGAGTAGCCCCGGGAGGTCGCCCGCGGGTGTCCACTCCCGGGGACCCGCTCGCGGCGCGGGGCCCGAATCGGCGCCCTGGCCCCCCTGGAGCCCCTTCGGAAGGCTTCGCGCGGCGGCACTCCGTTTGCGCTATGGGGCTCGACCGTGCCACCGACCCGCCCGGGAGAACCGACATGCGCCCTTGGATCCAAGCCCTCGCCCTCCTCTTCGCCATCGCCACGATCGGCAGCCTCGAGCCCGCATTCGGGCAACGCGGCCGGGGCAACACGTCACGCCCGCAGACGAGCAGGCCGCAGACGAGCAGGCCGCAGACCAGTCGCCCGAGCCCGAGCCCGACGCCGTCGCGCCCGAGCACCTCGAGGCCGAGCACGTCGCGTCCATCGACCTCGCGCCCGTCCACGGTGCGTCCCACGCCGACGGTTCGGCCCACGCCGACGGTTCGGCCGTCGACCCCCTCGCCGAGCTCCGGCAGCTCGCGCTCCGCGCTTCCGACCGCCGGCAGCTCGGGGCAGACGTACCGCGGCTCGACGCCGCTCACCGGAGCACGTCCGTCCACGTCCTCGGGCGCATCGATCTACACGGGGCGCACGACGATCCCCACTCCGTCCACCGGTTCCGAGCTCGGAACCCGATCCTCTGACTCCGCGCGGTCCACGGCAGGCACCACGACGGGACGCTCCGCCGACTCGAACTCCGCTCCGATCACCGACCCCACTGCGGGGACAGGCAACGGTTCGATCGGGGCGGAGAGCTCGCCCTCGAGGCCCACGCCGCGGATTCGATTCCCGGCCCCCTACCGCCCCGCCGGCAGCACGACGCGCGCGACGGATCAAACGCGCGAACGGGGAACGCCCCGCTCGAACGGAACGACCCGGTCGACGAGCGACACCCCGCGTCCGGTGCGCACGTCCAACGCGCCGAGCGCCCCCGGTCGAACCGGGGAGTCCGAACGAACCGTCGTCCGCGCGATCGACACGTATCGTTCGCTCTCGCCGAGCGGATCCACGGGCACGCGATCCGAAGCCCCGGGGCGCGGCCGGGTCGTGCCCGGGGACTCGACGCTCGGAACCAAGACGCCGACGGGCAAGGGCGCGCGCGGCCTCGACCGCGGAACGAAGCGCGGACCGGACCCCGTCTACACGAGCGGCCCGATGCGGCGCGCGACGCGAACCGACACCGCGCCGAGCGCACCGTCGAACGCCGCGGACCCTGTGCGTTCGGACACCGGCGGACGTCGCAGCGGTGGAGTTCGCTCGACGCCCGCGAGCGGCACCGGTGACCCGGTCCGGACGCCCGGCGGTCGCGGCACGGACCGCGTCGCCGTCGACGGCTTGCGCAAGCTCGAGCAGGTGCGTCCGGGCGCCGCGCGCGGCGTGCGCGCGACTGGCGCGACCATCGGTCGCGCCAACGACGTCGCGATCGGAGCGAGCATCGCCGCGGTCGGTGGCATCTACTCGACGCCCTACCTCGGTGCGACGAACTACTATCGCGGCAACCACTGGGCGTACCCGCGCTCGTACTACTGCCCGTGGGGCTTCTCGTACTACGGCGGAAGCACGACATGGTCGCTCAACTTCGGCTGGGGCTACTCGCGCTGCAGCCCGTGGTACTGGCCGACGTACCTGAGCTGCTGGTACCCCATCTGGTACACCGGCTACCGCCCGTACTCCGCCTACTACTACCCGACGACCTACGAGACGGTTGTCTACCGCACCGTCTACGTCGACGAGTACGAGACCGCGGCGTCCGTCGCGACGCCGGCCCCCGCACCGCCGGCGGCTCCCGAGAAGACGACGATCCAACGCGCGTCCGAACGCTACGTCCAACTCGGCGACCAGGCGTTCCGCGAGGAGCGCTACACCGACGCGGCGCAGCTCTACGGGAAGGCGATCGATCTGGCGCCCGAGGAAGGCGCGCTCTACATCATCCTGAGCGACGCGCTCTTCGCTGCGGGCGACTACCACTACGGCGCCTTCGCCGTGCGGCGCGGGCTCGAGCTCGATCGCTCACTCGCGAGCGCCGCCGTCGACAAGCACGAATTCTACCCCGAGCCGCGTCGCTTCGACGAACAGCTCGCGGTGCTCGAGTCCTACGTGCTCGAGCATCCGTACGACCGCGACGCACGCCTGATGCTCGCGCTCAACAACCTCTTCGGTGGACGACCGGCGGCGGCGGTCGACGTGCTCGAGACCGACGCGGCGGCGACCCTGCGGGGCGACCTGGCTGCGGAGCTCGTGTTGGAGGCGGCGCGCGCGCGCCAGTACGGCGCTACGAAGTGAGCGGACCCACGAGCACCTCGCGCGGGCCGGCGCCCACACCGAAGAACTCGACGTCGGGGCTTCGGTCGAAGCGCCCGCGGTAAGCGGCCTCGAGGTGTTCGCGAAAGCCCTCGCGGCTCGACGTTCGCATCACTACGACGATGCACCCGCCAAAGCCGGCGCCCGTCAAGCGCGTCCCGAACACGCCGTCCCACTCCACGGCCGCTTCGACGAGCACGTCGAGTTCGGGGATCGAGACTTCGAAGAGGTCGCGGAGCGACTTGTGCGCCGCGGTCATCTCGCTTCCGAACCCCGCGAGATCGCCGGCGAGGAGCGCGGCCTTCGCGGCGTGCGTACGCGCGACCTCGGCGACGACGTGCTGCGCGCGACGCAACACCGGCGGCTCGAGCTCGTGCGCGTGACGCTCGACCACGTCCGCTGAAACTTCGGCCAAGCTCGTCGCTCCGCCCGCGTGGCCGACGAGCGCTTCGAACGCGAGCGCGCACTGCGCGACGCGCTCGTTGAACGCGCCCTGCGCGAGCTCGCGCCGCACGCCGGTGTCCGCGACCGCGATCGTGACCTCGTTCGCGTCGATCGGGATGTGTTCGACCGACTCGTCCCCGCAGTCGATCCACAACAGGTGTCCCGGACGCGCGAGCGTGACCGCGAACGGATCCATGATCCCGCACTTGACGCCGACGAACTCGCGCTCGCTCCACAGCGCGGCCTCGATCAGGTCGCGGGGCGCGTCGGAACGCCCGAACACAGCGTCGAGCGAGAACGCGGTGCCCACGCAGATGGAGGCCGACGACGAGAGGCCCGCGCCGATCGGCAGATTGCCCCCGAAGAGCACGTCCGCGCCGAACTCGAACGGCGCGCGGCGCGCCAGCGCGCGGATCACTCCGATCGGGTAGTCGACCCAACGCCCGAGCGCCTCGGTCGGCAGCGCGTCGATCGGTCCCTCGTACTCGAAGGGGTCGAGCATCGAGGCGAGCGTCAGCGTGGCGTCCGCGCGCGGTCGCAGGGCCACGAACGTCCCGCGATCGATCGCCATCGGCATGACGGGACCACCGTTGTAGTCCAGATGCGCGCCCATCAGGTTGACGCGGCCGGGGGCGAAGAAGACGCGCACGCCGTCCGGATCGCCGAACCGCGCTCCGAAGCGCGCGCGGTGCTCGCGCAGTGCGATATCGGATGAATCCGTGCCGATGATGTCGTTTCCGGGGCTCACATCGGCCAGCGTAGCTCCGCCGAGCGGACAAGTCGTGCGTCAGCGGCGATCCGCGTCGCGCGTGCCCGCCCCGCCGCGGGCGAATCGCGATCGTGGACTCGTCCTGGCGCGGCTCCGACGCGCGAGCTATCGTCGCGCGCATGAACGTGATCCGGACCTTCGCCCGAACCGTGGGCTGCGTGGTTGCGAGCGCGGTGCTCCTCTCGTCCTGCGCATCGCTCGAGTTCGAGCGAACGAGTCCGAACTCCGGCACGTTCCGGTCGTCGGCGATCGCGTTCACGATCCTCTCGATCGACATCCCGGCTCCCGCGCAATCGATCGCGCGTGGCAACGCGGCCGACTCGGGACGCTCGGAGTTGATCGTCGAGCACGAGCGTGTCTTCCCCTACTTGGGTTGGTTCGACTGGTTGCTCGACATCGTCGGCGTCCGCTGGGCCACGATCTCCGGCACCTGGGGCGAGCCCGCCGGAATCAACGACGAACGCTAGCCCGGGTTCTTCATGAGGCTTTGCCGCGACCGAGGCGCCACGCGAAGATCCACCCCAGGATCTTCCAGCCCGCGCGCAGCGTGCCCGAAACCGTACCGGTGATCTTGCTCTTGCCGATGCGCGCGCGGTAGCGAACCGGAACCTCGACGACGCGCAGCTTCTGGGAGTGCGCCTTGAGCTGCATCTCGATCGTCCACCCGAAGTCGCGATCCGCCATGTGGAGCGCGCGCAACGCGTCCACACGCAACGCTCGAAAAGGACCGAGGTCGGTGTAGCGCGCGCCGAACAGGAGGCGCATGAGGAAGCACGCCAACTGGTTGCCGAACCAGGCTTGCGGCAGGAGCGCGTCGAGCCCCGCCCCGCCCAAGATGCGCGAGCCGATCACGAAGTCGGCGCGTCCTTCGAGGATCGGGCGCACGACGTCGAGCAGGTCCTCGGGATAGTCCGAATGGTCGGCGTCGAGGAAGACGATCACGTCTTCGTCCGAGAGCGGATCGATCGACGGCTCGGGAGCGTCGCCGAGCAGCGCCGCGATGCCCGCGAGGCACGCCTGGCCGTATCCGCGACGCGATTCGTGCACCACGACGGCGCCGTTCTCGCGCGCCACGTCCGCCGTTCGATCGGTCGAACCGTTGTCGACCACGACGATCACGTCGACGGCATCGCGAGGAAGCTCGGCGAGCACGAGCGGGAGCGCTTGCTCCTCGTCGAAGGCGGGCAAGATCACGCCGACGCGGCACGCGCTCATGCGATCAGCTCCCTCGAACGCATCCACTCGAGCGTGCGCGCGAGCACCTCGGGAAACGGACGCGGGCTCCATCCGAGCTCTTCGCGCGCGCGCCGCGAATCGAAGCGGTAATGCTCACCGAGCAGGTGCAGCGCCTCGGGCGCCGCCACTTCGAACGGTCGAAGGCGGTCGATCGCGCGCGCGAACCCCACGACTCCGCGCCAGATCGGTCGCGGCACGCGAATCGTGCGCGCGCGTCGCCCGAGCGCGTTCAGGACGAGCGCGAAGAGCTCGCCGACCCGCCAATTCGATTCGGTCAGGAGATAGCGCCGACCGCGCGCTCCGCGTTCGAGGCCGAGCGCGATGCCCTCGGCGACGTCCTCGACGCCCACGACCGAGAGCGAACCCGGCGGCGACGGAGGCACGATGCGACTGCTCGCGACGCTGCGCAGGAAGCGCGTCGTGTTCGACGGCTCGAGCGCGGCGCCGAAGATGGCGCCCGGATTGACGACGACGACATCGAGCTCTGCGCGACGCGCCAGCACCAGCTCCTCGGCCGCGCGCTTGGTCGAGACGTACGCGCTCCCGAGCCGCGCGCCGTTGTAGGTCGCGTCCTCGTCGAGCATCGACTTCGCGTCCGACGCCTGCCCGACGGCGACGACCGAGCTCACGAAGACCACGCGCCCGAAGCCGTGCGCGACACACGCATCGAGGATGCGCGCCGTACCTCCGACGTTGATCGCCTCGGAGCGCGCCGCGTCCGACGGTCGGTAGCTGATCAGCGCGGCGGCGTGAACGAGGCGCGAAGCCACGCCCCGCTCGCGCGCGACACGCGCGACCGCGTGCGCCGCGGCGTCGATCGACGCGGCGTCTTCGAGGTCCCCCGCGTGCCACGTGGCGCGCACGCCGTCGAGCGCCTCGCGGCGAGAGGTCGGGCGCACGAAGGCGTGAACATCGGCGCCGCGCTCGTCGAGGACGCGTGCGACGTGCGCGCCGACGAACCCGGTCGCACCGGTGAGGAGCACCACCGATCCCGAGCTCATCCTGCCTGGTCCGCGTCGTCCTCGAACACGGGCAGCGAGATCGTCGCCACGGTGCCTCCGTCCTCCGTGGACGGGGCGAGCTCGATCGCACCGCCCATCTGCTCGATCACCTGCTTCGAGATCGCGAGCCCGAGCCCCGTGCCCTCGCTCTTGGTCGTGAAGTACGGCTCGAAGAGATGCGCGCGCGCCTCGCTGGCGAGCCCCTGTCCCGTGTCGCGGAACGACACGCGCACGCGATCGCGGTCGCGCTCGATCGAGACGAAGAGCGTCCCGCCCTCGGGCATCGCCTGCAACGCGTTCGACACCAGGTTCACGAACACACGGCGCAGCTTGCCGACGTCCGCCATCACGCGCGCGGACTCGCCGTCGCGCCGCACTTCGACGCCGAGCTCGACCGCCCAGGCGTCGTGCAGATGCAGCACCTCGTCGAGCACGTCGGACACGTCGACGATCTCGAGCTTGAGCTTGTGGCCCCCGGTGAACTCGTAGAAGTTCTGAGCGATCTCCTGCAGGTGCACGACCTGCCGACGGACGAGCTCCATCGTGCGCGTGAGGATCGTGTCGAACCCGGGCGCCTGCTCGCGCCGCGCACGCTCGAGCAGATCGACCGACAACCGGATCGGCGTCAGCGGGTTCTTGATGTCGTGCGCGATCTGGCGCGCCATCTCGCGCCACGCCGCGTCCTTCTCCGCCTTGACGAGGCGGTCCTGCTGCTCCTTGAGCTTGCGCGTCATCCGGTTCAGGTCCTCGGCCAGCGCGCCGAGCTCGTCGTCGGACGGGATGTCGACCTGCGCGTCGAGGTCGCCCTCGGCGACGCGACGCGTGTACTGCTGCAGCTGGAGGATGGGCGCCGTCGTTCGGCGCGCGATGAAGAGCGTCCAACCGACGGCCATCAACAACACGAGGGATGTTCCGCCGAGGAGCAGGGACTGCAACTCGTCCGCGGTCGCGTAGATGTCGTCGTTGTCGATGCCGACCCCGACCACCCACCCGAAACCGCCCAGCTCCTGCGGACGGCAGCGCTTGAACGCCGCGTTCTTGGTCTTGCCGTTGAAGCGGTATTCGGGATACAGCCCCCACCCGTCCGCGTTCGCGCGTACCGCAGCCGTCAGCTGCGGCAGCTTCACGTTGTTCACGATGCTCTGGTAGTAGAGCGAGCGCTTCGGGTGGCCGAGGATCGTGTCCGCGTCGCTGGCCCAGATCCATGCGTAGGGCGACGGCTCCTTCTCCTTCGGAACCAAGCCCCGGAATGTCTCCTGGATGACACCGTTCCCGACGCGCTCCTGGAAGTAGTACCAGTTGACCAGCGCGTACACGACGCCGATCACCTTGTCGGGCTGGTTCTTGTCGTGGATCGGCGCGGCGAAGCCGAGGTTGTAACCCCACGACGGCTCGGACGGATCGTTGACCTCGAGCAGCCGGAACGGTGAGACGTGGTGGTCGACGGTCGCGATGTGGTCCTGGGTCAGCGCGTCCTGGAACCAAGCCTCGTCGTTGTAGTCGTACTCGAAGAGCGAGCCGACGTACTCCGGCGAAAAGAGCGCGCCGCCGGGATGCTGCGCGCTGCACGTGACCAAGCGCCCATCCTCGCCGACGACGAGCAGGACGTCGTACTCGGCCTTGAGTGTCACGTAGCGGTCGAACTCGCCGGTGAGGCTCGCGCGCCAGTACAGGCGCTCGCGATCGAAGTTCGCCGGCGTCGTGTCCTCGCGCGCCCACTTCGCGAGCACGTTCGCATCCCACGTCGCGACGGGCGTCGTGCCGGCCGCGCGCGCCGCGCCGCGCTCCCACTTGGACTCGGTGACCGCCTCGACGGTGAGCGGCATGTCGGCCCACTGTTCGACGTCCTGGCGGCACTCGACGACGAACGAGTCGAGTTCGTTCGCGAGGTTCTTCGCGAGCCCCATCAACGCCTGTTCGACGACGTGGCGCGTCACGCGCTCGGCGATCTGCTCGTTGATGTAGAACGCGAAGACGACGAACGGGAGCACGACCGCCGTCAGAACTGCGAGGACCAACTTCGTGGAGATGCGGCGTATCATGCTCACCCGTCGGGGCGGACCGAGGATACCGTTCCGTCGCGCTACGTCCTTGAGCGAACTCCCCCGCATCCTGATCGTCCGACTGTCGCACCTGGGCGACGTCGTCTGCTCGATCGGCATCCTCCACGCCCTGCACGCGACGTACCCGGGCGCCAGAATCGCGTGGGCGGTGCAGCCCGAGTTCGCGGGCGTGCTCGAGGGCCTGCCCGGACTCGAGCGCGTGATTCCGTTCGAGCGACGCGGTGGCGCCCGCGCGTGGCTCACGCTGCGTCGCGCGTTGCGCGCGTTCGACCCCGACTGGGCCATCGACGCGCAGGGGAACTGGAAGAGCGCGAGCGCGGCGTTCCTGTCCGGCGCCCCGCGCCGCACCGGCTTCGCGCGCGCGGACTGGAGCGAGGGCAGCGCGCGCCTCTTGCTGAACGACGCCGCACCCCCCACGGCGACGGGGCGTGAGCATCTGCTCGACCGCATCGAAGCGCTCGCGGCGCACGTCGCTCCCCCACGCGCGGTGCGCGCACCGCGTACGGACCTCGCCCCGACGGCCGCCGAGATCGAGGGCGGGCGCGCGCGGCTGGCGCGGATGACGGGGACGCCCGAGCGTGCGGTCGCGCTCCACCTGTCCTCCCGCGGGGACGTCCGCGGCTGGCCGGTCGAACGCTGGGTGGCGCTCGCGACCGAACTCGTCGCGCGCGGGCGAACCCCGCTGATCCTCGCCGGCCCCGCCGAGTCCGAGGTGCTGGGCGACTTCGAGGACGCGCTCGCGTCGTCGCGCGCCGCCGCGACGTGGGGTGGCGAAAAACGGCTGCGCGAGCTCGTCGGCTTCTTCGCCGCCGCGGGCGAGCGCGGCGTCCCGCTCGTCAGCTGCGACTCGGGACCGATGCACGTCGCGTGGGCCAGCGGCATGCGCGTCGTCGCGCTCGAGGGCCCTCGCAGCGCGGCGCGCACCGGGCCGTGGCCGCGTACGGGTGCCGGGCACGTCGAACTGCGCGCGCCGAACGGCCCCGGGTGCGCGCCGTGCTTCTCGCACACTTGTACCCACGCGAGCGGGCCGATCTGCATGGCCGACATCCCGATCGACGCCGTGATGCGAGCGATCGATTGAGGCGGCGGACCCGCTGACCTATCGTCTGCGCCCCGATGCGAATGCTCCACTACTACGCGGCGCTGGCGTTCACGCTCGTCCCCGCGCTCGTGATCACGGTCGTGCTCGGCCTCTCGTACGACGGGACGCAGAAGCACCTGATGATGGGGTTGTTCACGTCGATCCTCTGCGTCGCGACCAACACGCTCCTGATCCTGTTCATGATCGTGACCGGCCGGGTGCTGAAGGCGGCGATGCAAGCGCGCCCGCTCGGCGCCGAGTTCTTGATCGAGCTCAACGACTTCTTCGCGTCCCGTCGCGCCTATCCGGTCGCGCTCCTCAGCGCGGCGATCGCGGTGGCAACGGCCGTGCTGGGATACGGACGCTTCATCGGCGTGCCGTCGATCGTGCACGCGCTGCTCGGCATCGTGACCCTGCTCGCGAACCTCTACGCGGTTCAGATCGGGGTCCGCACGCTGCGCGAGAACCAGGCGCTGCTCGACCGCGCGACAGCCGAGCTCGACCGCATCGACGCCGAGGTCGGCCCTGCACCGGAGGAAGCGGGCGAGGTCGAGTGGCGCTTCCCGGCCTCGACGCGCTGGACCGTCTTCGCGATCAGCAGCTGGATGCCGTACCTCTACTGGGGCGTCGTCGTCTGGGGCGACCTCGGGCGCGTCCCGAGCGTGTTCGTGATCGGAACCGCGATCGTGTCGTGCGCGGGCGCGCTCTTCGCGTGGCTGACACGCCGCCCGGCGGACGGCGCGCCCGCCTAGTTGCCGTCGCCGTCGCCGGCGCGCGCTTCGATCGCGGCCAAGCGCTGCTCGACGTCCTTGTACTCGGGCCAGAAGACCGGGATGCGTCGCAGGTAGCTCGCCGCTTCCTCGTCGGTCGTCGCGGCCAGCGCGTTGGCGTAGCACTCCTCGGCCAGCTGGATGAACTCGAGGATCGTGTCGCGGCGCGCGACCGCATCCTCATAGAAGCCCACTTCCTCGAGCAACACTTCGAACGCGGCGACGGCTTCCGGATAGCGGTAGTCGCGCTCGAGGCCGACCGCCGTCTCGTAGAGCTTCGCGAGGCGCGCATCCTCGAGCTCGGCGGCGACGAGGCCGACCGAGTCGGCCTGATCGGTCGTCATCTCTCCCGCGTCTTCGATCAGTTCGGCCGCCTGCTCGAACTCACCGCGGATGATCTTCATCTGGGCGGAGGAGAGGTGCTCGTTCGCGCGCGCCTCGAGGTCGGTGCGGTCGAGCCCCTCGCGCGCGATCGCGTTCTTCGGATCGATGAGCAGCACCATCCGGAACTGGTTGCGCGCGGCGTGGAAGAACCCGTCGGCCTCGAGCCCCTCGGCCTTCGAGATCCCCTCGTTCGCCATGATGACGTCGACTTCCTTGCTGCGCGTCTGCGCCTTCTTGTTGCCGCTATGGTGCTCGTACGCGACGTCGAAACCGTGCTTGGCGCGCGCGAGCAGGAACTCGCGGAAGCTGCGCAGGCCTTCCTCGAACTGACTCGCGCTGAGCGTCTCGTGGTACGTCTTGAGGTGCAGCACGCGCACGAGTCCGAGCTCGGCCTGCAGGCGGATGCGCTCGACGCGCGAGCCGTAATTTCCCTCGGGGATGTGCGACAGCGCGATCTCGAACTCGGCTTCGGCCTCGTCGAGGTCGTGCGGATCGGTGAGCGAGAGCGCGTAGTCGAGGTGCGACTCGGCGAGCTGTACGCGCGTCTTGGCCACCCAGCCGAGCGCCACATCGTTGTCCGGATCGAGGCGCAGCGCCTCGCGGAAGTACTCCAGGCTGCGCTCCGGATCGCCCGAGAACGAGACGTCGCGTCCTTGGGAGAGGAGCAGCGCGATCTCCGCGTCGCGGAGCAGGCGCTGGAGCTCGGGATCGTCGGGCTTGTGCTTGATCAAGCTCTTGGCCTCGACGACCGCCGCTTCGTACTGCCCCTGCTGGACGAGGTCGATCACCACGTTCGCGGGACGATTGCTCGTGCTCTGGCAGCCCAGGACGGCGGGAAGGAGGGACGCGAGCAGCGCGAGCGAGAGGCGAGACGGGTGACGGGTCGGCATCGTCGAAGGGGGTTCGAGGTGGCGGCGGCGGCCTCGGGTGACCGCGAGGGGCGCGTCGGAAGTGTACGACCCGGGGACCGCCGTCTTCCCGCAGGAAGGAGGCGAAGTCGGCGGCCGGCCAAAAACTCGGCCGCCGGGCGGGCGCCGGGGCGGCCTCCAAGCCCGACGGAACGGGGCGCGAAACCGACGTCAGCTCCGCATCGAGCCGAACAGCACGAGCCCGAGCGCTCCGAAGCCGATCACCGGGATCCACGCCGCGAGCAGCGGACCGATCTGTCCTTGGAGGCCGAGCGTCCGCGTGATGAACTCGACGCCGAAGTACACGACACAGAGGAAGAAGCCCTTGGCGATGCGCTCGCCCGCCTTGCCGCGCTCCTGGTTGAACACGAACGGCAGCCCGACGAACAGCAGGACGAGGCCCGCGAACGGGAACGTCACGTGGTAGTGGAAGAGCGTGCGGTACTGCGCGTTGGTCGGGTCGCGGCGCAGGAGCTCGCGCGACTCGGTGAACGACAGGTCCATCGGGTTCTCGCGCCCCTTGTACGCGCGCTCGACGTCCTCGGGCTCGAACACGACGTCCGTCAGCACCTCCGGACTCGAGCTGCGCAGCGCCAACTCGTCGGCTTCCTGACGCTCGGAGCCCTCGAGGAGCCAGCGCCCGCCGTCGAGCGGGGTCGCGCGCTCGGCAACGATCACGATCGAGCGATTGCCGTCCTGCAGGTTGCAGGTCAGGTGCAGGATCTCGGGCACGCCGCCGTCGACGGGTGCGGGCCGATACTCGGCGATGCGCACCTTGCGTTGCTCACGATCGCGCACCGTCAGGTTGGTGTAGATCGGATACGGACGATGCTCGTCGAGGTAGTCGAGGATCAGGTCGCGCCGGGCGCCCAGCTCGTCGGTCGCCCACTCGCGCAGGACGAACATCCCGCCGGCGAGCAGCGTCGCTCCGATCAAGATCGGCGCGCACAGGCGGCGCAGCCCCACGCCCGCGCCGAGCGCGGCGACGACTTCGTTCAGGCGCGACATCTTCGCGGCCGTGAACATGCCCGCGATCAACGCGACGTACGGGGAGAGCTGCAGGTACACGAACGGGATCTGCAGCACGTAGTAGTGCGCGACGTCGAGCCCCGTCGGCGTGATGCCGTTCTCCTCGCGCAGGAAGTTGTCGATGTTGAACGCCATGTCGACGATCAAGAACAGACCGACGACGAGGAAGAACGCCGCGAGGTACGACAGCGTGAACAGCTTCGCCACGTAGCGGTCGAGAAGGCCGCCGAACCGCAAGCCCCCACACCTCATCGGAAGAGCGCCCGATAGGAGAGAACGCCGCCGAGGATCAAGAAGAGCACGGTGGGCATCCAGGCGGCGAACAGCGGCGAGACCTGATCCGACTTCGCGAGCGCCTTGCCCACCTCGAGGGCGACGACGAAGTACACGATGCCGTAGCCGACCGCGCCGGTGAACGCGCCGAGCTGCGTACTCGAGCGCAGCACGATCCCGGTCGGGATGCCCACCAGCAGGAACACGAAGTAGGTCAGCGCGAGCGCCATGCGCCGGTGCAGCTCGAAGCGGAACTCGCGCCGGACCTCGGGCGTGATCGTGTCGTCGGCGAGCTTCTCGCGGATCTCCCGATTCACGTGGTACTTCGCGTTGCCCCGGTTGCGCGGCACGAAGCGGAACAGCTCGCCGAGCGGGAGCACGCAGTACGGAAACTCGTCGTACAGCCGCGCGCCATCGCCGAGGACGCGCGCGCCCTCGAACTCGATGATGAGCACGTCGTCCTCGAGCTCGCGATCGTATCGAATCGCGAGGATCGCGCGGTCGGCCGTCACCGTGACCTCCTTGCCCTCCTCCTCGCGCAGGTCGAGCAGCACGCCCTCGCGCACGTTCCCGTACGCGGTGCGCGACGTCAGCGACGAGTTGCCGAACTCCAGGTCGCCCCCACCCTCGGTGAAGTTCTTGAACGCCTCGACCGCCTGGCGGCGCGTGTAGTTGCGCGACTCGTACTTCGAGTTCGGCGCGACGCCGCCGACCAGGTGGTACGTCCAACCGGCGAAGAGCCCGGCGACCAGGATCGCCGGAAGCGCCAGGCGCGCCGGATGGATCCCCGCCATGCGGATCGCGATCAGCTCGCGGTCCGCGGCCAGGCGGCCGTACGTCGCGACGACGCCCAGCAGGAACGCCATCGGCAACAGGAACGGGACCACGTCGACGAGCGCGAGCGGCAGGTAGCCGAACACCGCGCGCAGACTCACCGGCCCCAGCGTGTGGATGGCCGAGATCAGCACGGTCGGCAGAACCACGAGCGCGATTCCGGCGGTCGAGAAGCCGACCGAGATCGCGAGCTGGCGCAGGATGTAGAGCTGCAACGTCAAGGCCCGCGATTCTAGACGGCTATGATGCCCGGGTGGAAACACCGAGACGGACGGACGCGCCGCCGCGCGTGCTGAAGAGCGGTCGCTTTCGGACCGTCCTGCTCGACGAATCACGACGGACAACCGACGGCACCGCGGTCGTGATCAAGCGCTTTCACCACCCCAACGCGCTACAGCGACTCCGCGACGGCTCCCGCGCCAACAACGAGTTCCGCGCGCTGGTCGCGCTGCACGAGCGCGGGATCGACGTTCCCGCGCCGCTCGAAGTTCGTCGCACGGCGCACGGTTCCGAGGTGCGCATGCGCGCGATCGACAACGCGCTCACGCTCGAGCAGCTGCTGGCGCCGACCTCGGCCGATGCGTTCACCCCGCCGCGCGAGCTCGGCGCGCGGCTCTCGCGGCGGCTCGGCGAGCTGCTCGCCACGCTCCACACGGCAGGCGTCGACCATCCGGATCTGCATCCCGGAAACGTGCTCGTCGATGCGGACGAGCGGCCGTGGCTGATCGATTTTCACACCGTACGCCTGAGGCGCGCACCGCTCGGGCAGAGGTTGCGCACGCGTGACGTCCTCGCGCTCGGC
>JAJDEV010000203.1 GCA_029259605.1 Planctomycetota bacterium | reverse complement strand
AGCTGCAATCGACCGGCTACGCCGGTCTCTCGGCCCCTGCCGGCACGTTGCGAACGTCGGCGTCCTCGACGACCTGACAAGGTCGCCTCCGGGGCCAACGCCCGCAGAGCACCGGCAGGAACCGAGCTGCAGCTACTGCCGCACATCCTCATGAATAACCCGGGCTAGCATGTCGCGAGTTCGATCGACGCGATGGGGTAGGATTCACGCGCGTCGACGATGCCGAACGACACCGCCAAGAGGTCCGGTCGCGCCGCGGCCGAACCCGCACATGCCGCCGACGCGAACGGTTCGCGGTCGCGCTCCGGAATCCTCGCGCTGGCGCTCCTCTCCGCGGCGATGCTCGTCAGCCTCGTCTGGTTCGTGCACCCGTGGTACGACCCCGCGAACGACGCTTCGATGTACATCCTCACCGGACGCAACGTCGTGCGTGGGGAGGGTTACAGCATGCTCGGCGAGGCGTTCCGGATCCGGCCGCCGGGCTTCACGTGGATGATCGCGCCGCTGCTCGCGCTGCGCGGGACGGACTTCTTCGCGCTCAACCTGTTCGTCAGCCTGTGGGGCGTGCTCGGTTGCGCGCTGCTCTTCTGCTTCGCGCGCGCGCGTCTCGGCACGTGGCTCGCGCTGCTCGTCGCGCTGGTCGTGTGGCTGAATCCGGGCTACCAGGAGCTGTGCAATCAGCCGATGTCGGACGTCCCCGGCACGACGCTCTTGCTCGTCGGTTTGCTGCTCGAGCGCTGGTGCGAGAAGCGGCCGTCGTGGAAGCGCGACCTCGTGCTCGGCGTGTTCCTCGGTTCGGCCGCGTACGTCCGCACCGTGCTGCTCCTGCTGGCGCCGTCGATCGTCGCGATGCGCTTGCTGAAGCGCTGGCTGGCGCGCGGCGGGGAGGTGGAACCGTGGCGCGCGCATCTCGTGCGCGCCGGTCTCTGCATCGGGGCCGCCGTTCTGATGCAGGTGCCGTGGAGCGTCCGGAACGCGCGCCTCGACACGCCGCATCCGGTCGATCAGACGCTGCTCTATTCCTACGGGACCGGCATGTTCCACGAGGACATGGGGGATCCGGAGTCGCGCCGGCTGAGTGTGGGGGAGGTCCTCGCGCGCTTTCCCGAACGGAGCGGTGAAGCGCTCGAGGTGCTCGGCAGGCGCATGATCACGCGCGGCGAGAGCGAGCCCTGGATCGCGTTCTTCCTGATCGCGTGCATCGCGATCGTGTGGCTCAAGCGCCGCGACTCGGCGGAGTTCTACACGCTCGGGACGCTCGCGATCATCAGCGTGTACTTCGGGTTCGCCGCGCGCCTGATGCTGCCCATCTGGGTGCTGGCGATTCCGGCGGCGACCGAGGTCGTGCGCGACGTCGGACGGCTCGCGCTCTGGCCGTTCACGCGATCGCTGAACGCGCGCGGAGCGCGGGCGGCGGGGCTCGTCGTCGCGACGGGTGTGCTCGGCCTCGTGCTCGCGACGGACACGGCGCCTCGCTATCGCTGGAAGCGCATCGAGCGCAAGCACCTGGAGGACGTCGAGGTGGCGCGGCGCTTCGAGGCGCGCATGCAGCCCGACGCCGTGCTCGCGGCGGGGCGCGCGTGGCACTACGGCGTGCTGCTCGATCGCGACGTCTACGCCTTCGAGTTCACCTGGAAGCGATCCGGGCGCACGCAGGACCTCGAGGCGATGATCGACAAGTACGGGATCAACACCGTGATCCTGTCACCGCGCGAGCGCAACGACCGCGACATCTTGCCGTACTTCGAGAAGCGCTATGGGCCGAGCCCTGGACGACAGGTCTTCGTCTATCGCGTTCGCTAGCGCTAGTGGCGCTCGCGGCCGATCCGGAAGCTCGCGCCCAGCGTGACCTCGTACGAGTCCGCGTCGATCGTGCCCGACACGAGCGTCGTTCCGAACGTGCCGTCGACGGAGTCGTAGCGACCGAAGCGATAGACGGCTTGACCGAACAGCGCGATCGTCGGCGTCACGAACAGCGAGACGCCGCCGCCCACGTTGACGTTGATGCCGTCCTTGAGCTTGGCGTCGTAGATGCCGCTCATGTCCTGCGCGCCGTCGTTGATCCGGCCCTTGGCCCAGCCCAAACCGAGCAGCACGTACGGTTGCATGCTCGTGTCGACCCGGTAGTGGTGCTTGATGTTCAGATCGATCGTCTTGATTTTCGTGTCCATCTGCACGCCGCCGAACGACGCGTCGTAGTCCGTCGAGCCATAGCCGAGCTGCAGCTCCCACACTTCCCAGCGGTGCGCCAGGTTCGCGGAGAAGCCCTGCGATGCCTCGATGTCCGGGAGGAACACGAACTCGGTCGGGGTCATGACGTCGTCGACGACCGCGGTCGAGCCGTCGAGTTCGCCGAGGATCTCGCCGTGCGTCAGACCGAAGCCGAGGTAGAGCCCCTGGGCGTTGAACGTGTCCAGCGGCGCGGGCGCGTCCTTGCCCGGCCAGCGCATGTCGCCGAACACGGGGCGGTCCTCCTCGTCGTCATCGCTGCGCGTCGTGCGCGACGTCGACAGGCTCGGCGCGGGCGCCGATGCCGCGACGACGCTGCGCGAGAGTTCGCCGGACGAACGGCGATGCGCGAGCGAGCCACAACTCGAGAGGAGCGCGGCGGCGACCAGGAGGGAGAAACGAACGGACGCAAGCGGGGAACGTGTACCCATGATGGCGAGGACCAGCTCTATGGAGCGCGGCGGGTTTCGGAAGGGAGTCAGGGGACGACTCCCGCGGTGGGTACGTCGGCATTCCGTCCGCAGAACCAAACGTCCATTGCGCGAAAAAGCGCGCGGGCGAAGCGTCCGACGCGGCGCTCCCGGCGTCCGCAGGGCCGATGCGCGCCCGCGGATTCCGGGCATACGGCAATCTCTTCCACCGTGCACCGCGTGTGAAGGGCCGCGCGACCCGAGATCCGCATCGGTAAGGATCGGCGCCGCCACGCTCCGAACTCGACTCCCCGTGTCCGCGGCGCGACGAGGTTGCTTTAATAGCGGAACGAACTGCCCGTCGCCTCCTGTTTCGTTCGCGGCGCCACGCTGCGCCGCGACGCGAGGCGTTCGTCCCGTCCCGGCGCGTCTCCATTCTTCATCGCGATGCATCCCTCCCACATCACCCGCTCGTTTCGTTCCCTGCTGTGCGTCGCCGCGACGCTCGCCGTCGCGTCCGCTCCGCTGGATGCGCAGTCCGCATCGGAATCGCCCACGGCGCCGATCCTTTCGGTGATGGAGCGGCTGGAGTCGGCGCGTGACGCGAAGTGCTATTCGTCCGCCTGTCGCTTCGAGAACTACGTCTTCGGGACGCCGCTCTCGGAGGCGGGGCGCGAGGAACGGGTGGAGCTGCAGACCGAGTTCGTCTGGCACGTGTGGGGCGCGGCTTCGCGACGGCTCGGTGACGCCGAGCCCGCGGCGGGCGCGCTCGCCTCCGCCGTCACCGAGGAGGTCGGACGCGTCTTTCGCGTGGAGTCGGGCTTGCTCGGCGAGATGCGGGTGACGTTCGGCGAGCGCGAGGTCGTGCTCTCGCAGCTCCGCAAGAATCAGTACAGCTCGATCGCCTACTCGTTGCGCGCCATCCTCACGGTGCAACAGGAGTACCTGCTCGAGGGCGGAAGCCGCTTGCTCGAGCTCGACGACGCGTCGATCGATGTGCTGCGTGAAGCCGTCGACACGGTGACGCTCTGCGCGCTGCTGGTCGCCGACGAAACGGCGCGCGCGACGAGCGCGGCCGAGATCGACGCCGCGCTGCTCCGCGCCGCGTGGCGCGAGCTGATCGCCGAACCGGGCGAAGTCGACGGCGCCGCGGACGTCGTCGTACCGACGGCCGAGATGCGCGCCCACGCGGGCCGCGTCTTGGATGCGATCATCGACGAGAAGCTCGCGGCGTACGGCGCATACAACAACCTGAGCGAGCTCGACGTGCAGCAGCGCTTCGGCGTGAACATCGAGCGCTTCTACGCGCTCGCGAACATGCCGCCGAACAAGGACGAACTCGTCGCGTTCTTCTCCAGCTACGACAACGCGATGCGTTCGTTCTCGCTCCAACTGCTGAAGATGGCTGCGGCGTCGGCGCAGGAAGCGAACCGCAGCTTGATCCGCTCCGCGGATGCCGCGGCGGCCGTGCAGCTCCTGACGCCTCACGAAGTGAACGACCTGGAGGACGTCCAGTTCTTCCCGCGCCTCTCGCCGGCGCAGCGCGTGTCGCTCGAGGCGTACGACTGCGATTCGTATCGCGACCTCGGCAAGCATTGGACGTACATCGACGCGGCGCTCGAAGCGTCCGATGCGCCGGCGCTCGCGCCCGACCCGTTCGCGGCCGAGATCCTGGCCGAGGGCGTTTCGCAGTACGGCGTCCTTCTGTTGCGTGTCGCCGGCGGTCTGTCGCGCGAGCGGCTCGAGACGAACTCGCTGATCGAGCCGGACGTGCGGCGCGCGGCGCAGAAGATCTATCGCTTGTCCGCGGCGAACGCCGAGGCTGCCGATTCGAACCGCAAGGTGCGCGGCATCGTGTCCGCGACGCGCACCCGCCGGGCGAAGGAAGGCGCGCTGTTCCGCGACGACACCCGCGCGAGCGGCATCGGCTTCACGCACCGCTCGTCGCAGTGGCTCAGCGAGCTGCGGCGCACACGCCTCGAAGGGCCGCCGACCTTTTCCGGCGGCGGCGTCGCGGCCGATGACATCGATGGTGACGGCGACGACGACCTGCTCTTCGTCGGCGGGATCGGCAACGCGCTCTATCGGAACGATGGCGGGACGTTCGTCGCGGTCACGACGGCCGGGATCAACGCGCAGCGCGACGACGGTTCGTTCTGCGAGGCGCGCACGCCGCTCATTGCCGACTTCGACAACGACGGGCACGCGGACCTGCTGATCACCTACGCGGGCGACGACCACCGCATCTACCGCGGGCTCGGCGAGTGGCGCTTCGAGGACGTGACCGCGCGCGCGAAGTTCGGCGGCGCCGAGGCCATCGGCGGGCCCGCGACGGTCTTCGACTACGACGGTGACGGGTTGCTCGACGTCTATCTCGCGTACTTCGGGGACTATCGAACGGGCGCGGTGCCGACGGTCGACCGCGACAACCAGAACGCGGTCGCCAACCGCCTGTTCCGCAACAAGGGCGACTTCGAGTTCGAGGACGTCACGGCGGCGAGCGGCACGGGCGATCTCGGTTGGTGCCAGGCCGTGTCGCACACGGACATCGACCGCGACGGTCGCCAAGACCTCATCGTCGCGAACGACTTCGGCCGGAACGCGTTCCTGCGCAACCGAGGCGACGGGACGTTCGAGGACGCCGCTCCGGGCCTCGGTGTCGACCAGGCCTACCATTCGATGAACGTGGGGATCACCGACCTCAACGCCGACGGCCACCCCGACATCTACATCTCGAACATCGCGACGCTCGTGAAGGACAACAAGTACGTCCTGCCCGATGTCTTCACGCCGATGAGCATGGGCTACGACGCGATGGCGCGGATGATCGTGAAGGAGTCCGACGTGCTGTACATGTCGCGCGTCGACGACGGGAACCTGGCGGCGTTCGTTCCGTCCGAGTCGATCGAGCGCGGCGCGACGTCGACCGGGTGGGCCTGGGACGCCGAGTTCCTCGACTGCGACAACGACGGCGATGACGACCTCTACGTCGTGAACGGAACGAACGACTACAACTTCTACACGACGGTGAATCGCGTGAAGCGCGAGGACGGCACGGTCGAGAACCACGTGCTGACGCACGCGCGCGAGTCCAACGTGCTCTTCCTCAACGAGGGGGGCAAGCTGCGCAACATCTCCGAGGGGTCGGGCGCCGACCTCCTGATGAACTCGCGCAGCACCGCGTACCTCGACGCGGACGGGGACGGCGACCTCGACGTGGTGCTGAACAACTTCCACTCGCCGGCCGTGCTGCTGCGCAACGAGCTCGAGACCACCGACGGCTGGCTGTCGATCCGCTTGGTCGGCGATCCTGCGCAAGGGGCGAACCGCGACGCGATCGGAGCGGCGATCACGGTCACGTCCGCGGACGGCCTGCGCGTGCGGCGCGAGATTCAGGGCGGCTCGGGTTTCCTCTCGATGAACCCGAAGGCGTGCCACTTCGGGACCGGCGCCGCCGAGGTGGTCGACGCCGCGATCGAGTGGCCGAACGGCTCACGCCAGGTGGTCCGCGGCTTGGCCGTGGGCCGGGCGCACACCGTCCGCCAATCGGAGTCGGACTGACGGGGCGCGGCGGCCCCGTCCGTTCCGCCGTCAGCCGAGCAGGTCCGAGACGAGCGCGCGCTCTTCGTTGAGCTCGGCCACGCTCGCGTCGAGCTTGGTGCGCAGGAACGCGTCGAGTTCGAGGTCGGCGACGATGCTCCGCGCGCCGTTCGCGTCGACGCGCACGGGGAACGAGCTGATCAGCCCCTCGTCGACGCCGTACGAACCGTCGCTCGCGACGCAGACCGAGCGCCACTCGCCCGTCGGCGTCGGAACGCAGAGGTCGCGCACGTGGTCGATCAGCGCGTTCGCCGCGGACGCGGCGCTCGAAAGACCGCGTGCCGCGATGATCGCCGCGCCGCGCTTCTGGACGGTCGTGATGAACTCGCCCTCGAGCCACGCGCGATCGGTGATCACGTCGGTCGCGCTCTTGCCGCCGATCGTGGCGTGCACGAAGTCGGGCACCTGGGTCGCCGAGTGGTTGCCCCAGATGAGCGTGTTCTTGACCTCGGTCGTTTGCACGCCGGCTTTCTCGGCGAGCTGCGCCTGGGCGCGGTTCTGGTCGAGGCGCGTCATCGCGCTGAAGCGATCGTTCGGCACGTCGGGCGCCGAGTGCATCGCGATCAGGCAGTTCGTGTTGCACGGGTTGCCGACCACCGCGACGCGCACGTCGTCCGCCGCGTTGTCGTTGATCGCGCGTCCCTGGCCCGTGAAGATCGGACCGTTCTCGCGGATCAGATCGCCGCGCTCCATACCCGGGCCGCGCGGCTTCGAGCCGACGAGCAGGCACCAGTTCGCGTCCTTGAATCCGACCGCCGGGTCGCTCGTCAGGACCATGTCCTGGAGCAACGGGAAGGCGCAGTCGGCGAGCTCCATCGCCACGCCGCCGAGCGCCTGCATCGGTTTCTCCGCGGGGATCTCCAGGAGCTGGAGGACTACGGGTTGGTCCGGCCCGAACATGTGGCCGCTGGCGATTCGAAAGCAGAGCGCGTAACCGATTTGTCCGGCGGCTCCGGTGACGGCGACGCGGATCGGCTTCTTTTGATTGGAGGTCATGCTGAGGTGCGCGCGCGATCGCGCGTTCGGGGATCTCGAGTGCGATGAGTCCGAGGGGGGAGCCCTCGCGTACCGCTGCGGAAAGGCCGCGTCGCGGGTCGGCCCGTCGCGGTGCCCGGCGGACACCGGTGAGCGAGCGCGGATCCTATGCCCACGGGCGAGGCCACGGAAACCAAGAACTGGCGCGAATTGGGCCGGCCGGGCGCTTTCGCGCCGCCGCGCCGGGATCGGATCCGGGGCGCGAACGCGAGTGCCGAGACGCGCGCACTTGCATCTACCGCGTCGGGCGACGACGCTTGCTCCGTGCGGGCGAGTCCTTCTCTCGTCCGCGGACCCGAACGACCGATAGCTTGGAGAGAAGAGGGCGGAGCGTGGCAGCAGCAATGGACCTGACCGGCACCAAGGAATCGCCTCTCCGCGAGGAGGAGGCTGCGCGCTTGCGCGAGCTCCTGGCCGAACTCGGTGAGCAGGCGAGCCTACGGCGCTTCCGGGTCGCCCCGAATCCGTGCGTCGGCGCCGCGATCCTCTCGGATGGCGTCGAGATCGGGCGCGGCTTCCACGAGGTCTGGGGTCAGGCACACGCGGAGCGCAACGCGATCGAAGCGGCGCGCGCGTCCGGCGTCCCCCAGGATCGCTGGGACACTTTGGTCGTCACGCTCGAACCGTGCTCGAGCGTGGGCAAGACATCGTCGTGCGTCGAGGCGATCCTCGCGACCGGCTTCCGTCGCGTCGTCGTCGGCGCGCTCGATCCGGACGTGCGCCACCAGGGCAACGGGCTCGAGCTCCTGCGCAACGCCGGGCTCGACGTGATCCACCTCGAGCACGCCTCGCCGCTCGCCAAGGTCAGCCCGTACTTCGAGCGCTGGACGCGTCCCGAGCGACTCCGACGCCAGCGGCCGTGGCTCATCGCGAAATGGGCGCAGACGCGTACCGGTCAGCTCTCGCCACCGTCCGACGTCGGCGACGGCCGCTGGATCTCCGGACCCGAGTCCCTCGCGCGCGTGCACGTGCTGCGCAGCCGAGTGGACGCGATCGTCACCGGCATCGGCACGGTGATCGCCGACGACCCGCGCTTCACCGTGCGCGGGCTCGACTTCGAAGGCGATCCGCCGCTGCGCGCCGTGCTCGACACGACGCTGCGCATGCGAAACGAATGGCACATCTTCGACGCGCCGCGTGAGGGCGAGCGCGGCGGCCCGGTGCACATCTTCACACGCCCCGGCGTCGACGGCGCACGCCGGCGCGAGATCGAAGCCACCGGCGCGACGCTGCACCTCGTCCCGACCGACGACAACGGACGTCCGTCGCTGCGCGAGGTGTCGAGCGCGCTGTGGGAGCTGGGCGTGCGACGCGCGTTGCTCGAGGCCGGACCGCGCCTCCTGAAGGCCTGGTTCGAGGCCGAGTTCGTCGACCAGATCCAGGTCTACACCGGCAACGTGAACGGCGGCCGCGGCGAGTCGATGGCCGACGCGCTGCGACCCGACAAGCTCGAGTCCGTGCTGCACCACGAGATCGGAGACGATTCCCTGCTCGAGGCGTTCCTCATTCGGTGAGCGGCGCTCGCATGGGTTCTCCGAGGGCAGACAGGCGCGCATCCCGTGGCCGGTGCGCGGCGCTCGCGCTGCTGCTCCTCTCACTGGTCTGCGTCGACCTGCACAGCTGCGCATCCGCACCGCCGCGCGCCGTGCCGGTCTCGCGCGAGGCGAGCAGCGCGCTCGCGGAGGCGCGCCTCGAGCAGCGTGTGGCCGCCGACGGTTGGCGCGTACGCGCGCGGGACGCCGCACGACGCGCGCTCGAGTTCGAGCCGGGTTGGGTCGCGGCCGAGCGCGTGCTCGACGACCTCGCGCGCGGTGATCTGTCGGCGGGAGCGACGCTCGCGCAGCGGCTCGAAGCGCTCGATCGTCAGGCCGAAGTCGGCAACGATCCGACCGCCGCGCAGGACGAGCACGAACGCCTCGCGCGCGAGGCCTACTTGGCGGGCCGACTCGAAGGAACGCAGGGCGTGTCGCGCTTCGACGCCGCGCTGCTCTGGAACCCCGGGCTCGCGTGGGCGCACCACGGGCGCGCCTGGATGCGCTTTCGGAGCGGCAACGCGAAGGGCGCGCTCGCTCCGGGTGCGCGCGCGATCGCGAACGCGCGCGACGACTGGGAGCGCTCGAACTTCGTCATCGCGCAGGCGCAATATCTGCTCGCGCTCGAGCGCGCGCACGAGGCCGCGTCGTTGCTCGCCGACTGCCTCGCATCGACCGAACTCGCGGAATCCGACGCGACCGTGCTCGCGGTGTGGCTCTGCCGAGCGGAGCTCGCGTGCCCGTCCGAGGCGCGCATCGAGCGCGGCTTCTGGCGCGGCATCGACCTGCTGCGCGAGCACGATCTCTCGAATGCGGAGGTCCGGGACCTGGGCGGCGCGCTGATCTCGTCGCTCGACGCCGCGCCGATCTCGGGTTCGCTCGAGGAGATCGAGGCCGCGCTCGCCGCGCGCCCCGGATCCGAACGGGGGGAGCGCGATCGCCTGCGCGCCGACATCCTGCTCGAGCGCGGGTTCGACGCGCTGGCGTTCGGCCTGACGCGGCGCGTCGGCGGCAACCTGCGCATCGACCGGCTCGCGAGTTCGGGCGAGATCCGCGCGGCGGTCGAGGCGTGGCTCGACACGCTGCCGCAACAGGTGCTCGACGAGGACGGGCTGCCGCGCCGCGCGCCCCTGCGCCGGCTCGTCGAGCGCGCGCGCACAGCCGACGCGGACGACGCCGCGCTCGGCGACGCGCTGCTCGCGGCGGGTTGGTATGCCGAGGCGCGCGGACTCGCGTCCAATCTGGCGCTTCGGGACCTGGACGCGGCGCTCGACCTCGACGCGCGTGCGACCGCCGGGCGTTCCGTGCTGCGCGGCATCGGGCGGCTGCTCGACGGAGTGGATCGCAGTGCGCGCTTCGGCGGACCGCTGGCGGGCGGCGACGACAGTGCGGCGGACGGTGTCGCGCTCGATTCGCTCGACGACCTCCTGCGCGCGCTGCAGCCGATCCTCGAACGCCACAGCGCCGGCACCACACCGGACCTGGTCGCGACCCCGCGCCTCGCCTACGCCCCGGTGGCGAGCATCCTGCATCCCGGCCCGCGCTTCTCCGCCAACGACGCTCGGCTGGGACTCGGTGTCGAGGGCGAAGCGGTTCCCGGTTTGGGCGCCGCGTTGCTCGAGATGGGGCGCTTCGGGATCTTCGGCCAGACCCTCGGCGGTGGGGGGCCGGACGGAACGGTGCTGCGCCTGCTCGCGTTCGAGGAGCGGTCGGGTCAGCACCTCGGCGTTCCGTTCCACGGAACGGTCGCGTGGTGCGACGGCGCCGACGTCCCGAGTCGACCGGCGCGCCTCGGTGCGCACATCACCGGCGCCGCGTTGCACGAAGGGTTTTGGATCGATGTGCGCGGCGTGCGCGCCGAGCTCGAACGCTGGTATGCGCTCGAGCGCGACTTCCTCTCGAACGGGGGAGAGCGCGCGCGGGTCGCGTTGGCCGCCGTGGGGCCGCGCCTTCGCTCGGGCCTTGGCGATTCGGAGGCGATCACCGCGAACGAGCGCGCGCGCGTGTACGCACCGCTCGGCCAAGCGGATCGCGTACGCCTCGCGCTGCTCGCCGAGCGCCCCGCCCCCGACGCGGCGGGCGCGTCGCGCATCACGCTCGAGGAACTGCTCGAGGGCGTGGCGGATCATGAGGAAGGGCACCTCACCGATCGCACGCGCTTCCTGCCGGTGCTCGACAAGCCGTTCCTCGCGTTGAACCTCTTCGCTGCCGCGGGCTTCTCGCCGCGCGGCCTGGCGGGGATGCTCGAGTATCGCGCGCAGCTCGTCGCGCTCGCCGTGGGGGACGAGCCGCGCATCCCGCTGGCCGAGTGCCTCGACGGTGCCGAGGGCGGCGCCGGCCTGACGCCGCACGCGGCGGCGTACGGTCGCCTGCTGGCCGACCTGCTCGAGCTGTTGAGCGCGAACATCGCGGACTACCCGGCGCTCGATCCGGATCACTACCTGATCCACCAGCTCCACCGCCTGGGTGCGGAGGAGGTGCGCGCGCTCGCCGTCGCGCTCGCCCGCAAGCAGGGGCTCGTCCGCGAGTAGGACTTCAAACGGGCTGCTCGCAGCCCATCCCGAGCTCAACCGAGCACGTCGTCGGCCGTGGTCAGCAGCCGTTCGAGTCCTTCCTCGGTGTGGTCGCCCATGTGTCCGATGCGGAACGTCTCGCCCTTGAGCGGGCCATAGCCGCCGCCGATGCGCTCGTCGCGTTCGGCGAGTCCGGCGATCAGCGCCGCGGCGTCGATCGAACCCGCGCGGATGCAGCTGATCGTCGGCGACGCGACGGCGTCGTCGGGGAATAGCTCGAGCGCGTGCGACGCGGCCCACCGCTTCGTTCGCGCCTGCATGCGCGCGTGCTTCTCGAAGCGCGCGGTCCAGGCGTCCGCGCCCGACTTGCCGCGTTCGCCCGTCGGCAACGTCGCTCCGGACGAGATGTCCTCGAGCTGCCTGGCGAGCGCCGCGTACAGCGGAATGCACGGAGTCGCGGGCGTCTTGCGCGCGACGTGCCCTTCGATCGTGCGCACCGGATCGAGATACCACGCGCGCCGTTCGCGACCCTTGGCCTGGTTCATGTAGCGCTCGGACGCGCACAGCACGCAGATGCCGGGTGGCAGCGCGAGCGCCTTCTGAACGCCCGCCAGCGCGAAGTCGATTCGGTTCGTGTCGAAGTCGAGCGGCGCGCCGGCGATCGCGCTGACCACGTCGACGAGCAAGAGCGTGTCGTCGTGCTCGCGTAGCGCCGCGGCGACGGGGGCGAGGGGTGTGAAGGCGCCGGTCGACGTCTCGTTCAGCACGAGCGTCACCGCGTCGAACGGACCGTGTTCGTCGAGCGCGCGTGCGAGCTCCTCGCCGGTGACCGCGCGACCCCACTCGACCTCGAGCGTCGTGACGTCCTTGCCGACGAGCTGCGCGATGTCGCGCCAACGCTTCGAGAAGGCGCCGCACACGACCGACAGAACGCGCGGTCCGGTGCCGAGCAGCGAGCCCTCCATCATCGCCGTCGCGCTGTGGTTGCCGACGGCGACGAGCGACGTGGATCCCTCCGCGAGGCCGAACGCGAGTCGGAGGCCGGGATCGATGCGCTCGATGAACTGCACCATCTCGGCCGAGCGGTGCCCGATCATCGGACGGGTGAGTTCTTCGAAGATCTCGGGGCGAACCTCGGTGGGGCCGGGAATCCAGAGCATGGTTGGCGTCTCGCGGGTCAGTCGGTCGCGACGAGGGGGGCGAAGCGGGTGTCGGCGCGCAGGCGTTCGATCTCGTCGGGGGAGAGCAGGAGGGGAAGCAGGTCGCGGAAGTCGCGCGACTCGCAGGTGATCGCCGCGGCGCCGAACACGTTGGCGCGTCGCACGACGCCGCCGAAGCCGATGAAGCGCGCTGCGCAGTGCGCCGCTTCGAGGTCCGTCGCGCCGTCGCCGATGAAGGCGATGCGTCCGGTCGTCGGTCGCTTGGCCAGCTCGGACAGGATGTCGATCTTGCCGCCGCTGCGCGCGAGCGGCGAGGAGGTGTCGAAGCCGACGTAGCTCCCCGCTTCGTCGAAGCGCACGTCGACGGCGTGCGTCTCGTCGACGCCGAGCGCGTCGGCGAAGGGGCCGACGGCGGGCAGCAGTCCGCCGGAGACGACGACCACCCGCTTGTCGAGGACGCGCAGCGCGCGGACGACCGCGCCGACGTTCGGGAGCGCGTGTTCGGCGTAGGAGCGCGCGACAGAGCGCAGCGCTTCGCGCGTCGGTCGCACGATCTCGAGTCGCCTGCCGAACGCGTCCTCCAGCGCGACCTCGCCGGACATCGCCGCCTCGGTGAGGCGCGCGATCTCCTCCATCTGCTCCGCGTTCGCGAGGAACTCGATGCCCTCGATCGCGGACAGCGTCGAGTCGCAGTCGAAGACGATGGTGTCGTAGGGCGGCGGCGCGTCGGCGATCGTCATGGTGTGTCTCGGCGGCGTGCGGAGCAGCTACAGGAGCAGGTAGTTGACCTCCTCCATGCCGTCGAGCGCGCGGATCTCGGCCAGGACTTCGTCCGGCGGTGCGGCTTCGAGCGTGAGGTAACCGGTGGCCGGACCGGCCGCGCTGGGGCCGAGTTCGAGCCGACGGATGTTGACGTCGTGCGCGCCGAGCAGCGTTCCGATGCGACCGAGCACGCCGGGAACGTCCTTGTGTCGCGTGATGAGCAGGTGTCCGCGCGGCGGCAGGTCGAGACGCGAGTCGTCGATGCGGATGATGCGCGGCTCGCGTCCGAACACAGCGCCGGTGACGGCGCTCGTCGCCGAGCCACCCTTCTCCGTCGCGCTCACTTGGATCTCGCCCTGCCGGTAGGTCGACGACTCCTGCACGCTCTCGAGGACCAGGATGCCGCGCTCCTTGGCGAGCTGCGGCGCGTTCACGAAGTTGACGCCGGTCTCGAGCGAGTGCTTGAGGATGCCGACGAGCAGCGCGAGGCGCAGGTGCTCGACGCCGAGGTGCGTCACGTCGCCCGACACGGTCAGCTCGACCTTGCGGATCGGACCGGCGAGGCGTTGGGCGACGAAGCTGCCGAGCTTCTCGGCGAGCAGCGTGAAGGGCGCGAGCTCGTGCAGCGCCTCGGGCGCGATCGTGGGCGCGTTCACCGCGTTCTTCGCGACGCCGTCGATCAGGAACTCGGAGATGCCGTCGGCGATGTCGACGGCGACGCGCAGCTGCGCTTCCGTCGACGAGGCGCCGAGGTGCGGTGAGAGGACCACGTCGTCGCGGGCGAGGAGCGGGTGGTCCGCGGGGACCGGCTCCTGGACGAACACGTCGAAGGCAGCGCCCGCGAGCCGACCGTTCGACAGCGCGTCCACGACCGCCTCTTCGTCGACGACGCCTCCGCGCGACGCCTGGATCAACCGCGCGCCCGGCTTGATCTTCGCCATCTCCGACCAGGACAGGAGGTTCTTGGTCGCGGGCATCAGGGGCACGTGCACGGTGAGGAAGTCGATGCGCGTGAGCAGCTCGTCCAGGTCGAGCAGCTCGACGTACGAGAGCGGCGAGTCGCCCTTGTCGAGGTAGGGGTCGAACGCGACGACCTTCATCCCGAGTCCGCGTCCGCGCTCGGCGACGATGCGTCCGATGCGGCCGAGTCCGATGACACCGAGCGTCTTGCCGGTGATCTCGGTGCCGACGAGCAGCTTCTTCTTCCACACGCCCTCGCGCACCATGCGGTCGGCGCGCGGAATGTGACGCGCGAGCGACAGGAGCAGCGCGATCGCGAGCTCGGCCGTCGTCGTCGCGTTGCCGAGCGGCGTGTTCATGACGACCACGCCCTTCTCGGTCGCGGCCTCGAGGTCGATGTTGTCGACGCCGATGCCCGCGCGTCCGACGACGCGCAGCCGCTGGGCGGCGTCGATCACTTCGCGCGTGATCTTCGTCGCCGAGCGCACGACGATCGCGTCCACGTCGCGCACGGCTTCGAGCAGCGCGTCTCCCGTCAGGCCGGTCTTCACCTCGGGCTCGAGGCCGCGCTGCTTGAAGGCGTCCATCGCCGCGGGCGCGAGTTCGTCACAGATGAGGATGCGAGGTTGTCGGTCGTTCACGAGCCCTGATGTGCGGAGCGAGTCCGCGTCCTCGGTGGGGAGGGAGGCGATCTGGAGAGGAGGGAGAGGGTAGGGACGCTATTCGCGGAGCGCGGCACGGACCAGCGTTTCGAGCTCGAGCGTTCCGTCCGACGCGGCCTTCTTCGCCGCGCGTTCGACGCTGGCCCGCGCCTGCTTGTCCGAGTAACCGATCGACAGGAGCGCGGTGATCGCGTCCGCGACCGTTTGGATGCGCTGGTTCGCCTCCGGACCCGCCGGCACGAGGATCGAATGGTCCGCGTCCTCGGGCTTCGGCGCGCGGTCGCGCAGGTCGAGCAGGATCTGATCCGCGGTTTTCTTGCCGACGCCCTTGATGCGGGTGAGCGGCTTCGAGTCCGCGGCGGCGATCGTCGCGAGCAGCTCGGTCTCCGACATGCTCGACAGGATCCCGAGCGCGAGGCCGGGACCGACGCCGCGCACGCGCAGGAGCAAGCGGAAAAGCTCACGCATGCGCGCATCGGGAAACCCGAAGAGCATGTGCGCGTCCTCGCGGACGACGAGGTGCGTCCAGACGCGCGTCGCGTCCGGCGCGGCGGGGGAACTCCTGAAGTCGGCGCCGAGCGGGACGGACAGGTCGTATCCGATCCCGCTCACGTCGAGGACGAGCCGCGTCGCTCCGCGCGAGGCGATCCGTCCATCGAGGTACTCGTACACAGCTCTGGGACTCGCGCGGGATCAGTCGCCCTTCAACTTCAGGCCGAGCTCGCTGAGTTTGGAGCGCAGCTCCTGCAGCGAGGTCTGTCCGAAGTTCGGCATGCCGAGCAATTCCTCGGCGGAGTGCTTCGTCACGTCGCCCACGGTCAGGCAACCGAGCGTCTCGACCGTGCGTCGCGCGCGGATCGAGAGCTGGAGCTCGAGGATCGGCTTGTTGAGCACGTTCGAGCGATCGCCGGTCGCGGTCCGGCTGGCGTGGGCTTCGATGCTGGCCACGGCTTCGTCGCGCGGCATTCCGAGGCGCAGACCCTTCGAGTGCAGGATCTCCTTGATCTCGGTGAGCGAGGTCTCGCCGAAGTTTTTGTACGCGAGCAGCTCCTGCTCGGTGCGCTGGACCAGGTCGCCCAGCGAGCAGATCTCCATCTTGTTGAGACAGTTGCGCGCGCGCACGCTGAGCTCGAAGTCGGTGATCGGGATGCGCAGGATCTGGTTGAGTCGGTCCTCTTTCTTCTCGAGGTCCTCGTCGTAGTACATCTCGATGCCCGCGCGCGCGTCCGCCAGATAGAGGCGAGCGTGAGCGTCGGTGGCGTCGTTCTGCAGCACGGTGTCGTAGCAGGCCGCCGCGTCGATGTCGCGACCGAGGTCCTCGTAGAGGACGCCGAGGTTGAGCAGCACGTGCTTGTCGGTCGAACCGAGCTCGACCAGACGCTCGTAGCAGGAGAGCGCGATCTCGTCCAAGCCCGAGCGCTCGGCGAGGTGACCGAAGCGCTTGAGGAGCGAGCGGTTGTCGGGCTCGGCCTCGCGCGCTGCCGCGTAGTGATCGAGCGCCGTCTCCGGATCGCGTGCGAGCTCAGACGCGCGGCCGAGCAGGTAGCGCCCGTCGAACGTGTCGGCGAATCCGCCGGGGGCGGCGTGCACCTGCGCTTCGACCTGGGCCGAAACGTCGTTCGTGTCCTCGGGCGCCTTCTGCAGCGCCGCTTCGAGGTCGGCTTCGATGAGCCCACCGCGCGGACGCGGGTGGTTCGAGTGCGCCTCCGTGACGCGCTTGAAGATCGCGGATGCTTCGCCCGGACGGCCGAGCGCCATGAGCGCGCGCGCTCGGGTGTACGCCGCGGTCACCGACTCGGCGTCGTTCATGTCCGAGTCGTGTTTGCCGAGCTCGGTTGCCGCCTGCTCGTAGTCGGCGAGCATCCAGAGACCGAAGCCACGGCGCCGGCCTTCGCGGCCTTCGGCCGACATCGCCGCGACGATGCCGCGGAAGTGGTCGCGTTTCGGACGCGTCCGGAACACTTCGGCGCGCCCGGTCTCGAGGTCGGTGAACGTGAGCGGGTCGTTCGTTCCGAGGTCGAACTCGAGCTCGATCGGAGCCGGCGGCTCGGGCTCGAAGTCGAAGTCGTCGTCCTCCTCGTCGTCCGGCTCCGGCGACGTGTACGAGTCGGCCATCGCGGGCGCCTCGTCGACGTTGACGTCGGAACCGACCGGGCTCGGTTGGGGGTCAGCGGCGTCGTTCGTTTGCGGCTCGGCCGCGTCGGGAGAGTTGGGGATGTCCGCGGGCACAGCAGCGTTCTCGTGGGTATCGGCGGTCATGACTCGTCGATCGGGTCGGAAGGAGGTGGCGAGACGTGGATGGATCCGGTTCGAAGCTCGTTCTCTGCGGACGACCCAGGGCGTCGTCCGACTCGCCCTCGGCGTTTGCGAAGAGCGACGTTCGGAGGTTCGTTCAGACCGGTGTGGGTCCCGGTTTTCCGGCCGAGAAGGGCGCAGATGATAGGAGTGCGTCCCACCGCGGTCAATCACGGCGAGCCGTCGGCGTCCTTTAATAGTCTGGGCGGCGTGCGCGGGGCCGCGCGCCGCGTGAGTTTTGCCACGGGCCGCTAGGGAACGTGGGGGGCGATTCTTACGCTGGCTCGAACCTTCCGACCGCCGCCCGCGAACGCCGGCGCGGCGGCCCGAAGCCTCGCCCCATGGATTGCCTCTTCTGCTCCATCGTCGCCGGTGACCTGCCGTCCGAGCGCGTCCTCGAGGACGACCACGTGATCGTGTTCCGCGACATCCAGCCCCAGGCGCCGACGCACCTGCTCGTCGTTCCGCGCCGTCATCTCGCGTCGATGGACGAGCTCGACGACCCCGCCCTCGGCGGTGCGATCCTGGCCGCGGCGCGCCGAGCGGCGCGCGACGCGGGACTCACCGACGGCTGGCGCCTGATCGCGAACACGGGCACCGATGGGGGGCAAGAGGTCCCGCACCTGCACTTTCACGTCCTCGGCGGACGGCGTCTCGGACGCATGCTCCCCGGTTGACGGACGCCCGGCGCCCCGCGCTCGAGAGCCGGGGGCTGCGGCCCTTCTGGAACGAGACTCCCCTGAACTGCACCCGGGTCGCCGCGACGGCGCCGCCCACGAAGCCGAAGCCACAAGGAACGAACGCTTGGACATCCTGATCATCGAGGGCGGCAACCGCCTCGAGGGAACGGTTCGAACGAAGGGCGCGAAGAACGCGGTCCTCTCGCTTCTCACCGCCGCCATCCTCACGGACGACGAGGTCACCGTCGAGAACGTCCCCGACCTGGCGGACGTGCGAACGATGCTCGGCATCCTCGAGAAGCTCGGCGGCGACGTCGTGCGCGCCGACGACGGCCGCGTGTCCGTGCGCATGACGGACATTCCCGATCCGGTCGCGCCGTGGGATCTCGTGCGCAAGATGCGCGCGTCCTTCGAGGTCTTCGGTCCGATGCTCGCGCGCTGCGGGAAGGCCGAGGTCAGTTACCCCGGCGGCTGTGTGCTCGGCCTCCGTCCGGTGGACATTCACCTGAAGGGGCTCGAGGCGCTCGGCGCGAAGATCACGACGAGCGAGGGCTACGTCCGCGCCGAGGCGCCGGCCGGCGGACTGCGCGGCGGCGAGGTGTACCTCGGGACGCCGTTCGGATCGTCCGTCGGCGCGACGCGCAACGTGCTGATGGCCGCGGTGCTCGCGCGCGGGACGACCGTGCTGCAGTCCGCGGCGTGCGAGCCGGAGATCGTCGACCTGGCCCAGTGCCTCATCAAGATGGGGGCGAAGATCCTCGGCGCGGGTTCGCCGACGATCGTCGTCGAGGGCGTCGCGACGCTGCACGGCACGAATCACGCGGTCATCCCCGACCGCATCGAGGCCGGGACCTTCGTCGCCGCCGGCGCGATCACCGGCGGGCGTGTGCGCGTGGAGGGCTGCCGACCGGATCACCTGACGTCGTTCCTCGACGCGCTCCACCGCGCCGGCGCGGCCGTCGAGCGCGGACCGGATTGGATCGAGACCCAGCCGCGCGACCCGGCCGAGCGCCTCGTCGCGACCGACGTCACCACCCAGCCGTACCCCGGATTCCCCACCGACCTGCAGGCGCAGTGGATCACGCTCATGACGCTCGCCGAAGGGCTCAGCGTCGTCACCGAGCGCATCTTCGCCGACCGCTACATGCACCTGGCCGAGCTCCTGCGGCTCGGCGCCCACATCCGGCGCCAGGGCAGCACGGCGATCGTCGAGGGAACGACGGCGCTGTCGGGCGCGAAGCTGATGGCGTCGGACCTGCGTGCGTCCGCGGCGCTCGTCCTGGCCGGGCTCGTGTCGAGCGGGACGACCGAGGTCCACCGCGTGTACCACATCGATCGCGGCTACGAGCGGATCGAGGAGCGCCTCGCCCTACTCGGCGCGAACATTCGCCGCGCGTCGGGCTCGGTTTGACGCGACGCGGATGGGTGCGGACCTAAAAAAGCGGCCGGTCCAAACCCCCCTGCAGGTTTGGACCGGCCTGCTTCGCGGGTGCGGCCGCGAAGCCGATTGCCTTGGTGATCTTGTTCCCACCACCGCTACGCATCTAGACGTCGCCGTTGAGCCCAAACTTCAAAAAAACTCGTCGAAATCGCGCGCCCCGCGCGCGCCTCTCTGTTTCTTTACGCCGCGCCACGGCCCGCTCTCCTGAGGTCGTGAGTCTCCGCCTGGCCTGCTAGGATCCCGCTCGTGTTCGAAACTCTCACAAAACGACTCTCGGGCGCGTTCGGCGCGTTTCGCGGCCAACGCGAGCTGACCGAGGAGAACATCGAGGACGGCCTGCGCGCCGTCCGAACCGCGCTGCTCGAGGCCGACGTCCAGTTTCAGCTCGCGCGCGATTTCACCGCGCGCGTGAAGGAGCGCGCGCTCGGCGCCGGGATCGTCAAGGGCGTCGATCCGTCGCAGCAGTTCGTGCACGCGGTGCACGCCGAGCTCGTCGAGATGATGGGGCCCGAGGACGCGAAGATCCGCTTCGCGTCGCAGCCTCCGACCGTGCTCCTGCTCGCCGGTCTCCAGGGCGCGGGCAAGACGACCACGTGCGCCAAGCTCGCGAAGCGCATGCGCGAGCGCGGCGGACGCAAGCCGCTGATGGTCGCGGCCGACATCAAGCGCCCGGCCGCCGTCGAGCAGCTGCGCGTGCTCGGCCGCAAGCTCGACATCCCGGTCTTCCATCAAGAGGGGCTGACCGCGCCCGAGGTGTGCGCCGCGGGCGTCGCCGCCGCGCGCGCCCAGGGCTGCGACCTTGTGTTGCTCGACACCGCCGGCCGACTGCACGTCGACGACGAACTGATGGCCGAGGTCGCGGACATCGCGCGGCTGACGAAGCCGCACGAAACCGTGCTCGTCGTCGACTCGATGACCGGCCAGGACGCGGTGCGCTCCGCCCAGGCGTTCCACGAGCGGCTCGAGCTCACCGGCGTGATCCTGACCAAGCTCGACGGCGACGCGCGCGGTGGCGCGGCTGTCAGCCTCAAGGCCGTCACCGGCCGCCCGATCCTCTTCATCGGAACGGGCGAGAAGCTCGACGACCTCGACGCCTTCCATCCCGAGCGCATGGCGGGCCGCATCCTCGGGATGGGCGACGTCGTCGGCCTGGTCGAGGAGGCGCAGGACAAGATCTCCGAGCAGGACGCCGAGGCCGCGTACCAGAAGATGGTGCTCGGCAGCTTCACGCTCGAGGACATGCTCGCGCAGATTCGCATGTTCCGGAAGCTCGGCCCGATGAAGAAGGTGCTCGGCATGATGCCGGGCATGGGCGGGATGATGGACAAGATCGACGTCGACGACCGCCAGATGAACCGGCTCGAGGCGCTCTTCACGTCGATGACGCCGAAGGAACGCCTGCACCCCGAGGTCCTCGACATGAGTCGGCGCCGCCGCATCGCGCGCGGCTCGGGTCAAGACGTCGGCGCGATGAACGACCTGCTCAAGTCCTTCAAGGGCATGAAGCAGATGATGAAGCAGATGAACAAGCTCGGCCTCGGCGCCAAGCTCGGGTCCAAGGCCAAGAAGGACGCGCTGCGCGGCATGTCCGCGGACGGCGAGCTCGCGCCGGACGTCGGCGGCGGGGGAATGCTGAGCGGCCTCTTCGGCGGGGGTGGCGGTGGCGGCCTACCCGGCGGCGGCGCGCCGGAAGGGCTCGAGGGCATGCTCGGCCAGCGCGGCGCGCCGCGTCCGATGGGGAGCTCGTCGACGCGCAAGCAGCAAAAGAAGAAGAAGAAGGACAAGAAGAAGAGCCGCAAGGGCCGCCGCAAGTAGCACGGCTGCGCGCGGCACGTCGCACGAGTATCCTCCAGGTGCGTGTCGCCGGAAGTCCGGTCGCGACCGCGCTCCCATGCTCGTCAAGAACGCAGGATCCGAGCGTCGCGGGACGCGGCTCGCCCGCTGGGGGTTGCCGCTCGTCCTGCTCGCGCTCGCGCTCGTCTTCGGACCGTTGCGCACCCGAGGGGGCGGCTCCGCCGACGCGCCGCCGGCGAGCGAGGACCGCCCGGGCGAGCTGCACCAGAGCCTGCGCGCGAACGAACGCTCGACCGAGGACGACACCGCGCCCGCGAACCGACTCGCGACGTTGCGCATCGACCTGCCCGAGGCGTCCGCGCGGCGACTCCAGGCCGTGCGCGACCGGGCGCTCGAGGTCGGCGTGATTCGCCAGGCGCCGGAGGACACGGTGCCCGGCACGGTCGAGTTCGACGGCCGCGCCTTCCCGGCCGAGGTGCGTATCAAGGGAGACTGGCTCGACCACGTCGAATCGGACCAGTGGTCCCTGCGGGTCACGCTCGACACCGCGGGCGTGCTCGGGATGCGCGTCTTCTCGATCCAGGCGCTCGAGACGGTCGGATACCTGTGGGAGTGGCTCGTGCACGAGTCGATGCGGTACGAAGGCGTGCTCGCACCGCGCTCGACGCTGGTGAACGTTCGGATCAACGGGAACGACGCGGGGATCTACTTCCTGCAGGAGCACTTCGCCAAGGAGCTGCTGGAGTCGCAGCAACGGCGCGAGGGTCCGATCGTGCGCTTCGACGAGACCGCGCTCTGGGACCTCATGCTGCAGAACGACCTCGTGCTACCCGTTCCGCCGCCGATGCGTTCGGGCGTCGTCGTCGACACGGCGCGCGTGGCGGCCTACGGCGAGAAGCGCCTCGCGAGCGACGACACGCTGCGGCGCGCGCTGAACGACGCGATCGATGGGATGCGCGAGCTGCGCGCCCTCGCGGTGGGCGCGCGTACTTCGGCCGAACGCCTACGCAGGCTCGAAGCGCTGGCGGCGCTCGAGGAGTCGAGCCTCGAGCGCGTCGTCCAGGTCGACCGACTCGCGTGCGCGCATGCGGTCGCGTCGCTGTTCCAAATCGAACACGGTCTGTTTTGGCACAACCTGCGCTTCTACTTCGACCCGGTGCTCGCGCGGCTCGAGCCGATCATGTTCGACAACATGGCGCACATCGTCGCCGATCCGGATCCGGTGCCGTTGCGCGGCGAGGG
>JAJDEV010000202.1 GCA_029259605.1 Planctomycetota bacterium | reverse complement strand
ATGTGCGTCAGATCAGCGCTTCGCGACCGAAGCGCGTGGAGGCGACCTGGACGGGTCGTCGAACCCGGTGAGGAAGGGAAGCGTTGAGATGGCGCGCAGCTGCGTCGATCTCGGTGAAGGCTCATGAATGATCCGGGCTAGGGCGATCGCGCAAAACGTTCCGGGTGCGGTCGCGCGCGATCGTGGCGTGAACGCTCGCGTCGATTGCCGGAATCGGGGGGGTGGCGTAGGATCCCGGCCACCCTGCGGCCGAACCCTGCCGCGCGCTCGCGATGATCGACCAAGACACCTTTGTTCCGCTCGTTGACCTGAAGGCCCAGTACGCGTCGATCCAGGGCGAGGTCGACGAGGCGGTGATCCGGGCGATTCGGCGCACCGACTTCATCCTCGGCGAGGACGTCGGGCTGTTCGAGACGGAGTTCGCGGCGTTCTGCCAGGCGAAGCACGCGCTCGGCGTCGCGAGCGGGACGGACGCGCTCAACGTCGCGTGCCGGGCGCTCGACATCGGCGAGGGGGACGAGGTCATCGTGCCCGCGTTCACGTTCATCGCGACGGCGCTCGGCGTCACGCTCGCGGGCGGCAAGCCCGTGTTCGTCGACGTCGACGCGGACACCGGGCTGATCGATCCGACGAAGATCGAGGCGGCGATCACCGAGAAGACGCGCGCGATCATTCCGGTGCACCTCTACGGCCAGTGCGTCGACCTGGATCCGATCCTCGCGATCGCGAAGAAGCACGGGCTCGCCGTGATCGAGGACGCGGCCCAGGCGCACGGCGCCGAGATCGACGGCAAGCGCGCGGGGAGCATGGGCACCATGGCGTGCTTCAGCTTCTACCCCGGCAAGAACCTCGGCGCGTACGGCGACGGCGGCGCGATCACGACGAACGACGACGAGGTCTTCGAGAAGCTGCGCCTCTTGCGCAACTGGGGCTCGACCAAGAAGTACCACCACGAGACGATGGGGCTGAACAGCCGCCTCGACACGGTCCAGGCGGCGATCCTGCGCATCAAGCTCGCGCGCCTCGACGGCTGGAACCAGACGCGCCGCGAGCACGCGGCGGCGTACGACGCGGCGCTCGCGGGTCTCCCTGGCGTGACGCTCACCAAGACGAACGCGAAGTCCGTCTACCATCTCTACGTCCTGCGCATGGACGAGCGCGATGCCGCGCTCGAGCGTCTGCAGGCCGCGAAGCTCGGCGCCGGCCTCCACTATCCATTCGCCGTTCACCAGCTCGGGGCCTACGCATGGCTCGGGCACTCGAAGGGCGACTTTCCCGTGTCCGAGGATTGGGCCGCGCGCTGTTTGTCGCTGCCGATCTACGCCGAGATGCCGACCGACGCCGTTCCGCGCGCGGCGGCCGTGCTCGCGCAGGGCTGAACGCTCGCAAGGAGCCTCCATTGATTCGAGTCGGTCTGGTTGGAGTTGGGCACTGGGGTCCGAACGTCGTGCGTTCGCTCGAGGGCACCGGTCGTGCCGAGGTGAAGCAGATCTGCGACCTGAACGAGGCCGCGCTGAAGAAGATCGGTGAGCGCCACGCGGCGCGGACGACGACCTCGTTCGACGACCTGCTCGGCGACGGCGAGCTCGACGCGATCGCGATCGCGACGCCGGTGCCGACACACTTCAAGCTCGCCAAGGCGGCGCTCGAGGCCGGCAAGCACGTGCTGATGGAGAAGCCGCTGACCGCGACGTCGGAGGAGGGGCGCGAGCTGATCCGCATCGCCGACGAGCGCGGCCTTGTGCTGATGGTCGGCCACGTGTTCGAGTACAACGCGACGATTCGCGCGCTCAAGGACCTGATCAACGCGGGCGAGCTCGGCACGATCCAGTACATGAGCTTCTCGCGCACGAACCTCGGTCCGGTGCGGACGGACGTCAACGCGTTCTGGGACCTGGCGAGCCACGACGTGTCGATCATGTCGTACTTCCTCGGCGAGCCGCCGATGGATGTGACCGCGCGCGGCCAGGCGTGGCTCAACAAAGACGTCGAGGACGCGGTCTTCGCGACCTTCGGCTTCGCGAGCGGCGCGCTCGCGCACGTCGACGTCAGCTGGCTCAACCCGCGCAAGGTGCGCCAGATCACGGTCGTCGGCGACAAGAAGATGGCGGTTTGGGACGACCTCGCGCTCCAGCACCCGATCCAGATCTTCGACCGCCACGTCGAGCTCCCCGACATCTCGGACACCTACCTCGAGCACAAGACGGCCGTCGTCGACGGTGGCGTGTTCAGTCCGAGCGTGCGCCTCAACCAACCGCTCGCCGAGGAGTGCACGCACTTCATCGACTGCGTCGAGAACAAGGAGACGCCGCAGTCCGACGGCCGCAACGGGTTGCAGGTCGTCCTCGCGCTCGAGGCCGCGACCGCCAGCATGCGCAACGCGAGCGCCGTCACGCCGATCGACCGGGCATGACGGGACCAGTCGGCACGTCGACGGTTCGACTCGGCGTCCTGCCGGCCGCGGGGCGCGGCGTGCGCGCGTATCCGCGCACGGTGTACGTACCGAAGGTGCTGCTCGAAGTGGGCGGCAAGCCGTTGCTCGTCCGCAACATCGAGATCCTGCGCGATCAGCTCGGCATCACCGACCTGATCCTGCTCATCGGACACCTCGGCAAGCAGGTCCGCACGGCGATCGGCGACGGCAGCGGGCTCGGTGTGCGCGTGCGCTACGTCGAAGTCGACGACCCGAACATCGGACTCGCGCGCGGCCTGCACCTCGTCAAGGACATGGTGGACGAGCCGTTCGTCACGATCCTCGGGGACGAGGTCTACCTCGACTCGAACCACGCCGAGCTGCTCTCCGGTGACGGATCGTGGGAAGCGATCTGCGCCGTGAAGAAGACGGACGACCCGCGCCTGGTCTGCAAGAACTACGCGGTCACCCTCGACGACGGCGGCCTCGTCCGCGAGGTGCGAGAGAAGCCCGAGTCGGGCGAGAACACGCTGCTCGGTTGCGGCACGTATGCGTTTCGGCCGTCGATCTTCGGCGCGATCGAACGCACGGCGCCGAACGCGAAGAGCGGTCGCGTCGAGCTCACCGACGCGCTGCAGACGCTCACGAACGAGGGACGTCCGGTGCGCGGATTCCTGCTCGAGGGCGACTACCACAACATCAATTCGATCGAGGACCAGAACTCGGCGAACTACGCGGCGCGCAGCCGCGCGTTCGAGAGGTACAAGGTCAGCGTCATCGTTCCGGCGTGGAACGAAGAGGAGTCGATCGGCTACGTCGTGCGCGAGTTCCTGCCGCACGTGCACGAGGTCGTCGTCGCGGACAACGTGTCGACCGACCGCACCGCGGAGATCGCGCGCAAGCTCGGCGCGCGCGTTTGCTCGAAGCCCCTGCGCGGTTATGGCGAGGCGCTCACGTGCGGCATGGACGAGGCCACGGGCGACATCTTCGTGCTGGTCGAAGCCGACCACACGTTTCGGGCGCGCGACCTCGGCAAGCTGCTCGAGTACCTGCGCGACGCGGACCTCGTCGTCGGCACGCGCACGACGCGCGAGATGATCGAGCAGGGCACGAACATGCGCGGCATCGTGCGTTGGGCCAACGTGCTCTTCGGCAAGCTGATCGAGGCGCTGTGGTGGTCGCAGGAGCCGCGCTTCACGGACGTCGGCTGCACCTACCGCGCGATCTGGCGCGACGTCTACCAGAAGGTGCGGCCGCGCCTGGTCGGCATCGGACCCGAGTTCGCGCCCGAACTCCCGATCGAAGTCCTGCGCCAGCGCCTGCGCGTCATCGAGATCCCGGTCTCCTACTTCCCGCGCGTCGGCGGCGAGTCGAAGCACTCGGGCAGCTTCGGCGCGCTCGCGAAGACCGCGCTGAAGATGCTGAAGCTCGTTCTCTCGAAGCGCATCGCGCGCGGCTGAGCGCCGCGAGGCGTCCTTCGAGCGATCAGCGTGCAGGCGCTGATGGCGCGGCGGGCTTCCAGAACGACTCGCGCCAGAACGGGGCGGAGTTGAAGTCTGAGTGCTCGTTCGGATCCATCGTCGGATCCGCGGAGTCGACGCTGAAGCTCTTGATGAAGATGCGGTCGCGAAGGTTCGACTCGATCCGATGGAGCGAGAGCATCAACGGCGTGAACCGACCGATCCTGAAGTCCGCATGCGAGCGGATCTTCGCCAGGAAGTTGTCGATCCAAACAAGCAGCGAGCCGGCCGGGATCAGTCCCAAGACGTGGCTCTCGGTCACCTCCGCCTTGTCGTGCAACGTCAGAAGGAAGAGCCGGGAGTCCGCGTTGGTCGCGAGGTACGGGAACACGCTCGACTGAAAGTCCTGGATCGTCGATGCGCTCGCCATGTACGCGATGTCCGTGATCCGAGGCGCCCGCTGTGCGTCGCGCATGCGCAAGTCGAGAATGCGATTCGCGACGATCGTCCCCATGCTGTGCGCGACGAGGTCGACTTGGAACGGCTTGCCCGCGCGCTCTCGCTCCGCTTGATACGCCGCGAGCCGTTCGAGGAACCGCGGCAGTCCCTCGGCCGGTCGTGGTTGAACGAGACCGGAGTCGTACTGGTCCTGACGCTCGAAGAGCAGGTCGATGCGGCGCACCATCACGTCCCACGCGCCCCTGCCGAAGACGTCGAGGAGCGTGGCGGTCGCGAGCTTCACGGGCAACGTCACGACGAGCCGCGCAAAGCTGCCGAGGCCCTGGTTCGATTCCCTGGGGTCCTGCACGAACTCGGCGAGGACCTCGCCGTCGGTCGTGACGTCCGAGCTCCGCCGGTTGCGCTTCTCGAGCGTAGCGGCCGCCTCGTACGCCTGCGCCTGATCGGGTGACGTGTAGTACGGGAGTCCCTTGAGGAAGCTGTCGACCTCGCTGTAGAGCGTGAACGGCGTATTGGCGATCGCGACCGCGATGTCACGAGCGAGGACGAACGGAGACACGAGTGCGCCCCACCAACCCCAGTCGTGACCCTGGCGCACGAAGAGAAGGTGGGTCGTGTAGCTCGACACGAGGTTCGATTGCCAGTTGACGAACACCGGGTAAGCGCGGTCGTGATCGTCCTTCAGGATGTCGTCGTACAGATTCGCCGCGCGGTCGATCGTTCCCTTCTGCTGATTGAGTCCGCCGTGGATGTACAAGAGGACGCGCGCCGGGCGGCCGTCTTCGCGTGGATCGAACTCGTAGTCGACTCGACCCTTCTTCTTCTTCGCATTGCCGGGCAGCTCCTCGTACACCGAGAACTGCTGCTCCTCGACGTACCTCTCGACGCTATCGAAGAGCAAGTCGAGGTGCGTCTCGAAGCCGTCCGTCGTCATCTTCCGATACGGGAAGAGGTTCAAGAACGGCCGCGATGTCGGGTCGACGGGATCGCCGTCGCCGTCGAACATCACCACGTGCGCGGTCGGGACATGGTCCGCTTGCGGTGTCAGACACCCGGCAGTGCTCGCGCAGAAAAGCAGTGCGAGAGTGAGCTCGCGCGGCGGACGCATCACGAACCGCCGACCGCGGAGGTCAACGAACGGAACGCGTTCAGGTTGAGCGAGACGCCGAAGAGGAGGCCGGAATCGGTGTCCGTGACTCCGTTCTCCTCGACGTCGTAGAACGCCCATCCGAGGAGGAACGCCAGCTGAGGTGCGAAGTCGTAGCCGATCCCCACGACGTTGGCCGCGCTGTCCAATCCTCCCCCGGAGAAGTTGCCAACCGAGACGCCGTAGAAGAACGAGACGCGATGCTTCCATGAGTCCCGATCCTCGACGATGTAGTACGCGCCATCCGCGAGGACGTCATCGCGTGACTTGATCAACTCGTCGATGTAGTCGGCGACGTCGGCCGTCTTCGATGGTCCGTCGTCGACGGGTTGGGGCGGAGCGCCGGTCACGATGCGGGTCGCGCTGTCGTCCGCGGGTGGCGGGTTCTTCTTCTCAACCGCCTCTTCGACCATCTTGGCCGACGCGAGCGAGAGTTGGCGAGCACCTTCGCTCTTGCGCTTGGCGTACCAACGACCCGCCGGGTACGCCTTGACCGAGACGAGCGTGCCGCTCGCGTCGTTGTTGTCGCCGTTGCGTGTGTTGAAGGCGACCGCGAAACCGACGCCCATGTCGAGGTAGCCGGGATACTCCAGCTCCGACAAGGGAACGCGTTCCGCACCGAGTGGTTGGCTCAGCGACGCGCAGGACGTCGCGCAGGAAGCGAGCACGAACAGTGACAGGACGAGCTTCAATGGACACCCCCTCAGATGTATGTCGGTCGACAGTCGAACTAGACCCTATATTTGTAGGCCGTTGACCGCAACACCCATGGGCAAGTGCATGGGCATCCCCAGGGGTCTGGGGGCGCGCACGGAAGTGGCGGCGTTCCCCCGCGCTCAGCGCGGATGACGCACGATGGCCTTGATGCAGGCGGGCGAGCGTGCGACGCGGAAGGCCGCGTCGATGGCCGATGCGTCGGAGGCCGTGAAGCGGTGCGTCACGAAGCGCTCGCCGAGGTCGCGCAGGCGAGCGTCGCCCGCGAGTAGCGCGAGCGCGCGCGCGAAGTCGCCGCAGCGCGAGCTCGAGAGCCGCAGCCCGCGGTCCGCAATCGCGTCGACGAGAACCGAGTCGCCGCGCGTCGCGTTCGGTTGCACGCGGATCGTCCCGCGCGGTCGGACCAGGGAGGCTTCGTTGCCCGCGCGCGGCCGGATGGCGGCGTCGATGTCGGCGGCCGTGGCGACGAGCACCACGTCGGCGCGGGGCAGGGCGTCAGGACCTGTCGACGACTCGAGCTCGGCGAGCGCGGCCGCGGCGTTGGCCGCGACCAAGTAGGGCGCCCTCATGCCCCGAGCGTCCTCCGAGATCCAAATCGCTTCCCCCGAACCGCTCGAGCGCTGCTTCTCGACCTCGGAGAGCACGTCGTCGATGTTGGTGGTGTGGGGCTTCCGGAGCGCCGCGTGCAGCGCGCGCGCGAGGATAACCAAGCGTTCCTCGCTGCGCTCGATGATGCCCCGCTCGATGACGAGCTCGTCGACGACCAGCGCCGTGAGCTGTCCCAACCCGACGCTCCGTTGACCATGGGTCGACTTCAGGTGCACCTCGCGCGAGGCGAGGCGCGTCGCGAGCTCGAGCGCGTCCGGGTTGCCCGTCGTGTCGATGACCACATCGGCGATGCGGTCGGGAAGCGCGCCACCGTCACCCTCGACGAGCCAGCCGTCGGTCGCCCCGAGGGAGCGCGCGAGTTCGAGCAGCTCGACGCGCCTCGACAACGCGACGATGTCGAATGCGATGCCGGACGCGCGCCGGTGCGCGGCGAGCGCGGCGACGACGAGCATGCCGAGCCGCCGCGGTCCGAGCACGGCGATGCGATCGCCGGCGCGCGGTCGGACGATGTCGACGGCGTTCAGCGCGGCTGCGAAGGGCTCGACCAGAACCGCCGTTTCGGTGGGGAGTTCGCGGGGCACCGGCAGGACCGCGCGCGTCGGCGCGAGGATCCACGCGCCGAATCCGCCCGGCAGGTCGTGGATGCCCAGCACGAGCCGTTCGGGGCAGTGATGATCGAGCCCGGCCGCGCAGAACGCGCACGCCCTCTCGCCGTCGAGCGCGCGCGCGTGGTGCGACGCGTTGATCTCCACGACGTAGCGTTCGTCGCCCAGGCCGCGCGCGTCGCGCGCAACGAGCTCGTGCCCGGTGACCTGCGGCAGCGGGAACGGGAGGAAGTGCCGCGCGAGATCGGTGGAGCACACGCCGCACATCTCGGTGCGGAGCAGCCGGTAGCCGGGCCCGAGCTCGAGGTGCGGCGCGCCATCGCGCTCCACACGCCAGCCGCTCTCCTCCGAACCCTCGAAGGCGAAGCTCGCGTCGCGAAAGCTCTGGTCCGCGTTGTATTCGGGCGCTCGGAACGAAATGCGCGTCATCGCTCGGTTGCCTCCGACGTCGATTGCAGCAGCTCGGGAACCAGGCTACAACCAGCGCGCCGCGAACCCGCCGTGCGGACCCGAATGAACGCTCGAAACGACTCGCGCCGGCCCTCGATCGTCATCACCTATCCGTTCCCGCTCGGCACCAAGGCGGCCGGCGGATCGCGCACGACGCCCGAGGTTGCGCGGCACCTCGGCAAGCTCGGCGCCGACGTGATCATCGTGACGGTGTCGACGAACCCGCTCGACCGACGCTTTCCTCGCAAGCCGCCGAAGGACGCCGAGCTGGGCTTCCACCTCGACGAGATGCTGCGCGAGGACCACGTCGAGATCGTCCGTGTTCCGCAGCACCCGCTCCACTACCAGTTCGATCCGCACAACGTGAAGTCCGCGATGCGCCGCATCCTGCGCGAGCGTCGCGTCGACCTCGTCATCGCGCACTACAACGAGGCGGGCTGCCTCGGTCCGATGCTGCGCGCGCGCGGCATTCCGCTCGCGTTCCTGGCGACGTGGCAGACGTACTCGTATCTCGATCGCGAGTACCGCGGGTTGCAGGGCAAGCTCAAGAAGTGGAGCGAACAGAAGTACACGGTCGAACCGCACCGCCGCGCCGACATCCTGTTCGCGATCTCCGAGTTCACGCGCGGCGAGCTGGTCGACATCCTCGGCGTCGAGCGCGAGCGCATCGTCATCGCGCCGCTCGGCGTCCGCGAAACCTTCACGGGGATCGAGCGCGACGACACGCGCCCCGGCATCACGCGCTTTCTCTTCTTCGGCCGTGTCGTTCCGTCGAAGGGCTTTCGCGACGCGCTCGAGGCGCTCGGCAAGCTCGCGCAGCGCGGCGTGACCGACTGGACGTTCCGCATGATCGGAGAGGGGCGCCACGATCTCGCGCGGCAAGCGGCCGAGGAGTTCGGCATCAGCGCGCAGGTCACGATCACGGGCTCGACGGACGACGCCGGGTTGCAGCGCGAGCTCGCGAACGCCGACCTCGCGATCCTGCCGTCGCACGCGGAGTCGTTCGGCCTGTCGATCGCCGAGGCGCAGGGCGCGGGGATTCCGGTCGTCGCGTACGCCGCGGGGTCCGTGCCCGAGGTCGTCGCCGATGGCGAAACGGGCTGGCTCGCGCCGCTCTTCGACGTCGACGCGCTCTCGGCGTCCATCGAGGAAGCCGTGCGCGATCCGGACAAGACGCGCGCGATGGGACGCGCCGCGCGCGAACGCGTGCAGCGCCTCTTCAACTGGACGAACACGGCGCGCATCATCCTCGACGGCCTCGAGACCGCGAGGAGCCGCTGATGGGACGCGTCAAGCAAGCCCTGCGTCGACTGGCGCACAGGATCGCGCCGGCGGAGTTGATGACGGCGATGCGCTTCGTGCGCGCGCCGAGCAACCCGGTGTTTCCCAAGCGCAACATCGTCGTCACGCGCGACGTGCCGCGCGGGCGCGTGCTGATCCTCGCTCCGCATCCCGACGACGAAGCGATCGGCATGGGGGGCGCGCTCGCCAAGCACATGGCGAACGGCTCCGAGGTCACGGTGCTCTTCCTGACCGACGGCGGTGGGCTCGACGCGAGCCGCGACGCCCAGATCCGGGCGCGGCGTGCGGAGTCCGAGGCCGTGGGGCGCGAGCTCGGCCTCGCGCAGATCTTCTGGACGAACCGGGACACGAAGCTCGCGAGCGACGCGTCGACGGTGGCGGACATGGTCGCGCTGCTCGAGCGGATCCAGCCCGAGCACATCTACGCGCCGTCGTTCTTCGACACGCACTTCGACCACTACGCGACGAACCAGGTGCTCGTCGACGCGCTCGCGCAGCGGCCGACGGACGCGACGGTTTGTGGCTACGAGGTGTGGGACACGATCCCGTTCGCCAACTGGCTGGTCGACATCTCGGATGTCATCGCGGACAAGGACCGGATCCTCGCGCACTACGCGATTCCGCACGAGTACACCGACTTCACGGCGCTCTGCCGCAGCCGCGGCTCGGTGCACTACACCCTCCACGTGGCCAGCGACCGCGCTCGACAGGGCAAGGGCTTCGCCGAGGCCTTCCTGCGTTTCGACGCCGAGACCTACTGCCGGTTGCACCGCGAGTACGCCGCCGCGCTCGCCGCCTCGAAGAGCGAACTGGGAATCCGCTTCCAGGGATAGGTGCGGAAACGCCGAGGGTTCGGAGCTAGCCCTCCCATTCCTGACTATCATTCTCGCCATGAGCCAGGACGCCCAGTCCGCGCCCCGACCGAAGGACGCGGAACACATCGATCTGATCGAGACCTACTTCGACGCCAACGCGAAGGATTGGTCGGACCTCTACAGCAGCGCGAAGCGCGTGAACGACCTCGTTCTCGCGGATCGCAAGAACGCATCGGTGAGGCACCTGGCCAAGCACGTCGGCGAGGGCTCGTACGTGCTCGACGTCGGCTGCGGCGCGGGCATGACCGCGATCGACCTGATGCGCCTCGGCTGTCGCGTCCACGGCGTTGACATCTCGAGCAAGATGCTGGACCACGCGCGTGAGAACTTCGAGCAGGCGGGCTTCGACCCGAAGCGTTGGGAGCTGAGCTGCGCCGGGTTGTTCGGCGCCGAGCTCGAGTCCGAGAGCTTCGACGCGATCGCCGGCCTCGGGTTCCTCCAGTACCAGGACGACGAGGCGGCCGCGCTGCGCGAGCTCTATCGCGTGCTGAAGCCGGGCGGCACGCTCGTCATCACGGGACCGACGCAACGCAAGTTCGCGAACTGGTTGGGCATGGCGCGCTACTACTACGCGCTGCGCCGTCGCGTCTCGCGCCTGCTGAAGCCGAAGCCCAAGGCTCCGCCGCAACCGGCGAGCAAGCCGGTCGAGGGGGGCAGCGAAGAGGTCCTGCACGTGATCTCGACGCACGCCTACAGCTACGGCCGCTTCCGCCGCCTGCTGAGTGACGCCGGCTTCGAGGTCACGTCGTGCAAGGGCCACGGCTACGTGAACTTCGAGATCATCGGCCGTCGCATCGGCTCGAGGGGCGAGCTCTTCCTGCACCGCGCGTTCACCGCCGTCGCGAAGGTCCTGCCGATCGGCCGCTGGGCCAACGACCTGATCTTCGTCGCGCGCAAGCGGTAGCGCGCCCCGACGGAGCCTCAGTCGGAGCCGATGTAGCCGAGCTCGCGCAGGCCGTCGAGCGTTTCCGTGTCGAGCGGTTGGGCTTCGCGCTCCGGCGGCGGGTGCGCGGCCCACCAGGCGTTCGCGCGCTCACGCGCCGCGTCGATGGCCGCTTGGTCGAGCGCGAGCGGTGTCTGTTCGAGCGCGTCGCGCGTGAGATCGAACGCGCGCACGTCGCCGTTCGACGTGACGAGCGTCTTGACGTTGCCCTCGATCCACGCGAGCTCGTCGTGCGCGAGCTCCGACTGCTTCTTGCCGGGCAGGCCGGGGAGCATCTTGATCGATTCGGAGTAGTACCACTCCGCGACGTGACCCGACGGCGCGCGCTGCGCGCGATCGGCGTCGATCCCGAGTTCGCGCAGGATCAGGTCATGTACGTCCGCGCCCGTCACGAGCTCGTCGGAGGCCGTGGACGAGCGCGTCCCGGGCGGCTTCACGATCAGCGGCACGTGGATCAGCTCCTCGTGCAACGACCAACCGTGGATCCAGGTGTCGTGCTCGCCGAACGCCTCGCCGTGGTCGGACGTGATCACGATCAGCGTGTCGCCGAACAGCCCGCGCCCCTGCACGCCGTCGAGCAGGCGTCCGAGCTCGGCGTCCAGGTACGCGAACTCACGATCGTAGAGCAGCGACCACAGCTCGGGTTCCGGGCGGAACTTGTTGCGCGGTTGCTCCGGCGCGAACGCGGCGTCGAACGGTGGCGGCGGGCGGTAGGGGTTGTGGACGTCCATGTAGTTCAGGAACAGGAAGAACGCCGACGTCCCACGCCGCTCGTCGTCCAACCACTCGAGCGCGGTGTTCGTGACCTCGCGCGCGTCGCGATAGGGCGTGTGCCCGACGAGCTCGGCGCGACCGCCGAGTTGCGCGAAGGCGTGGTACCGACCGACCGCCGCGCCGGCGCGATCGTCGTAGTGCTCGAAGCCACGGTCGAGTCCCGACCACGCGCCGATCATCTGGTTCGACGCGATCGCGGCGGTCTGGTACCCGCGTTCGCGCAGCCGTTCGGCGAGCGTCGGTGTCGTCTCCGCGAGCGGAACCGGGCGGCTCCACTCTCCCGACGCGTTCTTGCCGCCCGTCGTTCCGCGCGGATTCGTCACGCCGTGCACGCCGGGCATCTCGCCCGTGAACAGGCTCGCGTGCGAGGGCAGCGTCCAGGATGCGGTCGAGCGCGCTTGGTCGTAGCGCGTCGCGTGCGCCGCGGCGAAGGCGTCGATCGACGGCGTCGTCGCACGCTCGTACCCGTACAGCCCCATTCGGTCGGCGCGCGCCGTGTCGAGCACGATCAAGAGCAGGTTCGGAGCGTCGTGGCCCGACGCGGAAGGCGGAGGCGCGAGGTCGGGGCGCGCGACGGCGGCGTTCTCGCGTGCACGTACCGCGACGAGCGCGATCGCCAGCGTGAAGACGGTCACGACCGCGGGCGCCTCCCACACGCGGGTACGGCGGTGGACGTTCGAGCTCGTCGCCGCGAGCGCGAGCGCGACCGGAACGGCCGGCCACGACACGGAGGCGACGCCGTTGCGCCAAAGCGTGTGGGTGACGGCGGCGAAGAGTCCCCATGCGATGCCGCGGAGCGCCGTGGAGCGCGCCGTCGTTTGCGCGTTGTCCCGTGACCGCAGCGCGTACATGGCGAAGGCGAGCGCGAAGGCGAGCGCGCCCGGAAAGTCGCGCTGCGCCGGCGTCGTGAGCACGTCCACGACGCCGGTTCCCGTGGCCACTGCGGCGGCGATCGCGATCAGGACCGACGCGAGCGCGAGCCTGCGGCGGCGCAACACGAGCACGCTGACCAAGCTGCCGACCAGACTCGCGCGCACGATCCCCGGCAACAGGTCGAAGCACGCGCTCGGTTGTCCGCTGACCGCGAAGACGGCGAGGTCGTGAAGACCCCAACCGATCGGCAGCGCGAAGCCGAGCAGTGCCGCCCGCGCGAGCGAACTTCTTTCGATGCCTGCGGTCTGAGTCAAGAGAGGCGGGCGCGTCGATCGGCGCAGCGTGCGAGGATCCTACTCCATGTCTCGCGATCCTTCCCGCGCCGCCGGTCTGTTCGCGACTTCTCGCGCGAGGATTGAGTAGCCTCCCGACACATGGCCGTGGGCGTCGAGATCAGCAAGCGCATCCTGCTCATCAACTCGATGAGCACCGTGTTGCGGCGCATCCTGTCGCTCAGCGTCCTCTTCTGGATGCACCAGCATCTGATCCGTCGCATTCCGATCGAGGAGTACGCGTTGCTTCCGGTGCTGATGAGCATCGTCGCGTTCACGCCGCTCCTGTCGAACGTCCTGGCCGGCGGGCTCGGGCGCTACTTGACCGAGGCCTACGCGCGCGGCGACGAGCGACGGGTGACGCAGATCACGTCGACGATGACGCCGATGCTGCTCGGGGCGGCGCTGCTCCTGGTCGGCCTCGGCTACTGGTTCGGCCTGTACATCGACCGCTTCCTCGAGATCGCTCCCGCGCAGCTCGAGAGCGCGCAGCAGATGCTCCTCGCGCTCGTCTGCGGCGCGGCGTTGCGCGTCGCCGTCGCGCCCTACGTGCTCGGCTTCTACATCCGCCAGAAGCTCGTCCAGCGCGATCTGATCGGATTCGGCGTCGAGCTGCTTCGCATCGCGCTCCTGCTCTTCCTGTTGACGCAGTACGAGACGCGCGTGCTCTGGGTGGTCGTGTCGTCCGTCGCGTCCGGCGTCGTCGAGGTCGCCATCGTGTTCGTCCTCTCGCGCCGCCTCATTCCGGCGTTGCGCTTCCGCTTGTCGGAGATACGGCGCGAGGTCATTCGCCCGGTGCTCTCGTTCGGCAGCTGGACCATCGTCGGTCAAGTGGCGCACGTCATCCGCGAGATGGCGGATCCGCTCATCCTCAACCGCTTCGCGTCCGCCGGCGACGTCGCGACGTTCCACCTCGGGGCGACGATCGATCGCAACCTGCGGCGCACGGTCTACAGCGCGACGTCGGTCGTGCAGCCCGCGGCGACCGCGCTTGCCGCGACGGATCAGGACGACCGCCTGCGCAGGGTTTGGTTCCGAACGAGCCGCTACTCGCTCTGGATCATGCTGGGCGTCGCGGCGCCGCTGATCCTCTTTCGCGACGAGTTCTTTCGCGTGTACCTGCGCGAGCAGTTCGAGGCGAACCGCAACGCGAGCGTCGTCATGGCGATCCTGCTCGCGCGCCTGGTCGTCGTGTTTCCGAACGAGGCGACGGGGCTGGTCGCCCACGCGCGCGCGGCGATGCGGCCGCTGGCCGTGCGTTCGCTCGTGCTCGAGATCGCGAACCTGGCGCTGACCCTCGCCTTGGTCGGCGCCTTTTCGATGGGCTCCACCGGCGCGGCGCTTTCGACGTGCGTCGTCGCCTTCGTCGGCCACCCGTTCGTCCTTTGGTCGCTGGGGCTCCGGCTCACCGGAGCGCGCATCGGCGACTGGCTGCGCGGCGCCGTCCTGCCGGGCTTCGTGCCCGCGTTCGTGGCGGTTCCGGTCTGGACGGTGAGCCACATGGCGCTACCCTCCCACTCGTGGCTTGCACTCGGAATCGCGGCGCTACCCGGCGCCGTGGTTTACGCTGTGGCCCTGTGGTTCTCGCTCCGCAAGGAGGACCGGGCGGACCTGACGTCCGTTCGACAGCGCTTTTTGTCGGTGTTCCAGAGATCCTGAACGTCGTGAAGATTCCCACCGATTCGGTCGACCTGAACGACGGCCCTCGGCGCCCGAATGGATAGCCCCACCCAAGAACCCGCGACGACTGTCGCGCCCGCAGCGACCGACGAGAAGCGAACGGCCACGCCCGTTTTCATCGTCGGATTCCCGCGTAGCGGAACGACCTGGATGATGTGGCTGCTCGCCAAGCTGCCTTCCGTCGTCGCGCTCCAGCAGTCGGGGCTCTTCCACTCGTTGCGCGACTTCGAGCGTTGGTGGGGAACCGGGCATCGCTTCTCCAACGACGCCGGCGCCGGCACGAGCTCGTTCGCGCGCATGACGGACGTGCTCGCCAAGGAGGACTTCTACCGCGTGTGCCGGCCCGCGTGTCGGCACATCTTCGAGACGCTCGCGGCGACCGGCGACGCGCGCTTCGTCGTCGAGCAGACGCCGGAGAACCTCGAGTTCGAAGAGACGATCCGCGGCATCTTCCCCGACGCGCGCTTCCTCCACGTCCTGCGCGACCCGCGCGATGCGGCGCTCTCGATGCGCCGCGCAGCACGCGCGTGGGCGAACGAGTTCCCGGGCCGGCCGATTCACATCGCGAATCGCTGGGTCGAATACATCGGGCGCGCGCGCGGGCTCGCGGCTTCGACCGATCGGTACCTCGAAGTGCGCTACGAGGACCTGAAGTCGAACGGGCCGGCCGAACTCGCTCGCGTCGCGAAGTGGATGGGGCTGACCGTCGACGACGCGACGTGCGCGGCTGCGATCGAGGCCTGCGACCTCGACAACGTGCGCTCCGGCAGCGACCTGCCCGCGGGCTTCTTCGGCAAGGGGCGCTCCGGCTCGTGGCGCGAAGGGCTGTCGCAGGGTGACCTGCGCCTCATCGAGTACATCGTCGGTGAGGACATGGAGCGCTTCGGCTACGAGCGCGAGCACCCGCGCTCGAAGGAGAAACCGTGGCGCCTGTCGCTGCACGAGAAGCTCGCGCCGCTGTTCACCAAGGTCCGCGGAAAGTGGCTGCGCATGACGCGCGGGCCGCGTTTGGCCGCGACGCATCGCTCGGAAGAGCTGCTCTACACGCAGCGCAAGAACGCGAAGTGATGCGCGAGGCGCCGCCTCGGCTCCTTGGATGAGCAAGCGACCGAATCTCTTCATCGTCGGCGCGCCGCGTTGTGGCACGACGACGCTGCACTTCTTCCTCGCGCAGCATCCGGACGTCTTCATGTCGTCGCCGAAGGAGCCGCACCACTTCTGCGGTGACATCCATCGCGCCTTCGAGGAGTACCAGGGCGGCGTGACCGACCCGCTGTTCCGGACCGAGGCGCAGTACATGCGGCTGTTCGACGCGGTGCGCGACGAGCGCGTGCGCGGCGAGTCCTCGGTCTACTACTTGTACTCCGACGAGGCTCCCGATCGCATCGCCGAGTTCGCGCCGGACGCGCGCGTGATCGTGATGATCCGCGAGCCGATCGAGTTCATGCGTTCCCTGCACGCCAAGTTGCGCTGGGCCGGCGACGAGGACTGCACCTCCTTCGAGCGCGCGATCGAACTCGAGCCGCGACGCATGCGCGGCCTCGACGTTCCGTCGACCGTGCGCTTCCCAGGGCTGCTGGAGTACACGCGCTACGCGCGCTTCTCGCAGTGGATCGAGCGGTATCGCGAGCGCTTCGACCCCGAGCGGACGAAGCTCATCTTGCTCGACGACTTCCAGCGCGACCCCGAGGCGGTCTTCCACTCGGTGCTGGACTTCGTCGGCGTCGAGCGCATTCCGCTTCCGCCGCGCGTCGAGCGGAACGCGAACGTCGAGCCGCGGTTCGCCGCGATCACGCGCTACGTCCGCAAACGCGGCGCGCGCAAGCAGGGGCGCTTCAGCCGCTGGCTCCTGCGCCTGAACGAACGCCACGCACCGCGGCGCGCGATCGATCCGGCGATGCACGAACGCCTGAAGGACGAGTTCCGCCCCGAGGTCGAGCGGCTGTCCGCGCTCTTCGACCGCGACCTGCGCGAGCTCTGGTACGGCGCCGAGCGCTCTCCGTCGAACTGAGTCAGCCGCGGCGAGCGGCGGCGAATCGGTTTCAGTTCGGCGCGTGCGCGGCTCGATGCAGGAAAGGAGTTCCCCGCATCCCCACGCGGCGTGGAGCCCGTCCCCATGGCGACCCGCGTCGAGATCAGCAAGCGCCTCCTACTCGTGAACTCCGCGAGCACCGTCGTCCGGCGGCTCCTGTCGATCGGCGTGCTGTTCTGGATGCACCAGCACCTGATCCGGAACATCCCGGTGTCGGAGTACGCGCTGTTGCCCGTGGTCATGGGGCTCGTCGCGTTCACGCCCGTCCTCACGACGGTCATCTCGGGCGGGCTCGGACGCTTTCTGACGGAGGCGTACGCGCGCGGCGATGAGCGTCGCGTGACCGAGATCACGTCGACGATGACGCCGGCGCTCGTCGGCATGGCCGGCGCGCTCCTCGGCGCGGGCGGGCTCTTTGCTTGGAAGATCGGCGCGATCATCGACGTGCAGCCCGAGCACGTTCCGATGGCGCAGCGCATGCTCGTCGTGCTGATCTTCGCCGCATCGTTGCGCGTCGCGTTCGCGCCGTACGTGCTCGGCTTCTACATCCGCCAGCGCTTCGTGCATCGCGATCTGATCGGCTTCAGCGCCGAGCTGCTGCGCATCGGGCTCCTGCTCTATCTGCTGACGCAGCACGAGACGCGCGTCGAGTGGGTCGCGCTCTCGACCTTCATCGCGGGGCTCTACGAGCTCGGCGTCGTGCTGGTCCTGTCGCGGCGCCTGGTGCCGGCGCTGCGGTTCCGCTGGTCGGCGATGCGCCGCGACGTGGTTCGCCCGATCCTGTCGTTCGGCAGCTGGACGGTCGCCGGGCAGACGACGATGTTCATCCGCGAGATGGCCGATCCGCTGATCCTGAACCAGCTCGGCACGCCGGCGGACGTGGCCACGTTTCACCTCGGCTCGCAACCCGATCGCACGCTGCGGCGCACGCTCTTCAGCGCGACGGCGATCGCGCAGCCGGCCGCGACCGCGATGGTCGCGACGGGACAGGACGAACGCTTGCGACGCACGTGGTTCCGGCTGAGCCGCTATGGCCTGTGGGTCATGCTCGGCATCGCCGTTCCGCTGGTCGTCTTCCGCGACGAGTTCTTCCGCTTGTACCTCGGCGACAAGTTCGAGGTCGGTCGCGACGCGAGCCTGGTGCTCGCGCTGCTTCTCGCGCGGCTCGTCGTGGTCTTCCCGAACTCGGGTACGGGGCTCGTCACGGTCGCGCGCGCGCAGGTCAAGCCGGTGGCGCTGCGCACGCTCGGCCTCGAGGTCGTGAACATCGCGCTCACCCTCGTGCTCGTTGGCGCGTTCCGGATGGGATCCGTCGGAGCCGCGCTCGCGACCTTCGTCGTCGCGATGGTCGGGCATCCGCTCTTGTTGTGGACGATCGGGCTGCGGCTCACGGGTTCGCGGTTGAGCGATTGGTTCGCGAGCGCGATCGTGCCGGGGCTGATCCCGACCTTCGCCGGCCTGCCGGTTTGGATCGCGTTGCACGGGCTCGTGGGGCCGACGACGTGGCTCGGACTCGCGGCGTGCGGGGTGGCGGGGCTGGTGGCCTACCTGGCCGCGCTCGCGCTCTGCCTCCGGCCCGAGGATCGCGACGACGCGGGGGCGCTCCTCCGGCGCACGGGCGTCGGTCGCCTGATCCCGTTCCCGGCGGCACGCCGGCGGCCCGCGGCGTGAGCGATCGATCGGGTATACGGGGCGCCCGCGCCGCCGGTTCGGTAGGCTGAACCCGTGCGCGTCGCCCTGACCTTCCCGCACTCCCTCGGCGCGCCCGGCGGAGGAACCCGCGACTGCCTCGAGCTCGCGCGGCACCTGGCCCGCGCCGGTGCCGAGGTCGTCGTCGTTCCGGTGCAGAGCCTCGGGCCGACGCGCTTTCCGCGGCCGCGGCTCGACGCGTCCGTCGGCCGCGAGCAGGGCGCCGAGCTCGAGGCGGCCGGCATCGAGGTCCATCCGGTCGAGCCGCACCCCGCGCACTATCTGCTCGACGGCCGGCCGGTCCGGCGCACGATCGAGCGCATTTCCCGCCACGGCGGCCTGGACGCCGTGCTCGGCTGGTGGAACGAGACGCTCTCCCTGCGCGGGCTCACCCGCCGCCGCGGGATCGTCTTCGCGATGAACGCGGCCGCGAGCTACGGGCCGCTGTTCCGCGGCACGGGCGCGACGCCGCTGCGGCGGCTGCGCACCGCGCTTTTCTTCACCCGCCCGCTGCGTCAGGCGGACGTGGTCTTCGCCCGCTCCGAGTTCACCCGCACCGAGCTGGTCGAGCTCGGCCGCGTGGACCCCGGCCGGATCCGGATCGCGCACCTCGGCGTCGATCCGGCCTTCGGAGCGATCGAGCGCCTCCCGGCGGCCGATCCCCCGCGGATCCTGTTCTTTGGAAGTTGGGTGCCAGAAAAGGGCCTTTTCGATGCCCTCAAGGCCCTCGGCACGATCCGGGACCGGAGCTGGACCTTCCAGGTCGCCGGGTGGGGCGATGCCGAGCGCGTCCGCGCGGCGGCCGCCGAGGCCGGCATCGAGGGGCGCGTGGAGTGCGTCGGGCCCCTCGATCGAGCGGGTCTCTCGGTCGCCCTCGCCGGGGCGACGCTGGCGCTGCTCCCGTCGCACACGGAGTCCTTCGGCCTGGCGAACGCCGAGGCCCAGGCCGCGGGCGTCCCGGTCGTCGCCTTCGACGTCGCCGCGGTGCCCGAGGTCGTGGTCTCCGGCACCACCGGGTGGCTCGTTCCGCTCCAGGACACGGCCGCCCTCGGCGCCGCCGTCGCCGACGCCCTGGACCGCCCGGACGAGGCCCGGAAGCGCGGCGCCGCCGGCCGCGCGCGGGTCGCCGAGCGCTTCACCTGGGAGGAGACCGCCCAGGCCACGCTCGCGGGCCTCGAGCAGGCTCGCCTGTCGCGCGGATAAACCGCGGGATCGGGTCAGGAAACCCACCGGATCGCGTCGAAAAGCTTGTTTTCTGGTCCGGATCCCGGCGCGGGCGAAGCCAGAACGGGTAAACTCTCCGGTGGATCCGTTCAGCGTTCACGAAGGGCGAAGGACACCCCTCAGCCGGTGTCGTCTCTCGACCAGCGACGATGTCCGCGTCCTGTCGGCCCGCCGGGTTCGACCACCCCCTCCACTCCCGTCGCGCTCTCGTATCGGCCCCGTGATCCGGGCTCCATCCGGTGCGGTGTCGACGGTCCTGCTCGCGGTCCGAACGACTTGCACTCCCTATCACCGAAGAAGCTCGAGCAGATCCAGGCGCTGCTCGAGAAAGAGGGCCTGAAGACCGCCGCCGGCGAGAGGATCGGAAAGCGCTCCCTCGACGCGCCGGCGTCGTTGTCGTTCGGTCAGGAGCGCCTGTGGTTCGTCGGGCGCATGGCGCCGGACTCTCCGGTGTTCCACATCCCCGCGGCGTACCGGATCGACGGACCGCTCGACGTCGCGCGGCTCGAGGAAGCGTGGCGCAACGTGTGTGCACGACACGAGTCCCTAAGAACTCGCTTCGTGGACGACGGCGGCCGACCCGCGCTGGCGATCGATGCGCCCGACGCAGTCGTCGGCGCGTCGATCGATGTGGTCGATCGTTCCACGGCCGCTGCCGAGAGCGTCGCCGCATCTCTTTCATACGCGCGCGCGCGTGCGGCCGCGCCGTTCGACCTGGCGCGCGGTCCGGTGGCGCGCCTGGCGCTCGTGCGTCGCGCGCCCGAGGAGCACCTGCTCGTGGTGGTGATCCACCACATCGTCGCCGAGGTCCAGTCGCTCGGGATCCTCGTCCGCGACCTCGCCAGCGCCTACCGCGTCGGCGGGACCACGGAGCTGCCGGCGCTCGACATCCAGTTCACCGACGTGGCCGCGTGGCAGCGCGAGCGCATGAGCGGCGAACGCTACGCCGAGCAGCTCGCGTGGTGGCGCGCGCGCCTGGCGGGCGAGCTCCCGGTGCTCCAGCTCCCGACGGATCGCCCGCGGCCCGCCGTTCAATCGTTCGCCGGCGGCACGGCGTCGCGCGATCTCGCGCCGGCGGCCGTGGCCAAGCTGCGCGAACTCTGCGCGACCGAGAAGGTCACGCCGTTCGCCGCGACGCTCGCGCTCTGGTCGGCGCTCCTCTCGCGCTACTCGGGTCAGGACGACGTCCTGGTCGGCGTGCCGACGACGGACCGTCAACGCGTCGAGCTCGAGCACCTGATCGGCTTCTTCGTGAACATGCTCCCGATCCGCGTCGACCTGTCCGGTGACAAGTCGTTTCGCGACGTGCTGCGCGAGGCGAGCGAGTTCCACCGCGGCGCGCAGGCGCAACAGGAGCTTCCGTTCGAGCGCCTGGTCGAAGAGCTCGGCGTCGAGCGCGACCTCTCGCGCAGCCCGCTCGTGCAGGTCGCGTTCCTGTACCAGACCGCGCTCGAGTCGCAGGCGGGAGCGTCCGAGCTCGGACCCGGAACGACGCTCGCGCCGATCGACGACCCGCTCGCGATGCACACGAACACGTCGAAGTTCGACGCGTCGCTGATCGTCTGGGATCACGGCGACGCGATGTCGGCGTCCGTCGAGTACGCCGCGGACCTCTTCGACGCGTCGACGATCGAGCACCTGCTCGGACACTTCGAGCGCCTCTTGACCGAGGCCGCGCTGGCGCCTGACGCGCCGCTGGCTTCGCACCCGATCCTCACGGCCGAAGAGGAGCAGCGCATCCTCGTCGACTGGAACACGACCGCGGCCGACATCCGCGACGACGCGTGTGTCGACGCGCTGTTCGAAGAGCAGGTCGACCTCACGCCGGACCGGCTCGCGGTTGCCGGCGGCGGCGTCGAGCTCACCTACCGCCAGCTCGACGAGCGCGCGAACAAGCTCGCGCATCGGCTGCGCGCGCTCGGCGTGACGCCCGATCGACCCGTCGCGATCGCGACCGGCCGCGCGCCCGAAATGCTGGTCGGCATCCTCGGCACGCTGAAGGCCGGCGGCGCGTACCTGCCGATCGACCTCGCGTATCCGCGCGAGCGCCTGGCGTTCACGTTCGAGGATGCGGACGTGGCCGCGATCCTCACGCTCTCGACCGAAGCGAGCGCGCTGCCCCAGACTCCGAATCGAACGCGCATCGAGCTCGACACCGATTGGGCTTCGGTCGACGCGGAGAGTCCGGAACGCCTCGAGCGCGTGTCGCGGCCGACGAACCTCGCCTACGTGATCTACACGTCGGGTTCGACGGGGACGCCGAAGGGTGTAGCGCTCGAGCACACCGGCCTCGTCAACCTGTCGACCTGGCACCAGCGCGCCTACGACGTGCAGCCCGAGGATCGCGCGACGCACCTCGCCGGGCTCGCGTTCGACGCGTCGGTGTGGGAGGTGTGGCCGTATTTGCTCGCGGGTTCGAGCTTGCACCTCGTTCCCGAGGACGTGCGCCTCGCGCCGACGCGCCTGATCGCATGGCTCGTCGAGCAGCGCATCACGCAGAGCTTCCTCCCGACGCCGCTCGCCGAAGCCGTGCTGCGCGAGGACATCCCGTTCGACTTCCCGCTCGAGGTCGTGCTGACCGGCGGCGACAAGCTGCGCCGCGCGCCCGGTCAGTCGCTGCCGTTCCGACTCGTCAACCACTACGGCCCGACCGAGAACACCGTCGTCGCGACGGCGACCGACGTCACGCCCGTCTTGTTCGACGACGAGACGTCCCCCGCGGCGCCGCCGCCGATCGGCCGTCCGATCGACAATGTGCAGGTCTACGTCCTCGACCGCGGCGGCCAGGCCGTGCCCGTCGGTGTTCCCGGCGAGCTGACGATCGGCGGGACGAGCCTCGCACGCGGCTACTTCGGTCGCCCCGACCTGACCGCCGAGAAGTTCGTCGCGCATCCGGTGCGCGGTCTCGAAGGGCGCATCTATCGCACCGGCGACCTCGTGCGTTGGCGCGCGGACGGCGAGCTCGAGTTCCTCGGCCGCATGGACGGTCAGGTCAAAGTGCGCGGCTTCCGCATCGAGCTCGGCGAGATCGAAGCGCAGGTCGGCAAGCACGAACACGTGGCGGATTGCGCCGTCGTCATCCGCCACGACGACGCGGGTGAGGCGACGCTGATCGGCTACGCCGTCGCGGCCGAGGGTGCCGAGCTTTCGTCCGACGAGCTGCGCGGCACGCTGCGCGCGACGCTGCCCGAGTACATGGTACCGACGACGTTCGTGCTGCTCGACGAGCTGCCGCTGACGCCGAACGGCAAGGTCGATCGGCGCGCGCTACCCGACCCCGACCTCACGAGCACGACCGACGAGTTCGTCGATCCGGAGGGCGCGCTCGAGGAACAGATCGCGAGCGTGTGGAGAGAGCTGCTCGGCGTCGATGCCGTCAGCGCGTCGCGCAACTTCTTCGATCTGGGCGGACACTCGCTCTTGCTCGCACAGGTGCACGCGCGCCTGCAGGATTCGATCGAGCCCGAGCCGTCGCCGCCGCTCTCGATCGTCGAGCTCTTCCGCCACCCGACCATTCACTCGCTCGCCGCGCACCTGGCGACGCGCTCCGACGCGTCGAACGGCGCGGCGGTCGAGGCGAGCCGCGACCGTGGCGCGCGTCGGCGCGAAGCGCTGCAGGAACGCGCCGCGACCGGCAAGCGCAAGAAGCGTGGGAGGCGATCGTCGTGAGCGAGTTCGACGCGAACGCCGTCGCGATCGTCGGCATGGCCGGACGCTTTCCGGGCGCCGAGAACGTCGCGCGCCTCTGGTCCAACGTGCGAGACGGCGTCGAGTCGATCGAGTCGCTCTCCGACGACGCATTGCGCGCCGCGGGCGTGACGGACGCCGAGCTCTCCGACCCGAACTACGTCAAGGCGTGCGCGTTTCTCGAGGGGCCAGACCTCTTCGACGCGCCGTTTTTCGACGTGACGCCGCGCGAGGCCGAGCTCATGGACCCGCAGCAGCGCGTGTTCCTCGAGTGCGCGTGGGAAGCGTTCGAGGACGCGGGCTACGACGTGTCGCGCTATGACGGCGCGATCGGTGTCTTCGCCGGCGCGGGCAAGAACCACTACTTCGTGAACCAGCTGCTCCGGAACCCGCGCGTGCTCGAGCGCATGGGGCCGGTGGCGACGACGATCGCGAGCGAGAAGGACTTCGTCGCGACGCGCGTGTCGTACAAGCTCGACCTCGTCGGGCCGAGCGTGTCGGTGCAGACCGCGTGCTCGACGTCGCTCGTCGCCGTGCACCTCGCTTGTCAGAGCCTCGTGAACGGCGAGTCGGACATGGCGCTCGCGGGCGGTGCGTCGATCAGCGCGTTCCAGAAGAGCGGCTACACGTTCATCGACGGCGGCATCTTCTCGCCCGACGGCCACCTGCGCGCCTTCGACGCGCGCGCGAACGGACAGGTGGGGGGCAACGGCGTCGCGGCGGTCGTGCTGAAGCGGCTCGTCGACGCGGTCGAGGACGGCGACACGATCCACGCCGTGATCAAGGGCTCCGCGCTGAACAACGACGGCGTGCGCAAGGTCAGCTTCAACGCGCCGGGCGTCGACGGTCAGGCCGAGGTCGTCGCCGAAGCGCTCGAGGTCGCGGGCGTCGACCCGAATTCGATCGGGTACATCGAATGCCACGGCACGGGAACGAACCTCGGCGACCCGATCGAGGTCGCCGCGCTCACGCAGGCCTTCCGCGGCGGCGGCGCGACCGGGACGGGTTTCTGCGGCATCGGTTCGCTGAAGACGAACGTCGGACACCTCGACGCGGCGGCGGGCGTGTCCGGACTGATCAAGGCCGCGTGCGCGGTCGAGCACGGCGTGCTGCCGGCGAGCTTGCACTTCGAGACGCCGAACCCGGCGCTCGACCTGGAGACGAGCCCGTTCTTCGTCAGCGCGCGGCGCGCGGACTGGCCGCAGGCGGATCATCCGCGGCGCGCCGGCGTGAGCTCGTTCGGCATGGGCGGAACGAACGCGCACGTCGTGATCGAGCAGGCGCCGGACGCGTCGGTGCGCGCCGTGTCGAGCGACGCGCCCGAGGTGCTCGTGCTTTCCGCGCGCAGCGCGTCGGCGCTCGCGGCGATGGGGGAGCGGCTCGCCGATCACCTCGAGGGCGCGGGCGCGTGCCTCTCGCTCGCCGACGTCGCGCACACGCTCCAGGTCGGTCGCAAGGCGTTCGCCGTGCGACGCGCGATCGCGTGCACGAGCGTCGAGGAAGCGCGGCGCGCGTTGCGCGAGCACGCCGGTGCGACCGGGACCTGCAACGAGCAAGCGCTCGAGAAGGGCGCCAAGCTCGCGTTCCTGTTCTCCGGGCAAGGGACGCAGTTCGCGAACATGTTGCGCGGCGTGTACCAGAGCGAGTCCGTGTTCCGCGCCGAGGTCGACCTCTGCTGCGAGCGCCTGACCCCGCTCGTCGGTGTCGACCTGCGCACGCTCATGTTCCCGACCGGCGATGCGGAGGGCGTGTCGAAGGAGCTCGAGCAGACCCAGCACACGCAGCCCGCGCTCTTCGTCGTCGAGTACGCGCTCGCGAAGCAGCTCGAGGCGTGGGGAGTCGAGCCGGCGGCGATGCTCGGTCACTCGATCGGCGAGTATGTCGCCGCGTGCCTCGCCGGCGTGTTCTCGCTCGACGACGCGCTGACGCTCGTCGCCGCGCGCGGCCGCCTGATCGGCAGCCTGCCGAGCGGCGACGCGAGCGGGAGTGGCGGCATGCTCGCCGTGCCGCTGGCCGAGCGCGAGGTCGAAGCGTTGCTCGCCGAGCTGGCGCTCGACGGCGTGAGCGTCGCGGTCGTCAACGCGCCCGAGCTCGTGGTCGTCGCGGGCCCCACGGCCGCGCTCGAAGACGTGCGCAAGGCGCTGCGTTCGCGCAAAGTCGCCGCGCGCCCGCTGCACACGAGCCACGCCTTCCACTCCGCGCTGATGGATCCGATCCTCGCGGCGTTCGAGGCGGAGGTCCGCAAGGTGCGGCTCTCGGCGCCGTCGAAGCACGTCGTGTCGTGCACGACCGGCGAGCGCTTGAGCGACGCCGACGCGTGTGACCCCGCGTACTGGGTGCGCCACTTGCGCGAGCCCGTGCGCTTCGCGGCCGGCGTCGAGGCGCTCGCCGCCGGCGGGCACGTGATGCTCGAGGTCGGACCGGGGCAGGCGTTGACCCAGCTCGCCCGCCTCACCGCGCCGGACGCCGCCGTCGTTCCATCGTCGCGCCAGGCGAAGGCCGAGGCGGACGACCGCGCGTTCTTGCGAGAAGCGCTCGGCGCGCTCTGGTGCCACGGCGTGCGGATCGACTGGGCGCAGCTCGCGAACGATGCCGCGCGTCGCCGCGTGCCGTTGCCGACCTATCCCTTCGAGCGCCAGCGCTACTGGGTCGAGGCGGACGCGAGCGCGCAGCCGCGCGTCGATCCCGCGGCACGGCTGCAGTCCGACGAATGGTTGTCGACGGCGTCGTGGCGGCGCGGCGTGCGCTGCACCGGAACGACGACGGCCGAGCGCGTGCTCGTGTTCGGCGACGCGGGCGGTGTGGGCGAGGCGTTCGCGGAGACGCTGCGCGCGCGCGGAGCGGACGTCGGCGTCGTGCCCGGCGTGGACGCGCCGCGCGACGCCGCCGGCTTCGCGCGGCTCTGCACCGAATCGAAGCCGGACCGCATCGTGCACTTGCTCGCGCTCGACGCGTTCGACGGCGAGCGCGCACAGGACGACGGCTTCTTCCACGTGCTCGCGCTCGCGCAAGCGTTGGCGGAGCTCGACCTCGGAAACCCGGTGGCGATCGACGTCGTGACCGCCGGAATGCAGGGCGTGTTCGACGAGCTCTGCGCGCCGGACCACGCCACGCTGCTCGGCGTGTGCAAGGCGATCCGCGCGGAGCTCGACGGCGTGCGCTGTCGGAGCATCGATCTGGAGCCCGGGCGGGACGTCGCGGGGCTCGCGTCGGATTTGATCCTCGAGCTGGGTGGCGACGCGCCGGTCGTCGCGTTGCGCGGCGGACAGCGCTGGTTGCCGGCCTTCGAACGCCTCGAAAAATCTCCCATCCCTAGCCCCCACCCGCCCGGGGAGGACGTTCGGGATCGGGCTCGGTTACGGGAAAACGCCGTGGTTCTGATCACCGGCGGGTTCGGCGGCATCGGGCTCGCGCTGGCCGAAGGACTCGCGCGCGACTTCGGCGCCAAGCTCGCGCTCGTCGGCCGCACCGCGGCGTCGCCGTCCGCGGCCAGCGTCGCGGCCGTGCAACGCATCGAAGCCGCCGGCGGCGAGGTGCTGACGGTCGCCGCCGACGTGTCCGATCCCGGGGACGTCGAGCGCGCGGTGCGCGAGACCGTCGAGCGTTTCGGCGCGCTGCACGGCGTCATTCACGCGGCCGGCGTGCAGGGCGACGGGCTGCTCGCGCTCAAGACGCGCGCGGCGGCCGAGGAAGTGCTCGCACCCAAGGTGCGCGGTGCGCGCGTGCTCGACGCCGCGGTCGCCGAACACGCGCTCGATTTCTTCGTCTGCTGCTCGTCGCTCGCGACGGCGCTCGACGGCGTCGGGCAGGTGGACTACTTCGCGGCCAACGCGTTCCTCGATGCCTTCGCGACGCAGCGCGACCGCGAGTCGGACACGCGCTATCTCTCGATCGCGTGGGAGGCGTGGAGCGAGGCCGGCATGGCGGCGCGCGGGGTCGTTCCCGAAGCGTTGCGCGCCGGACGCGAGCGCGCGCTCGCGCTCGGGCTCACGTCCGCCGAGGGCTACGACGTGTTCCTGCGCGCCCTCGGCGCCGGGCTGCCGCTCGTCTACGTGTCGACCCAGGATCTCGAGGCGCGCCGCGCGGAGCAGGCGCGCGAGACGCACGCGCTCGCGCACGAAAGCGCGGAGCCCGAGGCGCTCGCGCCGCCGTCGTCCGCGTATCCGCGCCCGGCGCTCGCGACGCCGTTCGTCGAGCCCGCCAACGGGACGCAGGCGTCGGTCGCGACGCTGTGGGCCGACCTCGTCGGCGTCGACGCGGTCGGCGTGAACGACGACTTCTTCGCGCTCGGCGGCAACTCGCTCCTGCTCATGCAGGTCAGCTCCAGACTGCGCGCGCTCTTCGACGTGACGCTCTCGATGCGCGAGCTGTTCGACACGCCGACCGTGGCCGAGCTCGCCGAGCGCATCGACGCGATGCAGCTGCTCGAAGGCCTCGAGGGCGCGACGTCGACCGCGACCGAGACCGAGGAGTTCAAGCTGTGACCACTTCGGCACTCCTCGCGCAGCTGCGTGACCTGGGCGTGAAGCTCTGGGCCGACGGTGACGAGCTCGGGCTCAGCGCGCCGAAGGGCGTGCTCGACGCCGAGTTGGTGGCGAGCATCAAGGCGCACAAGGACGAGCTCTTGCGCCTGTTGAAGAATCGTGCGCGCGGCAGCAAGGACGCCGCGACCGAGCCGACGGCGCGCATCGAGGCGACGGGCGATGGCGGGGCCGCACCGCTCTCGTTCAGCCAGCGCCGTCTGTGGTTCCTCGATCAGCTCGAGCCGAACACGGCGGTCTACAACATGCCGCTCGCGTGGACGCTGCGCGGTGCGCTCGACACGGACGCGCTCGCGTACGCGCTGTCGCAGGTCGTCGGTCGGCACGACGTCCTGCGCACGCGCTTCGTGCACGACGAGGGAACGCCGACGCAGGAGGTGGACGCGCCCGCTCCGATCGAACTGCCCGTCGTCGACGTCGAAGGCGCGACGACGGAGGCGCGGCGCACGAACGCGCGGGCGCTGCTCTCCGAGCGCGCGGACGAGCCCTTCGATCTCGCCGCCGGTCCGCTGCTCCGTCCCGCGCTGCTGCGGCTCGACACGGACGAGCACGTGCTCTTCCTGCTCGTGCACCACATCGTGTTCGACGGTTGGTCGGCGGACGTGCTGCTGCGCGAGGTCGCCGAGCTGTACGCCGCGCGCGTCGGTGGCCGCGAAGCGACGCTGCCCGCGTTGCCCGTTCAATACGCCGACTTCGCGCGCTGGCAGCAGGACTTCCTCGCCAGCGCCGAGCTCGAGCGTCAGCTCGAAGTCCACCGCGTGTCGCTCGGCACGAGTCTGCCCGTGCTCGATCTGCCGACCGACCGGCCGCGGCCCGCGGTGCAGAGCTATCGCGGCGCGAACGCCAGCCGTGTCCTGTCGCGCGAGCTCGTCGACGCGCTCGGCGCACTCGCGCGCGCGGAGAACGCGACGCTCTACATGGTGCTGCTCGCCGGTTATCAGGCGTTGCTCACGCGTTGGTCGCGCCAGACCGACCTCGCGATCGGAACGATCGTCGCGAACCGCGGCCGGAGCGAGGTCGAGGGGCTCATCGGCTTCTTCGCCAACACGCTCGTGCTGCGCACCGACGCGAACGACGACCCGAGCTTCCGCACGCTCGTCGCGCGCGCCAAGGACACGTCGCTCTCGGCCTTCGAGAACCAGGACGTCCCGTTCGAGAAGCTCGTCGAGGAGCTGCAGCCCGAGCGCAACCTCGCGTACACGCCGCTCTTCCAGACGATCTTCATGACCGAGGACGGCAGCGGGAAGCGCGCGAGGATGGGGGACATCGAGCTCGAGCTGTTCGAGCTCGACACGCAGGTCGCGCGGACCGATCTGATGCTGACGGCGCACCAAGTGGACGGCGGCGTGGACGCGTGGGTCGAATACAGCACGGACCTCTTCGAGCGCGGGACGATCGAGCGCCTGCTCGCCTCGTACGAGACGCTGCTCGCGTCGGCGGTGGCGGATCCGAACGCGCCGCTGTCTCGCCTCGCGGTCGTTCCGGCCGCCGAGCGCGAGCTCGTCGTCGACGCGTGGAACGACACGCAGAAGGACTTTCCCGAGCTGCCGATCCACGTCCAGTTCGAGGCGCGCGCGGATGCGGCGCCCGACGCGACGGCGCTCGTCTTCCCGCGCGATGCCGCCGCCGCGAACGACGACGTGCTGACCTACCGCGAGCTCGACGAGCGCGCGAATCGCCTCGCGCACCACTTGGGCGTGCAAGGCGTCGCCGGCGGGGACCTCGTCGGTCTGTGCCTCGACCGCTCGGCCGACATGATCGTCGCGCTGCTCGGCATCCTGAAGACCGGCGCGGCCTACGTGCCGCTCGATCCCGCCTATCCGCGCGATCGCATCGCCTACATGGCGGACGACGCGGGCTTGCGCTTCGCCGTCACGACGCGCGCGCTCCGCGAGCTGCTGCCCGCGGGGCTCGCCGCGATCGAGCTCGACACGCACGCGGACGACATCGCGAGCGCCGCCGTCGCGCGCCTCGATCGCGCCACCGACGTGCGCGATCGGATGTACGTGATCTACACCTCCGGCTCGACGGGGCGTCCGAAGGGCGTCGAGCTCGAGCATCGCTCCGTGTCGAACTTCCTCGCTTCGATGGCGCGCGAGCCCGGCTTCGGGAGCGACGACCGCTTGCTCGCGGTCACGACGCTCTCCTTCGACATCTCGGTGCTCGAGGTGATGCTGCCGCTCGTGACCGGCGGGACGCTCATTGTCGCGCCGTTCGAGGCGACCTCCGACGGCGACGCGCTCGCGGCGCTCGTCGAGCGACTGAGTCCGACCGTGATGCAGGCGACGCCGGCCACCTGGCGTCTGCTCCTGCTCAACGGATGGGACGGCGACGAGACACTGCGCGCCTTCTGCGGCGGCGAAGCGCTGCCGCGCGAGCTCGCGGACGAGCTGGTTCCGCGCACGAAGGAGCTGTGGAACCTGTACGGCCCGACCGAGACGACGATCTGGTCGGCGTGCAAACGCGTCGACGACGACGGCGCGATCACGATCGGCCGTCCGATCGCGTCGACGCGCATGCTCGTGCTCGACGCGAACCTCGAGCCGTGCCCGATCGGCGTTCCCGGCGAGCTGTTCATCGGCGGCGACGGACTTGCACGCGGATACCTCGGCCGCCCCGAGCTGACCGCCGAGCGCTTCGTGCCCGACCCGTTCGCGTCGCGACCGAACGCGCGCATGTACCGCACGGGCGACGAGGCGCGCTGGCTCGCGAACGGCGAACTCGAATGCCTCGGTCGCATCGACGACCAGGTCAAGCTGCGCGGCTTCCGCATCGAGCTCGGCGAGATCGAGGCCGTGCTCGGCGACGCCGCCGGCATCGAGCGCTGCGTGTGTGTCGTGCGCGAGGACACGCCCGGTGACCAACGCCTCACCGCGTACCTGGTGCGCACGGCCAAGTCCGAGGGCAAGCTCGACGTCGAGGCGCTGCGCGGCACCGCGCGCGAGAAGCTGCCCGCCTACATGGTCCCGGCCGCGTTCGTCGAGCTCGACGCGTTGCCGCAGACGCCGAACGGGAAGACCGATCGCGTCGCGCTACGCACTCTCGACGCCGCGCCTGCGCTCGTGGGCGGGGGCGAGTACGTCGCGCCGCGCAACGACACCGAACGCGCCATCGCCGAGGTTTGGAGCGACGTGCTCGGCGTCGAGCGCGTGGCGATCGACACGAACTTCTTCGATCTTGGCGGCCACTCGCTCCTGCTAGCGGAGGTGCGTGGCCGACTCATGAAGGGGCTCGGCATCGAACTCACGATCATCGAGCTGTTCCAGTACCCCACGATCAGCACGCTGGCAGCCCGACTGGGCACACGAGAACCGACGACGACGCAACGAAACGAGCGGGGCCGAGACCTCGCAGCAGGGCGGAAGACGCTCATGCAGCGCAGACGAATCCGAAGATGACCGAGCACGAGCAAGCAGGCCCCGGCGACATCGCCGTGGTCGGAATGGCAGGCCGCTTTCCGAAGGCGGCGAACGTCGACGAGTTCTGGCAGAACCTCCGTGGTGGCGAGGAGTCGATCTCCTTCTTCACCGACGAGGAGCTGGAAGCATCGGGCGTGAAGCCCGAGGTCTACAACGATCCTTCGTACGTGAAGGCGTGGGGTTGGATGGACGGCGTCGACATGTTCGACCCCGGCTTCTTCGACATCACGCCGCGCGAAGCCGAGATCACGGATCCGCAGATCCGCATCCTGCTCGAGACGGCGTGGGAGTCGCTCGAGAACGCCGGCTGCGACCCCGACCGTTATCCGGGACGCATCGGAGTGTTCGCGGGCTCGAGCATGATGTTCTACCTGTGGCAGAACCTCGCGCCGACGCCGGGCTTGATCGAGTCGGTCGGCTTCGTGCAGGCGTGGATCGTCAACGACCGCGACTTCGTCGCCACGCGCGTCAACTACAAGCTCAATCTGAAGGGGCCGGGCATGACGGTGCAGACCGCGTGCTCCACGTCGCTCGTCTCGATTCACCTCGGCATCCAAAGCCTGCTCTCCGGTGAGAGCGACATGGTGCTGTGCGGCGGCGTCAGCGCGCCGACGCCGTACAAAGAGGGCTACATGTACATGGAGGGCGGCACGTTCTCGCCCGACGGACACGTGCGCACGTTCGACGCGAAGGCGAAGGGCATGCTCGGCGGCAACGGCGCCGGGCTCGTCGTGCTGAAGCGGCTCGAGGACGCGCTCGCGGACGGCGACAACATCCGCGCCGTGATCAAGGGCACCGCGCTGAACAACGACGGCGTCGACAAGGTCACGTACACCGCGCCGAGCGTCGACGGACAGTCGCAGGTCATTCTCGACGCGCTCGACGTCGCCGGCGTGGAGCCGTCGTCGATCAGCTACGTCGAGGCGCACGGCACGGGCACGCCGCTCGGTGATCCGATCGAGATCGCGGCTCTGACGCAGGCGTGGCAGGCGAAGGACGAGGACGCGGAGGTTCCGCTCGGCGACGCGGTCGGCACGGTTCCGATCGGGTCGGTGAAGACGAACATCGGGCACCTCGACACGGCCGCCGGTGTCTCGGGCGTGATCAAGACGATCCTGTCGCTCGAGCACAAGGAGATCCCGCCGTCGCTCCACTACGAGAAGCCGAACCCCGAGATCGACTTCAAGAACTGCCCGTTCTTCGTCAACACGGAGCTGCGCGCGTGGGATACGGACAAGCTGCCGCGCCGCGCGACGGTGAGTTCGCTCGGCATGGGCGGAACGAACGCGCACGCGATTCTGCAGGAGGCGCCCGAGCGTGAGCCGACGTCCGCATCGCGCAAGCACCAGCTGCTGCTCGTCTCCGCGCGCACGGACTCCGCGCTCGGCGTGTCGTGCGAGAACCTGGCGCAGCACCTCGACGCGAAGGAGCTCGAGCTCGCGGACGTCGCGTTCACGACGCAGGTCGGCCGCAAGGCGTTCTCGCAGCGCCGCATCGTCGTCGCGACGGACACGGCCGACGCGGTGGACGCGCTGCGCAAGCTCGACAAGAAGCGCACGGCGACCGGCGGCACGCTGCAGGCCGAGCGCGGCGTCGCGTTCCTGTTCTCGGGTCAGGGCTCGCAGTACGCGGACATGACGCGCGGGCTCTACGAGAACGAGGCCGTCTTCCGCGCCGAGGTCGATCGCTGCTGCGAGCTGCTCGCGCCGGTCGTCGGGCTCGACCTGCGCGCGCTGATCTTCCCGCACACCCACGGCGATGGTGACGAGGATGCGGCGTCCAAGGCGCTCGAGAACACGCAGAACACGCAGCCGGCGCTCTTCGTGATCGAGTACGCGCTCGCCAAGCTGCTCGCGACCTGGGGCATCGAGCCGGACGCGATGCTCGGTCACTCGATCGGCGAGTACGTCGCCGCGTGTCTGGCCGGCGTCTTCTCGCTCGAGGACGCGCTGAACCTCGTCGCCGCGCGCGGCCGCTTGATCGGCAGCCTGCCCGAGGGCGGGGGCATGCTGGCCGTGCACGCGTCCGAGTCGGAGACCAAGTCGATGCTCGTCGGCGGGCTGTTCCTCGCGACGGTCAACGCGCCCGAGCTGTGCGTCGCGTCGGGCCCGCTCGCCGCGCTCGACGTGATGGAGAAGGCGCTCGAGGCGAAGAACATCTCGACGCGCAGGCTGCACACGAGCCACGCGTTCCACTCCGGGCTGATGGACCCGATCCTCGAGGCGTTCGAGGCCGAGGTGAAGAAGGTCACGCTGAACGCGCCGAACGCGCCCGTCGTGTCGTGCTCGACCGGGACTTGGCTCACGGATGAAGAGGCGACGGACCCCGGCTATTGGGTGCGGCACATTCGCGAGGCCGTGCTGTTCTCGGCGGGCGTCGCGACGCTGCTCGAGGACGATCGCATTCTGCTGGAGGTCGGGCCGGGGCAAACGCTGAAGTCGCTCGCGCAGATGACGGCGATGTCGAAACGCCCCGACGCGCCGATCATCGCGACGACGCGCCACCCGCGCGACGCGAGCGACGACGAGTTCACGCTGCTCTTCGGTCTCGGCGAGCTGTGGATGGCCGGCGCGCACATCGACTGGTCCGGTTTCTACGCGGACGAGACGCGCCGCCGCGTGATCCTGCCGAGCTATCCGTTCGAGCGTCGCCGTCTATGGATCGAGCGTCCGGAGCAGGCGGCAACGAGCGGCGCGCCGCTCGCCGCGCCCGAGCGCAAGAATGCGGACGTCGCGGATTGGTTCTACGTTCCGTCGTGGAAGATCGCCGTTCCGCCGATCGCGATCGGCGACGCGCGGGCGACGGCCGAGCGCTGGCTCGTGTTCGACGACGGCGGCGAGCTCGCCGCGAGCATCGCCGACCGCGCCGAGGAAGAGGGCGCGACGGTGTTCCGCGTCAGCGCGAGCGACGTCTACTCGAGCGGCGACGGCCAGCACTTCACGATCGACGCGTCGAACGCGGACGAGTACCGCCGGTTGATCGACGAGATCAGCGCGCGAGGCGGAGCGCCGACCGAGATCGTGCACCTGTGGGCGGCGAGCGACGCGACCGGCGCCGGCCTCGACGCCCCGTTCTTCAGCCTGCTGCACCTCGCCCAAGCGCTCAGCGGGCGTGAGGTCGAAGGCGGCATTCGCGTCGACGTCGTCACGACCGGCATGCACGACGTGCTCGGCGATCGCCCGAAGAACGCGGCGCGAGCGACGGCGCTCGGTCCGTGCATGACCATGAACCTCGAGCTCGCCGGTGTCACCGCGCGCAGCTTCGACGTCGACGATGGCGCGAGTGCGGACGATGTCTTCCGCGAGCTCACCTCGGAAACGGAACAACCGGTCGTCGCGCTGCACTCCGGCCGGCGCTGGACGCTCACGCACGAGCCGACGCACCTGCCGGCGAGCAAGGCGCAGCCCGTCAAGGACGGCGCGGTCGTGCTCGTGACCGGAGGCCTCGGCGGCATCGCCCTGTCGCTCGGCGCCGAACTCGCGCGCGAGTCGCAGGCCAAGCTCGTGCTCGTCACGCGCTCGGGGCTGCCGGCGCGCGACGCGTGGGAGGCGTGGTGCCAGGAGCACGGCGAAGAGGGCCGGACGTCGGAGAAGATCCGCGGCGTGTTGGAGCTCGAGAAGCTCGGCGCCGAGGTCCTCGTCCTCGCCGCTGATTCGTCGGATGCGAGCCAGATGCGCGCGGCGGTCGACGCCGCGACGGAGCGCTTCGGACGCGTCGACGGAGTGATCCACGCCGCCGGCATCGCGGCGTCCGGCATCGTCGAACTCAAGACGCGCGAGCAGGCCGAAGCGGTGCTCGCGGCGAAGGTGCGGGGCACCGAGGTCCTGCGCGAAGTGTTCGAAGGCAAGCCGCTCGACTTCGTGCTGCTCTGCTCTTCGATCTCCTCCGTCTGCGTCGGCTTCGGCCAGGTCGATTACTTCGCCGCGAACGCCTACCTCGACTCCGTCGCGCACTCCTGGCGACGCGACGAAGGCACGCACGTCGTCGCCGTGAACTGGGACGCGTGGCAAGAGGTCGGGATGGCGGTGAACACCGAGATCCCCGAGGCGATGCGCGCCGGTCGCGCGGCCGACCTGAAGCTCGGCATCTCCCCGAGCGAAGGTCGCGACGCGTTCCGCCGCATCCTCGCCACCGACCTGCCGCAGGTGATCGTGTCGCCGCGCGACCTCTTCGGGCGCGAGGACTATCGCGCGCGCTTCGAGCTGCGTCCGCAGGCCGACGCCGGGGACGACTTCGCCGACGAGCACGAGGCCGTCGCCGCGCCCGCGCGCGCGACGTCGCCGCGACCGACGCTCTCGACCGAGTTCGAGGAGCCGACGAGCGAGACCGAGACCGACATCGCCGCGATCTGGGCCGACCTGCTCGGACTCGACCGCGTCGGCATCCGCGACGACTTCTTCGAGCTCGGCGGCAACTCGCTCGTGATGATGCAGGTCAACGTGCGCCTGCGCTCCGTGTTCGGCGTATCGCTCCCGATCCGCGAGTTGTTCGAGACGCCCGACGTGGCCGCGATGTCGGAGCGCATCGACGCGATTCGCTTCGTGTCCGGCGCGCGCGAGAGCGACGACAGCTCCGAGGACGTCGAGGAGTTCACGATTTGAAGCACCACCACCCCGAGATCTCTCCCGCGTGAAGACGTCCGAACTACTCTCCCAACTCCGCCACCTCGGAGTGAAGCTCTGGGTCGAAGGCGGCGAGCTCAAGTGCAAGGCGCCCAAGGGTGCGTTGACGCAGGAGCTCCGTGAAGGGCTCGGTGCGAAGAAGCACGAGCTCATCGGCATCCTGACTCCGTCCGCGACGGACTCGGTGGCGATCATTCCGCGCGCGCCGCGCGACGAACCGCTCGTGTTGTCGTTCACCCAGCAGCGACTCTGGTTCCTCGATCAGATGGAGCCCGGTGTCATCACGTACAACATGTGGGCGGCGATGACGCTCGTCGGCGATCTCGACGTGAAGGCGCTCGGGCGCAGCATCGACGAAGTCGTGCGACGCCACGAAGTGTTGCGCACGACGTTCGACGCGGTCGACGGCGTTCCGCGCCAGATCATCTCGCCGGACTACCACGTCGACGTCGAGTTCATCGACGGAGCCGCGGCGCAGATCGACGACGACGACGCGCTCTCACGCCTGCTCCTCGACCGGCTCGAGCGGCCGTTCGATCTCGAGCGCGGACCGATGGTGCGCGTGACCTTGCTGAAGCGCAGCGAGCGCGCGCACGCGCTGATCCTGGTCGTTCACCACATCGTGTTCGACGGGTTGTCGACGAGCGTGTTCTTCGTCGAGCTCAGCAAGATCTACGCGGCGTTCAAGGAGGGCAAGCGCTCGCCGCTGCCCGAGCTCGAGGTGCAGTACGCGGACTACGCGGCGTGGCAGCGGCGTTTGCTCGAGGGCGAAGAGCTCGAGCAGCGCATGTCCTATTGGCGCCGAGTGCTCTCCGGCAGCCCGCCTGTGCTCGAGCTGCCGATCGACCATCCGCGTCCGGCGGTCCAGACGCTGAACGGCGCCGCGAAGTGGGGCTGGTTCGCCGACGAGCTCGCGGACGGCATCGAGACGGTCGCGACGCGCACGGGCTCGACGCCGTTCCTGGTTCTGCTCGCGACCTACGAGGTGTTGCTCGCGCGCGTCACCGGCCAGACCGACATCTCGGTCGGAACGGCGATGGCGAACCGCGGTCGTCCCGAGCTGCAGAAGCTGCTCGGCTACTTCGTGAACACGCTCGTGTTGCGCATGGACCTCTCCGGCGATCCGACGTTCCGCGAGCTCCTGGATCGCGCGGCCGAGGTCTTCTTCGGCGCGGTCGACCATCAGGACATGCCGTTCGAACGCCTGGTCGACGAGATCCAACCCGAGCGCAACCTCGCGTACAGCCCGCTCTTCCAGACGCTGTTCGTGCTCGACCAGGACTCGGGCGAGGAGCGCACGATGGGGGACATCGTGCTCGAGCCGATCGTGCTCGAGAACCGCGTCGCGCGTACGGACCTCGTCGTGCACGCGTACCGCGGCCGCGATGACAAGGGCGTCGACGGACGTCTCAAGGTCGGCCTCGAGTACAACACCGACCTCTTCGACGGCGAGACGATCGAGCGCTTTCTCGAATGCTATGAGACGCTGCTCGCGGGCGTCGTCGCGAACCCGGACGCGCGCATCTCGCAGCTCCCGCTGCTCACCGACGACGCGCGGCGCGTCGTGCTCGAGGAGCGCAACGCCACGGCCGCCGAGTATCCGCTCGAGCCGACGCACATCCAGTTCGAGGCGCGCGTCGACCGCACACCGGATGCCGTCGCGCTCGTCTTCCCGTCGTCAGGTGACGGCGCGGACGAGGAGCTGACGTTCCGCGAGCTCGACGATGCGGCGAACCGTCTCGCGAACTACCTCACGACGCGAGGTGTGCAGCCACGCACGCTCGTCGGTCTCGCGCTCGACCGCTCGTCCGACATGGTCGTCGCGCTGCTCGCGATCGTGAAGGCGGGCGCGGCGTACGTTCCGCTCGACCCCAGCTATCCCGTCGATCGACTCGCCTACATGGCCGAAGACGCCGGGCTCGAGTTCATCGTGACGACCAGCGAGCTGCGCGTGCTGCTGACGGACAAGGCGACGGCGATCGAGCTGGACACCAGCGCCGCGGACATCGCCGCGTCCGACGCCACGCGCCCGTCGCAACACGGCGTGGAGGTCTCCGTCGACGACCGGATGTACGTCATCTACACCTCGGGTTCGACCGGTCGCCCGAAGGGGGTCGAGCTCGAGCACCGCTCCGTGTCGAACTTCCTCGCCTCGATGGCGCGTGAGCCCGGCATCTCGGAGGACGAGCGTCTGCTCGCGGTGACCACGCTGTCGTTCGACATCTCCGTGCTCGAGGTCATGCTCCCGCTGCTCTACGGCGGCACGCTGATCGTCGCGCCGCGCGAGGCCGTCGGCGACGGGACCGCGTTGATCGAGCTCGTCGAGCGTCTGCGACCCGCGATCATGCAGGCCACGCCGGCGACCTGGCGCATGCTGTTGCTCGCCGGCTGGAGTGGCACGTCCGACCTGCGCGTCTTCTGCGGCGGCGAAGCGCTGCCGCGCGAGCTTGCCGACGAGATCCTGCCGCGCGCGAAGGAGCTGTGGAACGTGTACGGCCCGACCGAGACGACGATCTGGTCGGCGGTCAAGCGCGTGGAAGCGGACGGGCAACCGATCACCATCGGACACCCGATCGCGAACACGCAGATCTACATCCTCGACGCCAACCGCGACCCGCTGCCGCTCGGCGTGCCCGGCGAGCTGTACATCGCCGGCGACGGACTCGCGCGCGGCTATCTCGAACGGCCCGAGCTGACCGCCGAGCGCTTCCTGCCCGACCCGTTCTCGTCCAACGCGGGTGCGCGCATGTATCGCACCGGCGACAAGGCGCGCTGGCTCCCGAACGGCGACGTCGAGTGCCTCGGTCGCATCGACAACCAGGTCAAGCTGCGCGGCTTCCGCATCGAGCTCGGCGAGATCGAAGCGGTCGTCGCGGATGTCGACGGCGTGCACCAGTGCGTGTGCGTGATTCGCGAGGACACGCCGGGCGACCAGCGCCTGACGGCGTACGTCGTTCCGGACGAGGGTGGCACGACGGACGCGACCAAGATGCGCGACGCGGCGCAGGACAAGCTGCCCGCGTACATGGTGCCGGCCGCGTTCGTCGAGCTCGACGCGCTGCCGCACACGCCGAACGGCAAGGTCGATCGCAACGCGCTGCTTGCGCTCGACGCCGTCGCCCTCAAGGCGAAGAGCGCCGACATCGTCGCGCCGCGCAACGAGACCGAGCGCCGCATCGCCGCGGTTTGGAGCGAAGTGCTGGGGCTCGACGAGGTGTCGGTGAACGTGAACTTTTTCGAGCTTGGCGGGCACTCGCTGCTGCTCGCGCAGGTGCGCGCCAAGATCAAGGACGCGCTCGGCGCCGACCTGTCGATCATCGAGTTGTTCCAGTTCCCGACCGTCAGCCAGCTGGCCACGCGCGCCGACGCGAAGGCCACGGGCAACGGCGCGGCGCTGCCGAAGGACCGCTCACGCAACCTCACGGCCGGACGCAAGGCGCTGATGCGCCGACGACGCCGGTGAACGCCGAGCGTCGCTAAGATTGGGAATCATGAACGGCTCGCAACTGCTCACGGAACTCCGTCGCCTGGGCGCCAGCCTTTGGGTCGAGGGGAGAGAGCTCAAGCTGAAGGCACCGACGGGAGTGCTGACGGCGGAGCTGCGTGAGGAGCTGAAGCGCAACAAGGCGAGCTTGATCGCGATCCTCGCGCCGAGTGACGGCGCGGACGAGGTGCCGTTCGCGAAGCGCGACGCGCCGCTCCCGCTCTCGTCGACGCAGGAACGTCTCTGGTTCCTCGACCAACTCGAGCCCGGGCTGACGGCGTACAACCTGTGGCTTGGCGTTCGACTCGACGGAGCGCTCGACCGGAGTGCGCTCGAGCGGTCCATCGCCGAGATCGTGCGCCGACACGAGGTGCTTCGCGCGCGCTTCACCGTGGCACCGTCCGGTCCGACGCAGGAGTTCGCCGCGCCGCCGACGATCGCCCTCGACCCGATCGAATCGCAGCACGCCGACGAAGGCGCGCGTCGCGACGAGGTCACGCGCGCGTTGGTCGAGCTCTGCCGCGCGCCCTACGACCTCGCGACCGGGCCGCTCTACCGCGTGCACCTCGGCCGCGTCGGCGAACACGAGCACGTGCTCGTCGTCGGCATGCACCACAGCGTGTCGGACGGATGGTCGCTCGGCGTATTGACGGACGAGCTGCGCGCGCTGTATGCCGCGTACACGGAAGGGCGTGAGCCCGAGCTGCCCGAACTGCCGCGGCAGTACGCGGACTACTGCGCCTGGCAACGCGAGTTCCTCGAGGGCGGCGCGTACGCCGGCCAGCTCGAGTTCTGGAAGGAGAAGCTCGGCGGCGAGCTGCCGATCCTCCAGCTGCCCACCGATCGCCCGCGCCCGCCCGTGCAGAGTTTCGCCGGCGACAACGCACGCGTCGAGCTGTCACACGACGAGCTGAGCGCGCTCGGCGAACTCGCGAAGTCCGAGGGCGCGACGCTCTTCATGGCACTGCTCGCGCTCTATCAGACGCTGCTGTATCGCCTGACGGGCCAGCCGGATGTCGTCGTCGGTACGCCGATCGCCGCGCGCAACCGCCCCGAGTTCCACAACCTGATCGGCTACTTCGCGAACACGCTCGTCGTGCGCACCGACCTGGCCGGCGGCCCGAGCTTCCGCGAGCTCCTGCGCCGCGTGCGCGGCAACTGCCTCGACGCGTACGAGAACCAGGACACGCCGTTCGAGCGCTTGGTCAACGCGTTGCAGCCCGAGCGCGACCTCGCGACGACGCCGATCGTGCAGACGCTGTTCTCCTTGGAAGAGGCGCCGGCCGCGCACTCGACGATCGGGGACCTGTCGGCCGAGTTCCTCGACCTGACGGCCAACGTCTCGCGCATGGACCTGACGTTTGGCGTCTTCCGCAGCACGGAGACGGTGATGCTGTGGGCCGAGTACTGCACCGACCTGTTCGAGCGCGACACCGTCGAGCGCTGGCTGCGCGGCTTCAAGGCGTTGCTGCTCGGCGTCGTGCGCGATCCGGACGCGCCGATCACGGGCTTGCCGATCATGGGCGAGGACGAGCGTCGGCTCGTGCTCGAGGAGTGGAACGGGACCGCGACCGAGATTCGCGAGGACGTATGTGCCGACCAGCTCTTCGAGGAGCAGGCGGCGCGCACTCCCGATGCGATCGCGCTCGTCGAGGGTGCGCACGAGGTGAGCTACGGTGAACTCGATCGCCGTGCCAACGCGCTCGCTCATCGCTTGCGCGAGCTCGGCGTCGCGCCCGGCGCATCCGTCGCGATCGCCACCGGCCGCACGATCGAGATGTTCGTCGGCATCCTCGCGACGCTGAAGGCGGGCGGCGCCTACGTGCCGATCGATCTCGACTACCCGGCGGAGCGGCTCGCGTACATCTTCGACGACGTCGGCGTGCGCGCGATCCTCACGCGCGCCGAAGTGGGCGCCGCGCTGCCGACGGAGACGGGCGACGCGCACGTGATCGAGCTCGACGCGCGCTCCGCTTCGGGCGAGGACACGGGCGCCGTCGAGCGACGCACGACGTCGAAGGACACGGCCTATGTGATCTACACC
>JAJDEV010000201.1 GCA_029259605.1 Planctomycetota bacterium | reverse complement strand
GTGGAGGCGACCTGGACGGGTCGTCGAACCCGGTGAGGAAGGGAAGCGTTGATCTGACGCACATCCGCGTCGATCTCGGCAAAGCCTCATGAACAACCCGGGCTAGAGCTCCGCCAGGTCCATCGAAGACAGCGCGTCGATCATGCGGAAGACGAGGCGGCAGACGCGCTGGATCTTGTCGTAGTCGATCTTCTCCACCGTGTCCGTCGGCTTGTGGTAGTCGGCGTGCACGTCGGAGAACAGGAACGCCACCGGGATGCCCATGTTCACCGAGAAGTTCATGTGGTCGGACCGCATCCAATACTCGTCGCAGCTGCCGAGCTTCGGGAAGCCCTCGAGCGGCGCGAACTTCTCCGCCATGCGCGTCAGGCCGTTGTAGGCCTCATGCTGCGCGGTCGGCGTGATCAACAGGTAGTCCGGCGCGTTGCGGCCGATCATGTCGATGTTCAGGTCGCACACCGCGCGCATTCCGGCGGGGAGCGTCGGTTCGAGCGTCCACGCCTCGCTGCCCTTCAGTCCCTTCTCCTCACCCGAGACCCAGAGCAGCAGGATCGATCGGTCGAGCGGACCGTTCGCGACCAGCGCCTCCGCGAGCGCCATGAGGCCCACCGTTCCCGATCCGTTGTCGTCGGCGCCGTTGAAGATCTCGCCGTCGTGCGCGCCGACGTGGTCGTAGTGCGCCGAGAGGATGATGACCTCGTGCTTCAGATCGGGGTGCTTGCCCTCGAAGAGCCCGGCGACGTTCTCGAGGTCCATCGGCTCGCTCGCGTCGGCGACGACGCGCAGATCTTCGAGTTCGACCTTCAGATCCTTGCCCGGCTTCAGCTCGCCGACGACGGCGCGACACAGGTCCTCGGCCACCTCCGCGCCGAGGTAGACCGTCGGGAAGGCTTCGCGCTTCGTGATCACACGCAGCTGTTCGCGACCGGCGAGGAAGTTCGCGTAGCCGCGCGCGCGATCCGGCCCGTGCTTGTCCTCGACACCGAGCGGGCTCGCGAGCACGAGGCCGATCGCTCCGCGCGCACGCACGTTCTCGAGGCGTGCGCCGGGCGACACGTCGCCCTCGTACGCGAACGCCCAGCGCCCGTTGAGGTCGAGCCCATCGACCTCTTGCGCGCTCCCCCCACCGACGAAGACGACCTTGCCCGCGGTCTCGAGGTTCGCGACGCCGGACATGCCGACGTAGTAGTCCTCGCCGAACGTGAGCTCGCGCTCGCTGTCCGCCCACGCGAGCGTCGCCCGCATCGCGTCGCGGTCGAGCTTGCTCCGCACCATCTGGTAGTCGTGGAAGTAGCTGCCGTTCGTTCCGGCGGGACGCAGGCCGAGGCGCTCGAGGCGCGCGCGGATGAAGCGCGCGGCCTTGCGCTGTTCGGGGCTCGGCGTGTCGCGACCCTTCATCTCGTCGGACGCGATGAAGTGCAGGTCGGAGCGGATGTTGGCCACGTCGATCGCGGCGAGTCCGCGTTCGAGATCGCCCGCGTCCGCACTCGCGTGGTCGCCGTCCAGCGGGCCCTGCGATGCGGAGGCCAGCGCTCCGGTGACGAGCCCGGACAGGGCGAGCGCGAAGAGGGCGGACATCGATTGCTTGAGCTTCATGTCGTCGTGTGGTGGCGGCGCGTCGCGCCGCTGGATTTCAAAGGTCGAGGTCGTCGGTCTGTAGCGCGTCGAGCATGCGCAACACGAGTCGCGTCACGCGGCGAATCTTGTCGTAGTCGATCTTGTCCGCGGTGTCCGTCTCCTGGTGGTAGTCCGCGTGCACGTCCGAGAAGAGGAACGCGACGGGGATGTCCAGCTGGTCCGCGAAATTCTTGTGGTCGGAACGTTCCCAGTACGGGTCGCAGTTGCCGAGCACCGGGAAGCCTTCGAGCGGCGCGAGCTCCTCGGCGATGCGCGTGAGTCCGTTGTACGCGGGGTGCGCGGCGGTCGGCGTGATGAGCAAGGAGTCGGGAGCGTTGCGTCCGATCATGTCGATGTTCAAGTCGCACACGGCGCGCATGCCCTCGGGCAGCGTCGGCTCCCTCGTCCACGCGGCCGATCCCCACAGCCCCTTCTCCTCGCCGGACACCCAGAGCAGCAGCACGCTGCGTCGCAACGGGCCGTATGCGCGCAACGCCTCGGCGAGCGCGAGCAGCCCCATGGAACCCGACGCGTTGTCGTCGGCGCCGTTCCACACGCGCTCGCCCTTCGCGCCGACGTGGTCGTAGTGCGCGGACACGATGATCACGTCGCGCGCGAGCTCGGGATCGACGCCGGGCCACAGCGCGCAGACGTTCTCGACCGTCTCGACCCCGCCACCGGCGCGCCGCTCGACGAACTCCACGCCGAGTTGGGTGCCGAGCGCGGGCCAAGTGGCGCGACCGTCGGCGACGTCGATGCCGGCGAGCGAGCGCAACCTCGACGCGGCGTCGAGCGACAGGTACACCGCCGGCAGAGGCGCCTCGCGTTCACGCGTGGAGCGCGAGACCGAACCGGCGAGCGCCGCCTCGGACGTGCGCGCGAGCCTCGCGACGAACGTGTCCTCACCGGCGCGCATGTCCGGGAGCACGATCAGCCCCCCGGCACCCGCGCGCTCGACGTAGCGCGCACGGCGCGACGCGGATTCGCCGTCGTCGACGCAGAGCGCCCAGCGGCCGTCGAGCTCGAGCCCCTTCAGTTCGTCCTTTCCGCCCCCGCCGCAGAACACGACCGGCCCGCTGAGCTCGTGCTCGAACACGTGCTTCAGCGAGTAGACGAAGTAGTCGCGTCCGAACGTGAACTCGACGCGTTCGCGCGCGCCGATCGCGACGGCCTTCGATCGCTCGACGTCGATCCGCTTGGAGTTCACGCCGTACGTGTGGAACCAATCTCCGCCGGTGCCCGCGGGCGTGAAGCCGAGGCGCTCGAGACGCGCGCGCAGGAAGCGTGCGGCGACGCGCAGCTCGGCGCTGGGCGTATCGCGTCCGCGCATCTCGTCGTCGGCGAAGAACACGAGGTCCGGTCGGATCCGCTCGGCCCGAATCGCGTCCAGTCCCGCCTCGAGACCGCGCCCGTCTTGCGCGACGCGCGGAGCGGCCGGCGTCGGCAGCGCCGCCAGCGCGAGCGCGGTGGCGCAGAGGAAGAGGCGTCTCATGGGGAATCCCGCAACGGGCGGAACATCCTACGGCCGCCCGACGCTCGCCGGCCGTCGACGATCCGTTCGAACTCCGAAAACGCCCCGTGTCGGCGCGGGCGCGCTACTCGCCCGCCGTCGGCGACGAGCCGTCGGAAGGCGCCGCCTCGTTGCCGCTGGCGGGCAGCGTCTTCGAGTGCAGGACGCGTTTCGTCGACTCGGACACGCGATCGATCAGACGGCGTAAATCCGCCTCACGATCGGCGCGCGCGAGGTCGTCGTGGTTGGCGACGCACCACGGACACTTCATTTCGAGCAGGTGGAACGAGACGAACATCTCCGGCCCTTCGGCGAGCGTGCCCGCGGCCTTGCGCGCGAGCCAATGACGCGCGGGGCACGAGATGCGGCGCTCCTGCCAAACGCGGCGCACGTCGAGGTCGAGGATGCGCTGGTCGCCCTCCTGCGCCATCGCGAGGTAGCGCAAGAGATCGTTCCCCGACTCGCGCACGGCCGCCAGTTGGCGCAGTCGTTTGAGCGCGCGGAACTTGATCCCCGCGACCGCCGTCTCGTCGCGCAAGCGGAAGCGCTTCCATGTGTCGCGGTTGCGCCAGCCGCCGGAGAAGAGCGCCTCGATGACGCACAGGCGCAGGAACTCGCCCTGCTCCCAGGTCTCCTCGACCCAGTCGTGCATGATCTCGGCCAGCAGGTCGAGCGCGCGGTCGGACAGTTCGCGGCCGCGCACGATCGCGCTGGGCGTTTCGCTCTGCACGGCGAGCGCTTCGAGCCCCGCGAAGCCGTCGTCGTCCTCGCCGACCTGGATCGTGCGCGTCTTCTTGCGCCGCATGTGGTCGATCGTGCGGTTGCGGCAGATCCCGAAGAGGTACTGCTCGAAGCTGTACATCTTGTCGAAGTCGTCGATGCCGCGCACCGCGCCGAGCAGCGTCTCCTGGACGATGTCTTCGCTCGACTGGTGGTCGCCGGTGCGACGCAACGCGTAAGCCAGCAGACGACCGCAATACTCGCGCTCGACGCCGAGCCACTCGGAATCCTCGCGCGCTTGCAGCTTCTCGATCTCGGGGGTCCAGTCGGCCACGGGCGAAAGAGGATACGGCTCCGGCGGCGGTGCGCCCCACAAAAACAGGCGTCCGTGGGTCCGCGCGGTCGCCGGCCGACCGTCAGGGATTGAGCGAGAGCGCGGCGAGAACGGCGAAGGCCGTGAGTCCGCCGAGCAGCGCCATCAGGAGCAACATCATCAGCACGCGCAGGATCGAGCCGAGCACCCCCGGCACGCCATTCAGCACGCGATCGAAACCCGATGCGGTCGTGCGCAGCGCGACCAGGAACGGGCCGGTGATCAGCGCGCCCATGATCTCGCCGCCGACGATCACGGACTGCAGGATGTTGCCGAGCCAACCACCCTCGGCGCGCGGCGGAACCGGCACCGTCGCCGTGGCCGCCGCGACGGGAACGGCCGGCGTAGCGGCGAGCAAGTTCGGCTCGCTCGCGCGTCGCTTCTCGTCGCGCGACCGCTCGAGTTCCATTCGCCACGGGGAGTCGGCCGACGACAGCGCGCGCTCGTACGCGCGCGCCGCCTCGCGCTCGATCTCCTCGGGCTCCGTCGAGGTCGCGTCGTCGAGCGTCGCGACGGACACGACGTCCTCACCGAACGAGGACGAATCGCGCGACGTCAGTGTCTCGACGATGTCCTTGGCCTTGCGCGCGGCGGACTCTTCGAAGTCCTCGGATCCGGCACTGGCCCGAGCCGGTTCGGCGGGCGGCGACGGCGCGGCGTTCGTCGTCGGAGTCGGCGCCACACCGCCGGCGGTGCGATCCGCGAGCAGCGTGCCGTCGCCGCCGTCCGGGGACTCCTTCGACGCGCTCGACACACGCTGGACGACGCCGTCCCACACGCCCTTCGCGACGCCGACCGCGCCGCGCGCGAGTTCGGCGGCGGCCTGCTTGAGCTCCTCGCCCGTGCTCGAGTCGCCCTTCTTCCCCGGCGCGTCGGGAGCCGTCGGCGGCGCGGGCGTCTTCGCCGGCGGCGTCGGCGTGTCCGGCGCGAGCTGCAGGTCGCGCGTCGCCTCGGGCAGATCGGAGAAGCGAATGCGAACCGAGTCGCCCTGGCGTGCCGCTTGCCCGAGCGCGCTCAGGAGTTCCTGAACGCTCGGATAGCGGTCGTCCGGATCGAGGCGCAGGAGGCGGGTCACGATCGGACGCAGGTGGACCGGAAAGCCCTCCGGGAAGTCGGGCGGTGTGTCGGTCTCGCGCACGACCATCCCCATCGCACCGGAGGCATCGGTGCCGCTCTCGTACGGCAGCCGAAGCGCGTAGCTCTCGTACAGAATGACGCCGAGCGAGTACAGATCGGCGCGGTGGTCGGCGCGGTTCTTCAGCATCTCGGGCGCCATGTAGTGAGGCGTG
>JAJDEV010000021.1 GCA_029259605.1 Planctomycetota bacterium | reverse complement strand
GGAAGGCGCGCGTCGTGGCCACCGACCCGAGCGCACGCGGCGGATGGCGAAGCGCCGCGACCCACGTGTCCTGGATCAGGTCGTCGGCGCGCTCCGGGTCGCGCACCATGTGGTGTGCGAGGCGCCGGACCCATCCGGCGTGGGCGAGCAGGTCCTCGGTGGTCTCGGAAGGCGAAGCCATGGCGTGCACTCCAGGATGCAGCGCGCGGCTCGAGCGTTGCACGGGATCGCGAAGTTCTTCGCGCGCCGCCCCGCGGGCGGCGCTTCCCGAGGCCGCGGGCTACTCGTTGCGCCCGAGCGGCGGTGTGTCCGCCGCCAGGCGATCGCGGTAGGCGAAGGTCGGTGCGTCGTCGTCGAGGTAGTGCTCCACGAGCGCGGGCACGCGCCGCATCTCGCGCTCGATCGCAGCGAGTTCCGTCGCGGTGAGCTCGGTGCGCCAGCGCTCGTCGCGCCGAACGTCGTTCGAGCCGGCGAGGTAGCGCGACGCGCTGGCGTGCACGAGGTGGTGCACGGCATCGGCCGGACGCCGCAGCTCGTCGTCCCAGTCGAGCTCGATGAAGTCGAGCAGGCGTCGCAGCTCGCCGTCGGGATCGCGGCAAAGGCCCTCGTAGGTCATCACGAGCGTGCGCTGCCGCTCCTGCCGCGCGAACTTCGACAGGCGCCGGATCCACTTCGCGTGGCGCGGTGCGGCGTGCGAGATGTCGCGACCATTGCGCTTGGTCGCGGCGAGCACGCCGCGCGAGTCGCGCAGGAGGAAGACGAATCCCGTGCGCGTCGCGGCCTGCCCCGAGCGCCAGTTGCGACGCGTGCGCCAAACGCGCGTCTTCGACGTGTCGAACACGAGCGAGCGTTGCGCGCCCGCCGCGAGCTCGTCGAAGAACCCGAGGTCGAAGCGCCGGTAGTCGTTCCCGTAGCGCTCGAACAGTTCCGCGCGCGGCCCCCAGAACTCGCACTCCGCGAACGACGCGCCGCAGCTGCACTGGAAGCCGAGCTCCAGCGCCTCCTGCATGCGCATGACTTCGCCGACGCACAGCACGTCGGCATGCCGCCCGAGCATGCGACCGAGGAGCGTGGAACCGCAGTGCGCGATGCCGGTCAGCAGGAGCGCGCGAAAGCGGCCGTTGTCGGGGGGCGTCGTCATGCGTGCAGAGCGACGACCGCGCGCGCTTCCGCGTCGCATCGCCGCCGCCATCCTAGCGTTCGAACGGCGCGCGGGGCAGCGTCACTTCGACGGGTGCCGACGGCTCGATCACCAGGCGAGCGGCGCGGTCACTTGGCGCGCGCTTCGTCGACCTGTTGCGGTGCCACCTGCCGCGCCGCCCGGATCCGTTCGAGCGCGACTTCCATCACGGCGTCGCGGCCGGCGAGCACGTCCTCGACCGTCGGCTCGACGCGCACGTCGGGCCGCACGCCGCGCGAGGCGTCGTCGGGCGTCAGTTCGTAGGCGAGCTCGTAGCGGATCAGCGGGATCCGTACGCGGATGCCGCTGTTCGGGAGCGAGACCGTTGGCAGGATTCCTGCGGTGCACCCCGCGTAGCCGCCGCCCGTCTCCTCGCCGATCAGCGTGCCACGCCTGTAGTACTTGACGTAGCTCGGGAACTCCGCGCCCGAGGAGCCCGAACCGCCGTTGATGAGAATCCAAACGCGTCCCGCGTACGGTTCGTCGGCGGGGTACCAGGTCGCCCGGAGCATCGGGTGCGTGTCGATGTAGTGGTCGACGAGCGCGCCCAGGCCGCCGGGTTCATCGATGCGCGCGAGCGCGTCGGCGGGCGCAGGGGCGTACTCCGAGAAGTCGTCCGCGTCGAGGTCGAGCGCGACGCCGGTCGGCGCGTTCTCGACGACGCGGAGCAACCGGCGATACGTCGGAAACGGTTCACGCGCGAAGCAGGCGAAGAGATCCGCCGGCGACTCGTCCCAACCGCCGCCGTTGTCGCGCACGTCGATGATCAGGTCCGCGACGTCGGCCGCCCGTATCGCCGCGAAGGCCTTTTCGAAGCGCTCGGCGAACCACGCGCCGTCGCCGCCGTCCTCGTAGAAGCTCGCGACGCGCAGGAGCGCGATGCCGTGCTCATCGTCGATGTCGAGCGAGACCGCCGCCGTGTCCCCCGCAACGTCGTCGGGATAGCGTTGCTTCTGCATTCGTTTGCGCGTCGCGTAGTCGACGCCCGCCACTGTGACGGTGCGCTCCTCGCCGTTCCGCCGCACGCGGAACCGGAACGAGTCGCGCGGACCGAGCGTCCATCGATTGCGCCAGAAGAAGAGCCGCTCGATCGCGCGCCGCTGGCGCGCACGTCCGAAGCCGTCGGCCCCGATGCGCGCCGCCGTGAACGCGATGCGTTCCGCGCAGGTCAGGCCGTCGATCGCGACCAGCTCGGCGCCGCGGCCGAGCTCGCCTTCGATCGACAGGTCCTGCGTCACGAACACCCGTCCTTCGGCCATCCCGATGTTCACGGGGAGCAGCGTCGAACTCGCACGGGCGCGCCGGCTGGAGGCGTCGCTCGCCGAGCACGAGGTGTGCGAACAGCCGAAGAGGGCCAGGACGCGCCCGACCTCCGCCAGCAGCTCGGTCTCGGTCCATTCGCCCAGGGGTTGCTCGACGGCCGCGTCGAGGTGCGCGCGCGCCTCGTCCATGCTCATGAAGCGATCGAGCGACGGGTGCATCGCGAGCAGGCATGCGCGCAGTGCGTCGAGGTCACCGTGGACCGCTTCGGGGGAGAAGCGCGGTTCGTCCGCATCTTGCGCGCTTCCGAGCAGCGCGAGCGCGAGCGTAGCGATGTGCAGCAACATGGGAACTCCGTTCGGGATTCGGGTGGACGCGGCGACCGCCTCGGTCGCATCGTCCACCGAAGCGAGCGACGCCGCCCGATGTTCTTCGATAAGCGCCGTCGGGACAGGGCGAATCCGCTCGGAATTGCGGGCGGGTGTGAAGGCGCGTCGCGCGATCGGACGAGTGAGGAGGCATGGCCTTCCTCGCGCCGACGCGCCGGAAGCTCGTGGCGACCGCGGCGTGCTTCCTGGTCTATCCCATCGGCTTCGCGCTGCGCACGGTTCCGCCGCGCTGGGACCTGCTGGACCTGCGCGAGCTGGGCGGCCTGGTCCTCGGCGTCGCGCTCGGATGGCCGCTGCGCGCCTTCGATGCGCTGACGGGATCCGCCTTCGCGACCTCGAGCGAGTCGTTCCTCGCGTTCCCGAGCGGGGCCGAGATGCTCGGGGCGCTCGCGCTCGAGCTCGCCGCGTTCTACCTCATCGCGTGCGTCTGGACGCAGCGGCGTCCCGCGGACACGGACTGACATCGCCGCTCGGGCGCGCTCGGCCGCCGACGCCAGCGTGTCGCGCACGTCTGTTCGTGTTGCGTGTCGACCCCCCGTTCGCGAGGTCGGCGCGCACGCTCGGCGCGAAGAGTCGCGGTCCCCCGTCGAGTGCCCACCGGCGAGCGAGTAACCTGCCGGCCTGCTTCGAACTCGCGTCGCCCCCTTCCTTTCCTCCGCGCATGATGAACCAGCGTTTGTCCTACGGCCTCGTGGTCGCGTCCCCGTTCCTTCTCAGCGTTTGTGCCGCGGCGAAACCTGTTGCTGCCGAGGTGCCGCGTTCGCCCGCTGCGCCGCGGGCGATGCAGGCCGCGCAAGCGGACGACGACGTCGTGCACGGCAGCATGTTGCGCACGCCCGACGTCAGCGCGACCGATGTGGTCTTCGTGTACGCCGACGACCTGTGGATCGTGCCGCGCGAGGGGGGCCGCGCCGTTCCGCTCGCGAGTCCGGCGGGCGTCGAGCGCATGCCGCGCTTCAGCAGCGATGGTCGAACGGTCGCGTTCATGGCGAACTACGACGGGAACACGGATCTCTACACGCTGCCGGTGCACGGCGGGATCCCGTTTCGCGTGACCTACCACCCGAGCGCCGAGATCCTCTGCGATTGGACGCCGGACGGCCGCCTGCTCTTCTTCTGGAGCGGACTCGTCGGGCGCACGCGGCAGACCGAGCTCGCCACCGTGGCGCCGACCGGTGGGTTGCCCGAGCGCGTCGATGTGCCGTACGGCGCGTGGGCCGACATCGCGCCCGCGGCGAACGGCGAGCAGTGGATGGCCTACACGCCGCACACGCGCGATCAGCGCAGCTGGAAGCGCTACCGCGGCGGGATGTCGACCGACATCTGGCTCTACGACCTCGCGAACGGACGCTCCAAGCTCGCGACGGACTGGGAGGGCACCGACTCGGTGCCGATGTGGCACGGCGGCAAGTTGTACTACGCCTCCGACGAGGGGCCGAGCCACCGCGTGAACCTGTGGCAGCTCGATCCGGCCACGCTCGAGCGGCGCCAGCTCACGCACTTCGACGACTACGACGTGAAGTCACCGTCGATGGGGCCGGGCGCGAACGGTGGCGGCGAGATCGTTTTCCAGCACGGCAGCGACCTCTTGCTGCTCGACCTCACGACCGGCGACACGCGCGCGGTCGAGGTGTCGATCCCGGGCGCGCGCGCGATGCTGAAGCCGCGCACGGTCGACGCGTCGGAGTTCATCCAGTCGTGGGCGCTCTCGCCCAGCGGCAAGCGCTTGGTCGTCTCGGCGCGCGGGGACGTGTGGAGTCTGCCGGCGGAGAAGGGCAGCCCGCGCAATCTGACGCGCACGGCGGGCGTCGCCGAACGCGATGCGGTGTGGAGCCCCGACGGCAAGTGGATCGCTTGGCTCTCGGACGCGAGCGGCGAGTACGAGGTCGTGCTCGCCGCGGCGGATGGCCGCGGCGAAGCGCGCACGCTGACGTCGGGGGGCAAGGCGTTCCGCCACCTGATGACCTGGACGCCGGACTCGAAGCGGCTGCTCTTCAGCGACAAGACGGGCGCGATCTACGTGCTTCCGATCGAAGGCGGCGAACCGCTGCTCGTCGAGCGCGACGCTTGGGCGGGCGATCTGATCGAGACGGACCCGTCGTTCACCAAGGACAGTCGCTGGATGGCGTACGGCGCGAGCGACGCGGACTCGGGTGTCGAGCGCATCGTGCTCTACGACCTCGAGCAGAACGAACGCCACGTCGTGACGTCGGGCATGTTCGCGGACTCGCGGCCGCGCTTCGACCGCGCGGGCGACTACCTGTACTTCCGCCGGCGCGGCCACTTCTCGCCGCTGTACGGCGAACTCGGCGAGTCCTTCCTGTACGCGGGCAGCGAGCAGCTCTGCGTCGTTCCGCTGCGCGCCGATGCGCCGTCGCCGTTCGCTCCGAAGAGCGACGAGGAGTCGGTTGCCGCGGACGATGGGGACGACGCGAAGGGCGAGGACGCCGACGAAACGCACGACGACGAGGACGCGGACGAACGCGTCGAGATCGCGCTGGACGGCTTCGAGAGCCGCGCGATCCTGCTGCCGATCGATCCGGGCAACTTCGGTTCGTTCGAGGTGAACGACGCGGGCGCGCTGCTCTACCTGCGCTCGGGCGTGCGCGGCTCGGGCACCGAGCCCGTGCTCCAGCTCTTCGACGTCACCGCGGACGAGCCCGAGGAGAAGGACGTGGCGAAGGGCGTCGGCGGTTTCGCGCTCTCGGCCGACGGCAAGCGGCTGATGGCGTTCCAGAACGGAGGCATGCGGGTCGGCGCCGCGGAAGCGGGTACCGAGCTCGAGCCCGTTCCGCTCGACGGCATGGAGGCGACGATCGATCCGCGTACCGAATGGCGGCAGATCGCACGCGACGCGTGGCGCATGATGCGCGACTTCTTCTACGACCCGAACATGCACGGGGTGGACTGGCCCGCGATCTGGGAACAGTACGAGCCGATGCTCGCCAACTGTGGTTCGCGCAACGACGTGTCGTACGTGATCCGCGAGATGATCGCCGAGCTGAACGTCGGGCACGCCTACTACCGCGGTGGGGACGTCGAGCAGGCGCCTTCACGCTCCGTCGGCCTGCTGGGTTGCGACTTCACGCTCGACCAGGGCGCCTACCGCATCGGGCGCATCTACGCGGGCGCGGCGTGGGACGCCGACGCGCGCGGCCCGCTCTCGCAGCCCGGCGTGGGCGTGTCGACCGGCGACTACCTGCTCGCCGTCAACGGCGTTCCGCTCGACGCGTCGCGCAGTCCGTGGGCCGCGTTCCAGGGGCTCGCGGGCAAGACCGTGACGCTCACGGTCAGCGCGCACCCGACGCTCGACGCCGACGCGCGCGACGTCGTGGTCGAAACGCTCGCGAGCGAAGTCGACCTGCGCTATCGCGCCTGGATCGAGGCCAGTCGACTCCGCGTCGAGGAGCAGACCGGTGGCCGCGTCGGCTACATCTACGTGCAGTCCACCGGCATCGACGGGCAGAACGACCTCGTGCGCCAGTTCCAAGGCCAGCTGCGCAAGCCCGCGCTCATCGTCGACGAGCGTTGGAACTCGGGCGGTCAGATCCCGACGCGCTTCATCGAGCTCCTGAACCGACCGCTCACGAACCTGTGGGCGCGGCGCGACGGACACGACTGGCCCTGGCCGCCGGACGCGCACTTCGGACCGAAGTGCATGCTGATTAACGGCCTCTCGGGCTCGGGCGGTGACGCGTTCCCGTGGTACTTCCGCCAGGCCGGCCTCGGCAAGCTGATCGGCACGCGCACCTGGGGTGGCCTGGTCGGGCTCTCCGGCTATCCGCCGCTGATCGACGGCGGCGACATCGAGTGCCCGAGCTTCGCGTTCTACGAGGCGGACGGGACGTGGGCGGTCGAGGGCCACGGCGTCGACCCGGACATCGAGGTGCTCGACGACCCGGAGCTCATGAAGGACGGCGCCGACCCGCAGCTCGACCGCGCGATCCGCGAAATGCTCGACGCGCTCGAGCAACACCCGTACGTGCCGCCGGCGCGACCGCCGTATCCGGACCGCAGCGGCATGGGCTTGGATCCGAAGGACCGTTAGGTCGGGGGGGGGCGACGCGGCGTTCAGCCGCGCGCCCGCAACCGCGTCTGCAGCGCGCTCTTCAGCGCGCCGTGCAGCTCTCGATCGTTCCCCGCCGCGTCGGCGAGCGGAGCGGCGCCGAAGTCGTAGGCCTCGAACGGTCCCTGCAGGCGCAGCGTCGGATCCTCGTTCGCGAAGCGCGGCACGCAGTGGCCGTGCAGCTCGGGCACCTGGTTGCAGAGGACGAGGTAGTTGATGCGCTCGGCGCCGGTCGCCTCGAGGATCGCGTCGCCGAGGAGCACGAGGTCACCGAAGAAGCGCTCGCGCTCTTCCGGCGTGAGGTCGTTCGGCGAAGCGACGACGTTCGCGGGCAGCAGCATGCAGCACCCGCGAATCGGCGCCGGTTGGAACTTGGCCAGGATCGCGAAGCCCGAGGGCATGCGCGCGAGGAGTTCGGGGTCGTCGCCGGATGCGGCGCGGGCGACGCGACGCGCGATGGCTCCATCGGAGTTCTTCATGGCCGGCGAGGATACCAGGCGCGCGCCTCACTTGGCCGGGATGGGCAGCGACTCGTCGTCGGCTTCGAGCTCCCCGAGCTCCCAGACGATCGTCCGCCAGCGATCCGGATTCGCGTAGCGCGCCGAGAAGCGGATCGTGCGCACGGTGCGGCCGTCGATCTCCTCGGTGCGCGCCTCGAGCTCCGCCAGCCCGTCGAGAACGGGGCTGCCGGCGGAGAGCGCACCGGCGGCGAGCTTGGCGTCGCGCGTCGCGGGCGCGAGCTGCGTCGGAGCGGCGGGCGCATCGCCCAGCCGACTCGCGACGATGACGTTGAACGGACGGCGCCACGTCGCGCCGTCGTCGTAGCTGCGGTTCATTTCGAAGCGGTAGCCGCAGGGGTCGTCGAAGGTCGTCGCCGACGTTTCGAGGAATGCGCCGCCCGCGTCGTGCCCGGCGCCCTCGGCGACGAGCACGCCGTCCTCCGTGTGCTCGACGAGGAACGTCAACCCCGGGTCGCCGAGCATGGCCCACAGCGTCGTGCGCTCCGTGCGCGCCCTATTCCACGCGTGGAAGCTGATGCCGCGGAACAACACGCGTCCGTCGGGCGCGAGATCGCGATACTCGGCCACGTCGAGGCGTCCGTCGAAGAGCAGGCTCACGGTCGAACTCGCGCGCGTCGTCACGACCGAGCCGTCGGGGCGATAGCTCTCCGACACGACGTTCCACAGACCCGCGTGGCAACGGTCCGCGTCGGACGCGGGTGCTTGTTCTTGGGGCGCCGCGAACAGCGCGAGGAGGATCGGGGTGAGGAGCATGGCGGTTGGGCGAGTGTTCACGCCGGCCTGCTCGCCCGGGGTATTCATGAGGCTTTGCCGAGATCGACGCAGCTACGCGCCGGATCAGCGCTTCGCGACCGAAGCGCGTGGAGGCGACCGTGACGGGTCGTCGAACCCGGTGAGGGAGGGAAGTGCTGATCCGGCGCGTAGCTGCGTCGATCTCGGTGAAGCCTCATGAATGATCCGGGCTAGCCCACCGGGCTCGCCGCGTTGCTCGCGAGCACGCGCTCCTTACGAACGAGGGGCGTGCCGGGGTGTCAGCGCAGCTCGATCGTGTGCGCGAACTTCAGGGTCTCGTAGTCCGCCGCGGCGCCCTCGCGCCGTCCGAGACGGGCGCGCACTTCGCGCGGCGGCGACGCGGAGTACACGCTCGCGCGTCCGTCGTCGTCCGTCGTGGCGACCGCGCGTCCGTCGAGCTCGATCGCCGCGCCGGCGACGCCCGCCTTCGTCTCCGCGTCGACGACCACGAACGTCGCACCCCAGCCGCGCCGCAGCTCGACGCGCACGGTCGCGTCGCGCGCGGCGCCGAAGTCGAGGTCGGTCTCGTCGCCGAAGCTCGGCGCGTATCCGGTCGACGACACGCCGAAACGCAGGCGCGCGTCGAGCGCGAGGTCGTAGATGTGCGGCCCCTCGGCGCCCATGCCGCGCAGCACGACCGACGCCGAGCCGGCGGCGGAATAGCCCATCACGAACGGCTCGATGGCCGCGCCGGTCTCCGCGTCGACCACCTCGAACGAGACGTTGCCGGTCGGCGCGTCGTCCGCGACTTCGAAGTCGACCCGGGCGGGTGGGCGCACCGTTCGCGGTGCGGGCGACCACGTGAACTTGTCGAGCAGCGAGACGACCGACACGGCGTACTCGCCCGGCGGCAGATCCTCGAAGGCGTACTCGGCGCGCAGCTCGCCGTCGTGGTCGGACCAGTCGAGCTCCGCTTTCAGGTCGGGCGCGCCGGAGGAGCGCCCGTCGAGCAGCACGAAGACGCGGTTGCCGTAGGTGCCCGTGCGACTCGTAAGCGTTCCGCGCACGTCGCCCGCGTTGTCGCGCTCGCGCAGCGTGACGTCGACCTCCTCGAACTCGAGCGGGCGCACGGTGAGCGCCAACGTGCGACTCGCGTGGCGCGGCGGTTCGATGACGAGCTGGTAGGCGCCGGGTTCGACCCAGCGCACATCGAATCCGCCGTCGGCGTCCGTGCGCGCGTGCAACACCGCGTCCGAGTCGGCGGCGAGGAGTCGCACGGGCGCCGCCACGACCGGGCGCCGCGCGCCGTCGCGCACGACACCGGCGACGCGTCCGTGGGGCGCGAGCTCGACCACGGTCGTCTCGCGGTTCACGCCGCGGAGCGAGTCGACGTCCGCGCTGCCCGCCCAGAGGCCGCTGTCGTCGAAGAGCGTGAGCCGCCACGGCGCTGCGTTCGGTAAGAGGTCGCGCGGGAGCGGTTGGAAGCGCACCCAGTCCGCGGCGCCGTTCGAACCGGCGCGGACCGGCGCGGCGTACAGACTGCCGAGCGTGTTGCGGAACGAGAGGTCGGGGCCGAGCACGACCGCCGAAAGCGCTTGCAGCGGAACCGGTGCCGCGCTGCGCACTTCGAGCGGGTACGTGGGTCCGGCGGCGACGAGCAGCTCGCGCGGCGTCGCGTCCGCGGCGTCGAACTCGACCGGCCGCCACACCTCCGCGCGTTGTGCACCCTCGAACCGGTCGAGGTTCGTCACGAGCGCGAGCCCGCGGTGGTCACGGTAGCGCGCTTCGAACGCGCCCGACGTGTGGCGCTCCTCCGTACGGAAGCGACCGCGTGCGTCGGTGGTGAGCTCGGCCGTTTGCCCGTCGCGGCGCAGCTCGAAGAGGTAGTGGGGGAGCGGCTCACCGGTGTCGGCGTCGCGCAACGCCCCCGCCCAGAACGCGCCCGGCGGGTTGGCTTCGGTCGGCGCGAGCGCGGCCTCCTCGCGCGCCGCGCGCGACGGCTCGCGGCGCGCGTCGGGCGCGCGTTCGGTCTCGCTGCGCGCCTCCGTCGGCGCGCGCAACTCGCCCGCGACGGCCGGCGCGCGCGCGTTCGTCGGAGGCGCGCTGCCGATCAGCTCCCGCACTCCATATCCCGCGCACACGAGCAGCGCGACCGCGCCGGCGGTCACCGTGATCTTCCCGGTCGTCGTCGTCATCAGCACTCCGAGGAGGGACGGCGTCGCGAATGGAGTCAGCGCATGGACCCACGTGCGCCGATCCCCTCCGTGATCGGCGTCGAGGCGCGTGCGCAGCTCGTCGATGGCGCGCTTCAGGCGCGAGCGAACCGTGGCTCGCTCGATGTGCTGAATGCGCGCGATCGCGTCGGATTCCAGTCCCTCGTAGAAGCGCAGGAGCACCGTCGCCCGCAACGGCTCGCGCAGTGCGAGCACGTGTTGCACGAGCTTCGCCTGGAGCTCACCGCGCAACACCAGATCGGCCGGTGTGCAATCGGACGCGCGCTCCTCGTCGAGCACTTCGTGCGGCGGTCGACCTTGGCTGCGGCGTGCGCCCTGGCGCGCGAAGTTGCGCGCGACGCGGGCGAGCCACGGGCGCAGCGGCCGATCGTTCGCCGGCGGACGCTTCAACGCCGCGAGCCACGTCTCCTGCACGAGATCGTCGGCGGCGGGGCCGTCGCCGACGAGGCGTCGCGCCAGGGCACGGATCCACCCGGCGTGCGCCAGGAGTTCGTGCGCCTCTGCGTGGGACTTCGTCATGTGACGTCGTACATGCGCGAGCATGGCAGACGTGCCGAGAAACCGCTCGAACTTCACGCGGCGCGGTCCGCGAGCCGCGCGCGTCAGGGGCGAGCGCTACTCGTAACGATCGAAGACGTCGGCGAGGTCGGCTTCGGTGGCTTCGACCACCTTTGCGAACGTCTCCTCGTCGACGCCGATCAGCGCATAGGGCGGAGCGATCGCCGTGTGCGTGGCGCCCGTTCCGTAGCCGACCGCGGAGGCGACGGCATCGCCGAGGGCGACGAACTCGGCGATGAGGCGTCCGGCCTCGCTGGGCGCGGCGTTCGGCTCGTGATGGAACGCGATCCCTTCTGCCATCGCGTCCGGCAGCTCCCAGTGACGGGCGATCATCCCGCCGATCTCGCCGTGGTGCACGCCGAGGGTCTCGAGCTCGGCGTCGATCAGGTCGTGTCCGTCGTTCTCGCGCGCGCGGCGGAGCTGCTCGAGCAGCTCGGACGTCATTTGCGTGGCGAGGATCACGATCCCGATCTCGTGCAGGAGCGCGGTGGCGAACGCCTCCGGCGGCGGGCCGGGGCGAATGAAGCGCCGCGCGCTCTCGACGGCGAAGGCCGCCGCGACGGAGTGGCGCCACAGTTCACCGTCGGTGAGCCCGAAGCACGGCAGGGAGGTTTCGAGCTGTCCGCGCACGGCGCCGCTGAGCGCGAGCGTGAGCACGCTGCCCGCGCCCACGCGCATCACCGCTTGATCGAGCGTGCCGGTCCGGCACGCGCCGCCGCTCAGCGCCGAGTTGGCTGTGCGCAGGAGGCGCGCCGACAGCGACGGGTCGAGCTTGACCGCGCGCACGATGTCCTCGAGTTCCCAGTGCTCGTTGGTCAGAAGGCTCGCGAGCTGGGAAGCGCTCGCGGGCAGCGCCGGGACGTCTTCCGTCTCGGCGACCAGGCGGTCGAGATCGATCATCGCGACTCCTCTCGCCCGCGGAGCGGTCTTACGACTCGCTGGCGTTGGCGATGATCAGGGACAATGCGAGTTCTTCGATGGAGGCGGGCAAGGCTCTTCATGTGCGGTGTCCCGATCGACTTCGATGCCGAGACGCGACGAGCCCATCGAACGCTTCGATCAGGTTCTGGTTGCGGTTCTCGATCACCCCGAGCCGGTCGGGTTGGACCTTCCAACCCCGATCGTCCTCAACGGATGGTCTGGATGAGCCGTTTTGCCGGAATGCCCCCCGGGGCCTCCAGTCGGCCGTGTCCAAGCGCCGAACGAACCCGTCGAACGGTGCCCGTAGGCGCCCTCTGCAGCATGACCTCGACCGCCGACCCCGCCACACTGACGCTCGTTGCGCGCGCCTTCGATCGGATCACGAGCAACCTCGCCGTGCTCCTCAATCGTTCGATCGTCTACGACGAAGTGACCGCCGACGTGGTCGACTCCCGCGTTGCGGGGGCCGGTCAGGTACACCTTTCGTTCAAGCTCGGGCTCTCGAAGGAGGGCGAGCATGGGCAAGGCTGCGTGCTCGTCCCGCTGCCGGACGCGATCAGTCTCGCGGGTTACCTCCTGATGCTGCCCGATTCGATCGTGGCCGACGCGCGTGGTCACTCCGACCTCGACGACGACCTCAAGGACGCCATGCTCGAGGTCGGGAACTTCGTTGCTGGGGCCATCAACGAAGCGCTTCGTAGCACCGGCGAGGGCGGAGCGACGGTCCGTTCCGACGGTTGCCAGGGCGTGCGCGCCGACGTCCGCCCGGCGTTCGGCTACGACGAAGGATCCGAGCTGCTCGTCGGTCGCGCGCGCGTTCGCGTCCACGAGTTCCCCGAGTTCGAGATGATCCTGATGCTGCCCGCCTTCGCCGCCGCCTGACGCGCCGGAGCTTCGAGGAAGAGCCGCGCGCTTCAAGGCTCGCCGCGGCTAGAATTCGCCCGCCCTCGGTCGCGCGACCTCCCCGAGTCCTCCCTTCGCACATGTCCGTACGCTTTCCCTTCGGTGCACCCCTCGTGCTCGTGGCGTTCGTCGCCGGTTGCTCCGAACTCGACGATCCGAACGCGTCCTCGGCGGCCGCGGGGACCGTGGCGGTGCCAGTCGAAGTCGGGGCCGTCGAGCGCGGCCCGCTGACGTACCGGCGGACGATCAGCGGCAGCCTCGAGGCTGCAACCGAGTTCGTCGTCGCGCCCAAGGTCGGCGGGCGCGTCGTGCGGCTCGAGGTCGAGCTCGGCGACCCCGTCGAACGCGGGCAGGTCGTCGCGCGCATCGACGACGATGAGCTGAGCCAGGCGATGCAGCAGGTCGAGGCCGATCTGGCCGTCGCGCTCGCCAGTCAGGCCGAGGCGCTGAGCGCGCTCGAGATCTCGCGGCGCTCGGTGAAGCGCCTCGAAGCGCTGCGCAAGGACGGCGTCGTCTCCGAGTCCGAGCTCGACGTCGGGCTGGCCGAGGAAGTCGCGAGCCAGGCGCACGTCGCGGTCGCCGAAGCCACCGTCGCGCGGGCGCGCGCGGGATTGCAGGCGGCGCGCATTCGCCTGAGCTACGCGGCGGTCACCGCCGACTGGGCCGATGACGGCGGGACGCGCGTCGTCGGCGAGCGCTTCGCCGACGAGGGCGGCAACGTGCCTCCGAACACGCCGCTGCTCTCTGTCGTCCAACTGGACCCGATCGTCGCGGTGGTCTACGTCGCCGAGCGCGACTACCGCCTGCTGTCGTTGAACCAGACCGCGACGCTGACCACCGACGCGTATCCCGGTCAGGTCTTCCGCGGCCACGTGCGACGCATCGCGCCGATCTTCAAGAGCGCGACGCGGCAGGCGCGCGTCGAGCTCGAGCTCCCGAACCCGGACGTCCTGCTCAAACCCGGCATGTTCGT
>JAJDEV010000003.1 GCA_029259605.1 Planctomycetota bacterium | reverse complement strand
CGTTCGCGCTGCTGGTGTACGTGTCGGCGTGGCTGAAACGTTATCACCCCGCTGCGTGGTGTGCGTCGATGATCAATTCCTGGCCCTTGGGATTTTACCACCCGGCGCAACTGGTGCGCGACGCGCGCGACCACGGTGTCTGCGTGCGGCCGGTCGACGTGCATCACAGTGCGTGGGACTGCACGTTGGAACGGACAGGGGAGGGCGCGATGGCGCTGCGGCTCGGGATGCGGCTCGTCAAAGGGTTGCGCCTGATCGACGCGGAGTGCGTGACGAGCGCCGTCGCGCGCGCGGGCCGGTTCGCGAGCCTCGAGGCGCTGCACCGCGCGAGCGGCGCGCGCGTCGCGGGTTTGCGCCGACTCGCGTACGCCGACGCGTTCGGGTCGATGGGCCTCGAACGCCAACGCGCGCTGTGGGAAGTGCGCGCGCTGCGCGACGACGTCGAGCCCGCGCTCTGGGTGGCCGAAGGCATGGGGGACGCGGACGAGCGCGAGGCGCCGCGCCTACCGCTCGTCGAGCTACCGCGCCGTGTGCAGCACGACTACGCGGCGACGAGTCTGTCGCTCAAGGCGCATCCGCTGTCGTTCGTGCGAGCGGAGCTGGGCACGTTGGGTGTGACGCCCGCGGCCACGCTGCGGGACGAGGAGCGCTTTCCGCACGGCAGGCCCGCGAGCGCCGCCGGACTCGTGCTCGTGCGTCAGCGTCCGGGGACGGCGAACGGCATCGTCTTCATGACGCTCGAGGACGAGACGGGCGTCGCGAACCTGATCCTGCGGAGCGAGGTCTTCGAGCGCTGCCGCAGCGCGGCGCGCCACGCCTCGGCCGTCCTCGCCCACGGCCGCGTCGAGCGCGCGGACGGCGTCGTGCACCTCGTCGTGAGCAAGCTCGAGAGTTTGGACGACGCGGTGCGCGGCGTGCTGACGCGCAGCCGCGACTTTCACTGACGCGCGTCGCGCAGCGGCAGGTGCGCGAGCACTGCGCGCGCGAGGCGTTCGGCGGCGAGGGGCTCCAGCCGGAAGAAGAGCTCGGGCTCGATCAGCTCGAGCTCGAGCAGCTGGAACGCGCCGTCCACCTCGATGCCGTCGACGCGCGCGTAGACGGCGGGATGCTCGACGAACGCGAGCACGCGCCGCGCCGCCGTGACCAGGTGTCCGGGAGGTGTCTCGAGCGTCGCCGATCCGCCGTGGTCGCCTTGCACGCGAAAGTCGCCGGCGGCCGGACGCTTGCGCACCGCGTGGCTGAACGTGCCCCCGAAGAAGAGGATCGACCACTCGCCGTCGGTGCGCACCTCGGGCACGAAGCGTTGGATCAGCGCGCCCGACGAGCGCAGGATCTCGGCGAAGCGCGCCGACTCTGCGTCGGTCGTCGAGCGCGTGCTCGGAGCGTCCGTGCACCAGGTGAGGTGCGCCGTCGCGGAAACCGTCGGCTTGACCACGACCGTTCGTACGTCGGGATGGACCGCCGCGAAGCGCGCGCAAGCGTCGAGGAGCGAAACGTTTTCTCCCTGCGCGACGAAGTGCGTCGCGGGAATCGGAACACCCTGTTGCTCGAGGTCTCCCAGGTAGCGCTTGTCCATGTTCCACTGGAGGAGCGCAGCCGTATTGATCAGCGGAATGCTCAGTGCGGTGAGTCGGTCGATCCAGCGACGGAACTCCTCGGCGCGATGGTGATAGTCCCAACACGAACGGACGAGCACCGCGTCGTATCCACGCCAGTCGACGTCGGCCGCGCTCCACACTTCCGGCGCTGCATGCAGCCCGCACGCGAGGAACGGACCGAGGGCCAGGCGATCGTCCTCCGCAAGTCCGGGTAGGCGTTCGCACGTCGCGAGGGCGAGTCGTCGCATGCCGGCATTCTCGGGTCGACGCGCGCGTGGCGCGAGTGCGCGCGCGGTGTGCGCGCGTTAAGGGTTCGTTGTCCGAAGCTTGACTCCGCCGCACTGATCCTCGCGTCGCTGGGATACAATCGCCCCCATGGTGGAGTGGAGACGCAAGTGAGCATGCCTTCCTTCTCGAAGGCCGTGCGTGAACTCGGACGTGGGTTCGACATCGCGCGCCGCGGCGGTCCGCGTTCCGGATGGCGCTTCGTGCGCGAGGAGATGGTCGGCAACACGGTCGTCCGGCTGCGCTCGCTCGGTGGCTATTCGCGCGAGCCCGCGGTCGAATGCAACCTGTGCGGCTGGCGCGGGCCGCGCTTCCTCACCCACTGCGCGGCGGATTACATCGACACCGCTTGCTTCTGCCCGTCGTGTCGCTCCTATCCGCGACATCGCGGCTTCGCGTGGGTGCTCGACCAGTGCCTGACGGACGAGCTGCGGGACGTCGAGCGAGGAAACGGGCTGCGGCTCGTCTTCGCGCCGGAGTCCGGGATGCTCGACCTGTTCGGCGAGCATGTGTCACGCCTCGAGGGCGTCGACCTGCGTCCGATCAACGAGCACGTCGTGCGCCTCGAGGACCTGCAGCGTCTGAGCTTTGCCGACGCGTCGGTCGACTTCGTGTCGTGCTTCCACGTGCTCGAACACGTTCCGGACGACCGGCTCGCGCTGCGCGAACTCCACCGCGTCCTCGCGCCCGGTGGGCGCATCGCGCTGTGCGTGCCGATCACCTTCGGGCGCGCGGAGACGATCGACTTCGGCGGACCGAACCCGCTGATGAACGATCACTGCTTCGACTACGGCGAGGACTTCGTCGAGCGCGTTCTCGAGGCGGGGTTCTCGGGCCGCGCCTTCCAACTGACCCGCGTCGTTCCGCGCGAGTTGCATCGGCGCCTCGGACTGGTCGACGAGCTCGTCCTCTGGCTCGAAAAGAGTCGGGCGGGCGAATCGCCGGAGATCGTTCCGGTCGACGCGCCCGCCCTGCGTTCGTAGTCGCCCGGGTTTACCAGCGACCGTCGCCGCCGCCGCCACCACCGCCGCCGCGGGGCTGGCGCTCGCGCGCTTCGTTGATGCGCAAGCTGCGGCCGTCGAGCTCGACACCATCGAGCTCCGAGATGGCCGATTGCGCGTCGGCGTCCGTCGCCATCTCCGCGAAGGCGAAGCCGCGCGGGCGACCGGTTTCGCGATCGGTGACGATGAAGACTTCCTTCACGCCCCGGCCGTCGGACTCCAGGAAGTTCTGGAGTGATTCCTCGTTCGTGTCCCAGGCGAGGTTTCCGATATAGAGTCGGCTACCCATGTAGTCAGTTCCTTTTCGTTGTCTGCGCTTTGAACCTGCCCAAACAGCGGAAAGGTGCCGAAACGCGGATCATCGGACTAGTTCGCAGGGGCACCGCGTGCACGAATACCCCCTCCATCAAGCACCCGACACATGTCGAATGTGCTCACAGCGTACAGCGGTTTTCGGATCGCGGGAAGTGGTCGCGACGCGAGTTGCGGGGGGGCATCCCATAGGGCTCAGGACCCCCGCGGAGCTCACGTTAGGAAGGAAGTCGTATTGTGAGCGCACGCGGCAGCGTGGTCGCCCGCGGCGGGGACGGTTTCGGAGACTTCGACGCGCTTCGAACGTGCGCCGCGAGCGGGGCGTCGCGCCTCGTTGCTAAGATCCCGGCGTGACTCTTCCCATCCATGGCATCGTGCTCGCGCTGATCCTGACGGCGGCGGCCGCCGTTCCGTCCGACGCGGCGCGACCCGAGGACGCGGCCTCGGCGCGCGCCTTCGCGCGCGTGATGGAGCGCGCGCTCTCCCGCGCCGAGGCCGACCTCCTGTCGTCGAAGGACTTCTGGGTCGATCACTCGACGTGGGCCGACCCGTGGGTGGTCAGCTCGGAGAACTTCACGGTCCGCACGACGGCGAGCCGCCACGTTGCCGACAAGATCGCGAAGGACCTCGAGTTCATGCTGACGCAGTTCCAGGCGTTGCTCGGGACGACAGCGGCGCCGAATCCGCGCATCGAGATCTGGATCTTGCCGACGCTCGGCGACTACAACGCGGCCGGGCAGAGCGCGGACGAGCACTCGACGTTCTACGCGAGCTTCGTCGACGCTGCGTCCGCCGGGCAACCGGTCACGACGTATGACTCGAACAACCTGACCGAGCTCGGAATCTGGATCACGCACTCCGCGCTGCACCGCTACATCGCGTCGGCGTTCGGACGACCGCTCCCGCTCTGGGTCTCCGAGGGGCTCGCCGGATACTTCTCGCTGTACTGGGATTGGACGTGGGGCGCGGCCAGGCTCGCGCGCGCGCAGTCCACGTCGCGCTACGTCCCGCTGCGCAACCTCGTGAACGTGCAGATGTCGAACATGAGCGACGACCACGTGATCGAGCTCGGCATGCTCTTCAAGTACCTGCTGCACCACCGCGAAGACACGCGGCTCGCCGGAGCGGGCGAGGAAGAGTCCGACACGTCCTTCGCGACGTTCCTGCGCGACGTCGTACGCGGCGGCGACGGCAGAGACACGGGCTTCGTCCAGCAGATTTTGCGCGGCGACCTCGATGCACTCGAAGCGGACTTCCGCGCCTTCGAGTTCTAGCCCGGGTTCTTCATGAGGCTTTGCCGAGATCGACGCAGCTGCGCGCCATCTCAGCACTTCCCTCCCTCACCGGGTTCGACGACCCGTCGAGGTCGCCTGCA
>JAJDEV010000200.1 GCA_029259605.1 Planctomycetota bacterium | reverse complement strand
ATGTGCGTCAGATCAGCGCTTCGCGACCGAAGCGCGTGGAGGCGACCTGGACGGGTCGTCGAACCCGGTGAGGAAGGGAAGCGTTGAGATGGCGCGCAGCTGCGTCGATCTCGGTGAAGGCTCATGAATGATCCGGGCTAGTACGTCGGAATCGTCGGGTCGATGTCCGCGCGCCACGCGTCGATGCCACCGCGCATGCTGTACGTCTCGGTGAACCCGTGGCCGATGAAGTAGGCGGAGACGTCCAGGGAGCGCACTCCCGACTTGCACGTGAACACGATGCGCGTGTCCTTGGGGAGATTCATGTACTTGCCCTGGTCAGCAAAATCCAGGGGCTCCGCACCGGGGATACTCGCAAGCTCGATCTCCTGCGGCGTGCGCACGTCGATGAAGCGCAGCTCCTCGCCCGCGTCGAGCCATGCCTTCACTTGCGTCGGCTCGATCTGCATGCGCTGATCCATCTCGTGCGAGTGCGCGAGGTGCTGCACGACCTCGTTCACGTCGAGCATGTTGTGGTCCTTGCACACCTGCGCGAGCGTGTCGCTCGGCTGGAACGCACAGGACGAGCAACCACCGACGTGGTACCGCGAGAACAGGGCGCGTTGGGCGGACGGATAGTGACGGAGGATCTCCTCCATCGTCATCTCGGGCGTGATCGTGGGCGTGGTCATGGTGCGTCGCTCGGGGTCGAATTCGAGCGCGCCTGCGATGAGGTTCGAATGGCGGTCGAGAAAGAAGCGCTCCGGCGGAGGCCTCGCGGACCATTGTAGCCTCACCGCGTCGAGCGCCAACGCGCGACTTCGCGCGCCCCGCGCGCGCGACCGCAGCGACGGCGACGGATTCCGCAGAATTCGGCGAACCTCGCCACGCCGAATCGGTCTCAGTGTTCACCCGGGGTGGTTGGGGGCGGTGGCGGGCGAACTCTCGAACGACGTCGGTGGCGCTCGCCGAGCCCCTCCCCTACCCTCGCTGCCCGATTCCGCCGGATCGGGACCGAATGGACGGCCCCGTCTCCGGCGCGACGCATCATGGCCGAACAGCGCATCGCGACCCGAGCAGACGACTACGCCCAGTGGTACCAAGACATCTGCCACCACGCCGAATTGGCGGAAGCGGCCGGTGTCGTACGCGGATGCATGGTCATCCGACCGCATGGCTTCGCCATCTGGGAGAAGATGCAGGCCGACCTGGACCGGCGCTTCAAGGCGACGGGACACAAGAACGCGTGCTTCCCGCTGCTCATCCCGATGAGCTTCATCAACAAGGAAGCCGAGCACGTCGAGGGCTTCGCGCCCGAGCTCGCGATCGTCACCCGCGCCGGCGGGAAAGAGCTCGAGGAGCCGTACGCCATCCGCCCGACGTCGGAGACGATCATCGGTCACTTCTTCGCGAAGTGGATCGACTCGTGGCGCGACCTGCCGCTGCTCATCAACCAGTGGGCGAACGTGATGCGTTGGGAGCTGCGCACGCGGCTCTTCCTACGCACGGGCGAGTTCCTCTGGCAGGAAGGACACACCGCGCACGCGAATCCCGAGGAGTCGAAGGAAGAGGTCGTGCGCATGCTGCAGGTGTACCGCGACTTCTGCCACGAGATCATGGCGATGCCCGTGATCCGCGGCATCAAGACCGAGAGCGAGCGCTTCGCCGGCGCCGTCGAAACGCGCTGCATCGAGGCGCTGATGCAGGACGGCAAGGCGCTCCAGGCGGGAACGAGCCACGACCTCGGCCAGAACTTCGGCAAGGCGTTCGACGTCACGTTCCAGAACCAGGACGGCGAGCGCGACTTCGTGTGGCAGACCTCCTGGGGCGTTTCGACGCGCCTCGTGGGCGCCTTGGTCATGTCCCACTCCGACGACGACGGCCTTGTCGTGCCGCCGCGCCTCGCCCCCATCCACGTCGCGATCGTTCCGATCTTCCGCAAGGACGAAGAGCGCGTCGCCGTCGTCGAGGCCGCCCATCGCGTCGCCGCCGAGCTGCGCGACGACGGGTTGACGGTCGAAGTCGACGATCGCGACGACATGCGCCCGGGCGCGAAGTACTTCGAGTGGGAACGCAAGGGCGTGCCCGTGCGCCTCGAGATCGGACCGCGCGACCTCCAGGAGAACGCCGTCATGGCCAAGATGCGCGTCGCCGAGCTCGACGAGCGCGGGCGCGCCGTGAAGCTCAAGCTCCCGATGGAAGGCATCGGCATCGCGGTCGGTGAGCTGCTCGACACGTTCCAGAAGGAGCTGTTCGACCGCGCGCAAGCGCGCCTCGACGAGAGCACCGTGTTGATCGATTCGTGGGACGACTTCGAAAGCACGTTCGCCGACGGCAAGTCGCGCTTCGTGTACGCGCACTGGGACGGGACCGCGGAAACGGAAGCCGCGATCAAGGCCGAGACCAAGGCGACGATTCGCTGCATCCCGTACGCCGAGGACGCGCCCGAAGGCGTCGGCGAGCCCGGCACGTGCATCAAGTCCGGCAAGCCGAGCGCGCAGCGCGTGCTCTTCGCCCGCAACTACTGATCGCCGACCGTCCTCCGCTCCGGTCGCTCCCACCATCCACCCCCAACCGCCCCGGGCGTCGAAGGGACGGAGGACGGACTCGCCAAAGTCCGTGTCGGTTCGCGCCGGAGTCGCGAAAACACGCGCGCGGCGAGTGCCCGCCGCCCTCAGCGAATCAGGTGGAACTCCGTCTGCCTCCCGTCGATGAGGCGGCACGCCTCACCGTCGAAGAAGGCGTCCTCCTCGAGCATGATCCGGATGACCTCGTCGGCCCACTCGGGAATCGCCACCGCGACGTTGAGCTCGATCGAATACGCCGTGTTCGCGTGCAGCGGATAGTCGCCGGTTCCCGGAACGCCACCCTGCTGGTCCCACAGCCCGATCGTCGGCCCCGCGCCATGGCCGTGAAACCCGAGCGGGTGCGTGTAGATCGTCGGGTCGATGCCCTCACGCCGCGCGCGCTGCAACGCACCGGCCAGGATCTGATTGCCGGTCCTGCCCGTCGCGAACGACGCCATGAGAATGTCCTGCAGGCGGTTCCCGATCGCGAGCGCGTGAACCAACCCGGCCGGCGGCTCGTCCTCGCCTTCGCGCAACACGTACGCGTGCTGCTGCGTGTCGGTGTTCAAGCCCAGGTACGTGATCCCGAAGTCGACGTGAAGCAGGTCGCCGCGCTCGATCGTCTTCGCGCCGGCGTGGCTCGCGAACTCACCGGTTCCGCCGGCGCTCTTGCGCTGCAGCGAGACCGACGGATGAAACCACGTGTCGAGCTTCCACTCCGCGATGCGTTCGCGATACCACCACTCGAGGTCCTCGGTCGTCGTCGTCCCGGGACGCACTTGCTCCGCTGTAAAGCCGTCCGCGATGATCCGATGCGCGAGGGCACAGATCATCGGATACACCGCCATCTCCTCGGAGGTGCGCGTCTCGAGCCAGCGGATCGCGAGCGAATGATCGTCCGTGACGCGCTTGGCGTTGTCGCCGAGAGCGCGCATCAGCTCGGTGTGTTGCGAGGACGAGAGACCGTCGCCGAGCGCGAAGACGCCGCTGACGTTCAGCGCGATCCGCTTCGGCTGCATCCCCGCGATCACCTCGCCGAGCGCCTTCCATTGATCGGGCTGCACGCTCGGGTCCCAGCCCGACGCGAAGAAGCGATCGATGTCGTACCGCGCGACCGCGAGGCGCTGCACGCCGTGCTCGTCCCCCGCGTCGTTGAAGACGAGGATCGTGCGGCGTCGCGCCGACATCCAACTCGCCGGCAGCATCGTTTCGATCACCGGATCCTCGTTGTATTCGCGCGCGAGCACGATCCACGTGTCGATGCCCGCCTCGCGCATGATCATCGGGACCACGTCGTCGAGACGCGCGTCGAGCCATTCGTCGCGCAGCGCCGCGCGCTCGCGCAGCGGAAGCACGTCGGATCGCTCCTGTGCCGCCAACGCGCCGCTGAACAACACGGGGAGGAACGGCAGCAGGTTCTTCATGGGTGACTCGGTCCGGGTGCCATGTGGGACGGCGCTGCGGAGTGTGCTCGAATGGGTGACTCCGGCGCGCCGTGCGCATAGGAAGACGTGCATGATAAGGAAGAGAACAACCTCTGACCCCACACGCGTCCCGGCTCTCGGAGCACTCGTCTTTCTCGTGGTCGCGGCCGCACATTCGGGCGACGACGCGTTGGCTCCTCCCGCGCCCGCGGTCGCGCTCGATCCGGAACGCGTCGCGAACTTGGACCAGTACGCGTGCGCGACGTGCCACACGGAGGTCGCCGACGAGTGGGCGCGCTCGGCGCATGGGCTCGCCTGGGACGATCGCGCGTACCAGGCCTCACTCGAATCGAAGCGCCGTCCGCAAAGTTGCCACGGGTGCCACATTCCGCAGCCGCTCCTCGCCGGCGAATTGCCGCGCAGACCGAAGCCGCGCGACGAGAACAAGCACCTCGGCGTCTCGTGCGAAGCGTGTCACCTCGGACCGAACGGCGAAATGCTCGGTCCGCGCGGAACGCCGGTCGACGCGCACGCATCGAGCGTCTCCGAACGCATGAGCGCGCCGGGCAGCGACGGCCTTTGCCTCGCATGCCACTCGACGAACATCGGCCCCGTGATCGGGATCGGCAAGGACTTCACCGCGGCGGACCTGAGCGCGCAGGATCGCTCGTGCGTGGGGTGCCACATGGCACCGATCGAGCGGCGATGGGCCGACGGTGAGAACGTCCCCGCGCGCACGGGTCGCAGCCACGCGCTCCAGACTCCGCGCGATCCGACGTTCCTTCGCCGCGCGATCGAGGTGTCGTGGCGCACGGACGGCGGTCGCAACCGCGTCGTGATCACGAACAAGGCGGGCCATCGGGTCCCGGGCCTGATCGGGCGCGAGCTGCGCTTTCGCGCCGAGCTGCTCGATCCCGGCAACGTCGTCGTCGAAACGTCCGAGGTGACGATCGACACGCGCGCATACTTGCCCGTGAACGGCACGATCGACATCGCGTTCACCAAGACCGGTGCGTCGGTACGCGTGAGCGCCGACCACATCGATCCTCGCTCGGAGGAACCGATCCGGTTCCTGGACGAAGCGTTGCGCGCGAGCGACTGAGCTCGAGGTCAGCCCTGCGCGACGAGCACGACGACGATCACCACGGCGACGATCCCGACCGCGAGCGCGCCGATCTTCATCCAGCTGAGCGGCGCCTTGCCCGCGATGCGTCCGGTCTGTCCGTGGATGAGCACGGTGTACGGACTCCCCTTGTAGCGGTACTGCAGGCTCCAAACCGGAAGCAGGACGTGCTTCCACCGCACGTCGAAGATGCGGTTCTCGACGCGCAGTGCGCGCTGCGTATCGCCGGGAACGTCGCCCGAACACCTGCCCCGTTGCGTGCGCTCGACGAACTCCTCCGCGCGGTTCCAACCGCCTTCGAGGTCGAGTTGGTACTCCTCCGCGCGCCAACCGGCGAGGTACTCCGGGCGATACGGCAGGAGCGCGGACGTGTCGAAGTCGCCGAGCTCGCCGACCAGCTCCTCAGGCAACCCCTTGGACGCCAGAACGAGGCAGTCGTCGAACGTGTCGGCGCGCTCACCCCACGCCGGAACCCAGCGCACCTTCTGCACCTGCCGCGTCCGCACTTGCGACTTCCCGTTGACGCGCACGACGTACGTCTCGGTGACGTAGTAGTAGTAGCCGGCGTCGGCGGACCAGTTCGACTCGACGTGGCAGTCGAAGGTCCAGAACGGAACGTAGATGCCGACCGCGCGGAAGTCCTTCGTTCGCTTCAGGTCGTTCGGTCGGAACCAGAGCGAGCCGATCCATTTGCGGAAGCTCGCCTCGACGTCCGCCTTGCCGACGTCGAGCGGAATGAGCGACTCGGGCCGGATCACGTTCCGGTTCGCTTCCTGCGCCAGGACGTTCGCGTCGCCGCAGTACACGCAAACCTCGGCCGTCGACGTCTCTTCGAACGTCACGCGCGCGCCGCAGTTCGCGCAGCGCGCCACGCGTAGCTCGACACCGAAGCCGCGCGCGGCGGAACCCGCGTCGTCCAACGCGCGCTCGACGATCGTGCCCTCGGCGCGCGGCACCTGCACGACGTTGCCGCAGTACGCGCAGGACAACGCGTCGGCCGCGGGATCCCAAGTCATGTCGGCGCCGCAGTTCGCGCACGGGAAGTCGACCCGCGCGCTGTCCTTCGTTCGCTCGATCGTCTCGTCGTCGTCCATCCGTGCGGTGATCCTGGCGAATTCGTGAACAGACGCCTATCGTCTGTGTAGCCTGCCGGCGCGCGGCCGGAGGGGTTCGCGCGATTCGGGCTTCGGCCGATTCGAGCCGTCGCTGAGCGGCCTTCGCCGCCGACGGAATGGAATTCAAGCAGAGGACGATGCGATGGGAGTGATCGACTGGTTCAAACGCGGCGTCGGCGAGATGATGGTCGCCCGTCCGGACGACGCGAAGGCGCATGTCGTTTGGAAGCATCCGGACAAGACGATCCCGCTGAAGTCGCAGCTGACTGTCGAAGCGGACGAGAAGGCGGTCTTCTTCCGCGACGGCAAAGCGATCGCGACGCTCGACGCGGGCCGCCACACGCTCGACTCCTCGAACCTGCCGTTCCTGTCGAACCTCGTCGACAGCTTCACCGGCGGCAACGTCTTCATCGCCGAAGTCTTCTTCGTCAACGTCCGCGAGCACACGGGCGTCAAGTTCGGCGGACGCATCGGTCACGTCGAAGACCCGAAGAGCGGGATTCCGGTCGAATGCATGGTGCACGGCGAGTTCTCGTTCCGCGTCACCAATCCCGAGACGCTGATCACGGGCCTCGTCGGGATGGGGCGCGCCGAGTCCTACACCGTCCGCTCGTGGATGAAGGAGCAGGTGCTCAAGGTCATCCGCGACCGCATCGCCGAGCTCATGGTCAAGAACAAGTGGCCGATGCTCGACGTCACGTCGGGCGCGTACACCGAAGAGATCGAGAAGGACGTCCTCGCCGGACTCGGCGATCACGTGAAGTCCTACGGCTTGCACATCGTGCGCCTCGGCAACTTCGTCATCGACATCGACGAGGAGGACGGCGCGAACCTCAAGCGCCTCTACACCGACGCCGCGTACCTGCGCACCGTCGGCGGCGTCGACGGCTATCAGAAGTTCGCGTCGGGCAAGGCGATGATGGGCGCCGGCGAAGGCATGGCGAAGGGCGGCGGCTCAGGCGGCAGCGGCGATGGTGGCGGACTGATGGGCGGAGCCGGGCTCGGCGTCGGCTTCGGCCTCGCGCAGATGCTCGTGCGCGATCCGCGCGGCGGCGAAGCGCTCGCACCCGCGACCGCCGGCATCGTTTGCCCGCACTGCATGACGAACGTCGCCGCCGGCAAGTTCTGCAACCAGTGTGGCAAGGAGATGGAGCCGGCGGAGAAGGAGAAGGCCGAGGCGCCTGGCGCGTTCTGCACGGGCTGCGGCTCGCCCATCGCCGTCGACGCGCGCTTCTGCGGTCAGTGCGGCCAGGGACGCGAAGGCTGAGCGCGCACCCTCCGAGCGCATGAGCGCGCCCACTCACCTCACGAGCGACGAGCTGCGCGAGCGCTTCGAGCGCCTGATGCGTCACCCGGACGCGGCCCAATGGCTCGCCTATGACGCGACCCGCAAGACGTCGTCCGTGACGGTGACGGGCGTCGCGCAGCGCGTCGTCGTCGCGCTCGTCGTCCTCACGCTGCTCGCCTTCGTATGCGTCGCGTCCATCGCCGCGATCTCATTCCTCGGGCCGCTCGGCGTCGTCCCGATCGTCATCGTCCTCCTCATCGCCGTCGGCGCGACCGCGGCCGCGTTTCGCGGTCGGCGAGAGAGCAGCCTGCCCGTCGAATGCTTCGCGGCACGCGTCGTCGACGAGAGCACGCGCGTCGTCGGCGAAGCGGGCGCGCAGCTGGTCTCCGGCAACTACACGACGCTCGAGTTCGCGAACGGCTCGCGACACAGCTACCTGACGCCGGAGCCCGTCGTCACGCGTCGCGCGGTCGGCGACTTCGGCATCGCGCTGCTGCGCGGCGAGACGCTGATCGAGTTCGGTCGCGTCGCGATCTAGTCAGGGCAGCGAGAGCCGCGTCGTCTCGCCCGCGCGGACCACGCCGCGGATCAGCGTCACCGGCGGCGCACCGGCGCGCTCGTAATGGAACAGGTGGACGTCGCCGGCGGGAAAGCGCGTGACGATCGCGCGGCCTTCGCCATCCGGTGCGACGTGCGCCGATGCGTGCCCGCCGTTCGGACCGTCCCACGCGAGCTGCAGGCCGGCGATCGTTCCAGGAATGCCGTCGCCCGCCCAGGTCGTCTCGCCTTCCTTCAGCTGCGTGGGGAAGCGGAAGGAGACGTCCGAGTCGGGAGCGTCGAACGTGACCGCGTATCCGCCCTCGCGCGGCACGCAACTGCAATCCGAACTCCGCAACCGCGATCGGCGCGAGCGATGCGTCGACGATCTGAGCCTCAACGAACGCGGTTCCGCTCGTCGCCGGGTGCGTCGCGGCGGGCGCCGCGTCGGCGCTTCGACGCTCTTCGCCATCGGGCTGAACCACCTCACGCGACGCGACCGCATCCGGTTCCACAGCGGCGAGTTCGCCGCCGAAATGCTGCGGTGCGAAGGCCTCCGCGCGAACGGGCGCTATTCCGCGAGGCGGGCGGCGACGGCCGTGAGCGTCGTGACCTCGGGCGCGAGGTCGACCGCGGTCGCGTAGCACTCGCGCGCGTACTCCACGTCCCCGAGCGCCAGTAGCGCGTCGCCGAAGCGCGCGTGCGCACGCCACGACTCGGGATAGGCCGCGACGAAGAACTCTCCCGCTTCGACCGCCATGTCGGGCCGTCCAGCCTGGAGGTAGAGCACGACCACGGCCTCCAGCCCGTCCTCGCGCACGACGAACGCGCTCGGATCGGACGCCTTCTGCTTCCCGTAGAACGCCGCGGCCGTTTGGAAGTCGTCGATCTCGACGAGCGACGTGAACGCCCACTCGATGTCGTAGAGCGAGCGCAACGACTCCATGCGTGCATCGAGCTCGGCGCGCTCGATCCACGTCCCGCGCGTCATCACGCCGGCGATGCGACGCGCGTTCGCGATGTCGTCGAGCGGGTTCGCGTCGAGCAGCACGAGGTCCGCCGGACGGCCCGCTGCGATGCTCCCGGGACCGTCTTCGCCGAAGAGCGTCGCGCCCGCGTCGCACGTCGCCGCGCGGAGCGCCTGGTAGGGAGTGAGTCCGCTCGCGACCAGGAGCTCGAGCTCCTCGTGCACGGAGGATCCAGCGGCGACGGTCGGGTTCATCGCGTCGCTGCCGACCGCGAGCGGCACGCTGGCCGTCGCGAGCGCGAGCGTGAAGCGTTGCAGGAACGCGAAGCTGCGCTCGAGACCCGGGAGGTCGGCGGCCGAGAAGTCGCGCCGGTACCTGTTGTACTTCGCGCCGAAGATCACGCGCGCCACCGGTGGGACGAAGGCCAACTTGTCGTACGACAGCTCCTGCTCGAGATCGCGAACCTGGCGCACGATGAGCGCGTACGCGATCAGGTTGGGAACGACGGCGATGCCCGCTTCCTTCGTCGCGAGCACGACGCGCTCGATCGCTTCGTCCGTGCGACCGACGTCGCTGCGGTCGAAGTACGTGTAGAGGTACTCCTCGCCGTGCGAGACGTCGAGCTGGCGACCGAGCGCGAGCACCGTCTCGACCGGTAGGTTCCGGGGCGCGTGGCCGACGACCGGGATTCCGGCTTCGTCCGCCGCGTCGAGCAAGGCCTCATAGGTCTCGAGACGCAGCTCACCGTGGATCTTGATGCAGTCGTAGCCGAGCTCGCGGTGCTCCTCGACGGCTGCGATCGCGTCGTCGGGCGTCACGATGTGCGGGAGATTCGTGAAGGGCCCACTCGTCACGAAACGCGGTCCGGTCAGGCGTCCCGATTCGATGCCCTCGCGCAGCTCGAGGTGCCTGGTCGTGCCGCTCAGGTTCCGCACCGACGTCACGCCGTTCGCGAGATAGACGAGCAGGTCGCCCGCGTCGAGGAAGTGAATGTGCAGGTCCTGGAAGCCCGGCACGAGGTAGCGGTCGCTCGCGTCGATGCGCGTCGCCACGTCCGGAACGTCGATCTCCGCGGTCGGCCCGACGGCGACGACGACACCGTCCTCGACGACGACGGTGTGTGCCCGGAGCACGCGTCCGTCGGGAGCGCCGTCGAGCGTCATCGGCAAGACGTTCGCGTCGATGAACGCGACGGATTGCGCAGCGGGAGCGACGGACGCGAGCAGGAGAAGAACGGCGCCGGTGCGAAGAGCGCGGCGCGAGGGGGCGTGCAGCATCGGATCCCTGGTGGCGGCGAAGGGCGGGAACCGTCCTACGCGAAGCGACACCCAGCGTTTCGCCGCGACGGCTAGCTCGCGTCTTCGCTCGGGTCGTTCGCTTCCGGCGCAGCCGGTGCGTCGGTCGCCATCAGGTACGCCGCGTCGACCGGCCTCAGCGGACGCTTCATCCAGAGCGGGCGGCGCAGACCTCCGGGGCCCGGAGCCGGAACGGTCATCCCCTTCCACTCCTCGTACACCTCGATCGACTTCTGCGTGTCCACGAAGATGTCGGCGTAGCGGTCGCCCGGATGCGCGGGCTCGACCGTCACGCGCTGGTGCCAGCAGTGCATGCCGCTGAGCGGGTCGGGCTGCACCGGGAAGGTCAGGTTCTGGTTCACGCCGGTCTCGCTCCACCAGATGCGCTCGGAGTCGGGATCGTCGCTCTTGTGCGGCCCGACCTTCTTCTTCTGGCGGAACAGGAACGTCGAACCTTCGCGGCGGATGTCGACGAGCGACGAGGCGCGCCGTTGGCCGCCGACGGTCTCGAACAGACGCCAGCGACCGACGTGGTGCGAGCAGCCGACGATGCCGGGGTGGATGCCCTCCGTCTCCCACGCGCGCACGACGAAGTGGCCGATGCGCGTCGACACGCGCGCGAGCTCGCCGTTCTTCAGGCCGAGCTTGCCGATGTCCTCGGGATGGACCCAGAGCGGGTTCGTGTGCGAGATCTCCTGCAGCCACTTCGCGTTGCCCGAGCGCGTGTGGATCAGCGTCGGCAAGCGGAACGTCGGCAGGAGGCAGCGCTCGCCTTCATCGAGGTTCAGGTTGCGCCAGTGGACTTGCGAGCGCACGTAGCCGGGCACGGTGAGCTGCTCGTCGAAGCCCCAATCCGAAACGGTCTTCACGAAGAACTCGAGCCGGCCGCTCGGCGTGTGGAAGCCTTCCTTGCGCTGCGCGTCGCCGACGTCGACGCCGCCGTCGCCCTTCGCGTCGTGTTCGTAGCGCTGCTGCCCGCCGTACGGCACCGCGAACGCGCCGTACTTCTTCATGTAGCCGAGCGGCGACGTGCCGTCCTTGCGCGCGGCTTCCGGCAGACCGGGAACGCTGTGATCGAAGACGTCGGCCCAGTACTCGTCCATCGAGATCGGCTGGCCGGGGTTCGCCTTCGACTCGAAGTACTTCGAGATCCCGAGCTCGCCGTCGGGGTCGATGCGCCACGTCAGATCGATCCAGAACTCCGCCTCTTCCCAGACCTGGCCGGGGTTCGACTCGTGCGTGCGCGAGATGGGCGTGCCCTTCTCTTCGAGGAACGTGCGCTGCACCGGCTGGCGGAACCCGATCCACGTTCCGGCGTGCGTCTCCTGACTCATCACGTCGTGCCGCTCGGGCGCGAGCCCCATCGGCAGGACGTAGTCGGCCCACTGCGCGGTCTCGGACCAGATCGGCGAGAGCGACACGTGGCAACCGATGCGCTCTTCGTTCTCGAGCATCTCGATCCACGAACAACCGTCGGGGTTGGTCCAGACCGGGTTGTAGACGCGCGTGAAGTAGACGTCGATCTTGCTCTTCTGTTCGCGCAACAGGTGCGGGAGCAGGAAGCTCATCTCGTAGTGCGCGAACGGCCACTCCTTCGGCCAGTGACGCTCGTTCCACTTCGTGATCGGCGGCGGGTTCAGGCTCGGCGTCGGAACGCACTTGTCCCAACCGTTCGGGTTCAAACCACCCGGTGTGCCGACGCTGCCCGTCAGAACGTGCAGGAGGAGCAACGAGCGCGCCGTCTGCCATCCGCCGAGGTTGCCCGCGGCCGTGTTGCGCCAGAGGTGGCTCGCGAACTGGCTGCCCGCTGCGGCGATCTCGTCGGTGAGCCGACCGACCGTGTCGAGCGGGATCTTGCACTCCTCGGCGGCGTACTCGGGTGTGTACCCGTCGTATAGCTCGCGCAGCTTCTCGAGGAAGCGCTCGAAGGTGCCCGGTCCGCCGGGGTCGCACTCGTCGAGGTAGGCCTTCCAGTTCGTCCAGCGCTCGACGAACGTACGGTCGATCGCGTCGCGCTGCAGGAGCTCGCGCGCGACCGCGAGCAGCATCGCGCCCTCGGAGCCCGGCCACGGCGAGATCCAATGGTCCGCGTGCGACGCGGTGTTCGAGAGGCGCGTGTCGACGACGGCGAGGCGCGCGCCGTGCTCCTTGGCCGACATGATCCGCTGCGCGTGCGGGTTGAAGTAGTGCCCCGTCTCGAGGTGCGCCGAGAGCAGCAGCATGAACTTCGTCTGCGAGTAGTCCGGCGACGGACGGTCCGCGCCGAACCACAGCGAGTAACCCAGTCGCGCACCCGCGCTGCACACGTTCGTGTGGCTGTTGTGCCCGTCGATGCCCCACGCCTGCAGCATGCGCAGCACGAAGTTGTCCTCGCCCGGACGACCGACGTGGTAGACGACCTCGTTGTGCCGGTCCTCCTGCAGCGCTTTGCGGATGCGGCCGCCGATGTCGTCGAGCGCTTCATCCCAAGTCACCTCGGCGAACTCGCCCGAGCCGCGCGGGCCGACGCGCTTCAGCGGCGCGAGGATGCGCTCGCCGTCCTTGACCTGGTTGATCGTCGCGGGCCCCTTCGCGCACGTGCGGCCGCGCGACCCCGGGTGCACGGGGTTGCCCTCGAACTTCTGGATCTCGCCCGACTCCTTGTCGATGAACGCGAGCAGGCCGCAGGCGGACTCACAGTTGAAACAGATCGTCGGGAGGCAGCGATAGTGGCGTTGCTTGCGCTCGGGCCACGCGTCCGCATCGAGCTCGACCCAATCGCTCCACTTGTCGGGCGGCGGGCCGACGGCGAGCTCCCACGGAGACGGGCGCGTGTTCTGGTTCGAGTCGGAGATCGTCATGGCGAAGCTAGCCCGGGTAATTCATGACGCGGTGCCGAGATCGACGCGGACGCGCGCCCGATCAGCGCTTCGCGACCGAAGCGCTTGCAGGCGACCTGGACGGGTCGTCGAACCCGGTGAGGAAGGGAAGTGCTGATCGGGCGCGTAGCCGCGTCGATCTCGGTGAAGCGTCATGAATGATCCGGGCTAGCTGATCGGCAGCGCTTGCCCGGCGCGGACGAGGATGTCCTCCTCGGAGTAGAGTCCGATGAGGGAGAACGTGCCGGCGAGTGCGAAGGCGATCGGCGGCGCGATGAGAGACGGCGGAATCGCGAGCAGAATCAGCGGCGCGACGATGCCCAGCGCGATGCCGATGCGCCAATGCCGACGGGAGAACGGCCCATCGGAGACGAGTCGGTGCACGCGGTGGTACTCGGCGTCCCGACCGAACGGCGCCATGCGCCCCTCGGTCAGCGTGAAGAGCGCGTGGAGTCCGAGCGACGAACCGAGCACGCGACCGAGCGACGCCGCCGCGTCCGCCTCGAACCAGCCGAAGATCGAGCAGAGCAACAGCGCCGCCGACCCCGCGACCATCGCTTGCACGATGAGATGCAACCAGAGTCCGCGTCGCATCCACAGGACACGCCCCTTCGCCTGACCGAAGAGCCAGCCGGTGTAGCACGCGGCGAGCGCGCCGACGACGCCCGTCGCGCCGAGCAAGCTCCAACGCGCGGCCGTACCCAACTCGACGCTGCCCAGCGCCAGGCCGGCCCAAACGGTGAGGAGCAGCCCGAACCCGATGAGGAAGTACGTCCCGCGCACGAGCCACGACGAAAAATTCGGGCGCAGCAAAATGTAGAGGAAGCGCTCGGGACGCTTGAGGTCGGCGACGAGCAGCGCGGATGTCATCGTGAGGAAGATGAGCGCGAGGATCGGCACCGATGCGTTGGCCCAAATCGAGCCGCCCTCGACGTTCATCGGGAGCATCCCGGCGAACGCGGCGGCGAGGAACGCGCCCGCCGCGATCGACTTCGTGAACAGGTAGCCCGTGATCTTCCAGCCCCACAGAGCGGGGTGCGCGACGTTGAGCGTCGTGCGCGCCTTGGCGCGCGTCTCCATCGCATCGAACTCTTCGGACGCGAGGTCGAGTCCCGGGTGCCGGTCGGCCCAGATCTGCCCGCCGGCGCCGTTCGTCAGGTTCGGATCGAGGCACGCGTCCGTCGCGTCGCGATAGAGCACGTTGGGCCCGGTGCCGGCCTCGACCTTGCGCTGCGTCAGGCCGAAGTCGCGCTTCATCTCCGACACGATGCTGTTCGGGTCGTCGAAGTCACCCGGAATGATCGCCTCGGTCGGACACACGACCGCGCACGCCGGCGCGAGTCCGCGCTCGGTGCGGTGCGCGCAGAAGTGGCACTTCTCCGCCGTGTTGTCCTCGCCGAGGTAGAGCGCGTCGTACGGACAGCCGTGCATGCAGCTCTTGCAGCCGATGCAGGCCTTCGGGTTCACATCGACGATGCCGTCCGGCCGCTTCTCGAGCGCGTTCGTCGGACAAATCGTGACGCACGGCGCCGCTGAGCACTGGTTGCAGCGCAGCACCGCGAACGAGCGCTTCACCGTCGGGAACTCGCCCTCCTCGGTGTACTTGACCCACGTCCGAAAGTCCCCGACCGGGACGTTGTTCTCGGCCTTGCAGGCAACAGTGCAGGCGTGGCAGCCGATGCACCGGGATTGATCGATGACGAAACCGAGTTGCACGTGTCGATGCCCAGGATAAGGGAGACGCGGACGAGCGCGTGAATCCTATCGAGCGCGCACGCGGTCGGCGCACGCCAGCCTCGAAAACTGCGCCGTCGAGCGGCGATCCCTGCCCGACGCACGGCCGGCCGTCGCGCTCAGCGTCCGATCGTCGCTCGCGCGTACTCGACGACGGCTGCGCCGAGCGCGTCGTCATCGAGGCCGAAGGCGGCCCGGGTCGAAAGCTCGGGAGCGCTCCCTGTGTAGTGGGCTCGAATGTAGTCCAGCAGCGCGTCGCGATGCTTGCCGTCGTCGGCGAAGTAGAGGTAGCGGCAAACCGCGCCCCCTTGCTCGTAGAACATGCGCGCCTCACTCATCTGGAAGCGCGCACCGATCTTCCACGTGAGGGGCACCGCTCGGACGTCGTCGGCCGTCAGCGTTTGGAACTCGACCTGCGTCATGCCGAAGAACTTCGCCCACGGGATCCGTTGGGTCGGCGCCGCGTTGGCGAGCACATCCAGCGACCGCGCCGTCGCGTTCCACGGTTCCGCGGTGCCGGTCGCGAGGTCGAACTCGAACTCGTCAACGAACGTCGCAAAGCCCTCCACGATCCAATAGCCGGGGGTCGTCACCCTGCGCTGCTCGCTCTCCTCGAGCGTGAAGAGCGGGCACTGCATGCGGATCCAGTTGTGCGTGAGCTCGTGGGCGTACGTGCCGACGATCGAGTCGAAGCCCTCCTCGCCGGACGGCAGGAAGATGTGCTGGCGATTCTCCTCCGGCGAGTAATACCCGGCCGTAAACGACGCCGCGGTGGTACCGAAGGCCCCTCCGCGTTCCCGCGCCTCCTTCAGATACTCCTCCTGGTCCGCGTAGAGATTGAGCAGCAGCGGCTCCTTTTCGCGCTGGTTCGTGCCCTTCGAAGCGAAGATGTCGGACAGGATGCTGCACACGAACTCGCCGACGTCGATGCAGCGCGCGAGCGCACCTGGCTCGTTGAGCGGCGTCATGATGCGCAGGTTCTCGCTCGTCGCGCAGATCAGGTCCGAGCGCCACGAACTCATCGCGCGCCCGAGCTCTCGCTCCGCGGGCGACATACCTGCCGACTCCTTCGGTGCGGAGTCGATGAAGGCGACCGGGTGACGCTCGATCACGGCGGCGTAGTCCAGCCATTGGGAGGCCTTGATCGGGTCGTTCTCGGTCTCATGCCGCTCGAAGACCTTGCGCAGGAACTCGGGGTCCGCAGCGGTCAGCGATTCGCGAGCGACGTTCCACGCTCGCTCGCGCGCATCCGGCGGCGTGTCGGGATCGACGAGCGCGCGTCGCAGCAGGCCGAGGCGGAGAGCATCGGGCGCCGACTCGTCCACGTGCCGTGCGAAGTCCCAGAGCGGGCGCGCCTCGAGCCGAACGAGCGCCTCTTCCTCTTCGCGCAAGCGCGCGATCTTCTTCTCATCGACCTTGCTGGCGGGCTTGAGCTCGAGCTGGGTGATCTTCTTCTCCAGCTTCACGAGCCGCTCGTCGTCCGAGCCGAGGGCGCGCGCCTTCGAGAGCAGCTCGCGCATGACCTCCGGGTCGCGGCACAGGCGCGAGTCGTGCGCCAGGTCCGCGTGTGCAATCGCGCTGCGGTGTTTCACCACGGCCCTCAGCGCGCGGTCCAGACCGTCGCCCTCGACCGCGTAGTGGAGTCGATCATCGTCCCCGACGATCGTCACGACGCGCTCCAACGGCCACGGACCGCCCTTCCCGCGCGCCATTCGTAGTTCGATGCCGGTGGCTTTGTCCGTCGCCGCTGCGACTCGCGTGACGGAGATGTCTCCATCGACGACCGCGAGATCGCGAAGGACGACGGCGACGTCCTCGAGCACGATCTCCGCGTCGGCGGTCGGCGGCTCGAACAGCATGTGCAGCTGCGGGACGCTCGGTTGCTTGCCGCGAAACGCGACCAGGCAATCGTCGACAACGAGCAGAACGGCGTCTCGCGCGGGAACGGCGCGGAACGTGGGCTTCGCGTCGAGCTTCCAGAGGATGTCGAGCGCGTCCGCGCGGAACGCGCGCGGCCCGGCCAGGATCACGTCTCCGACGCTCGTGAGCGGCAGAACGTTCTCCATGAATTCTCGGTGCGCTTTGTCGCTCGCGAGGAGGATGTAGTTCTCGTCGTTCGGGTCCGTGACCTTGTCGAGCGAATCTCCGACGTACGCGATCCACCCATCGCCCACGCGCACCGCGCCGACTTGCATCTTGATGATCCTGAGCTCGTCCGTGCGCACCCTCGGGCCGATGAAGATGGAGGAGCTGAAGATCGTTCCGTCGTTCGCCTTGATCGGGTTCTCGTGCACGACGATCGTCGCGTTGCCCAGCAGCTGAATCTCTTCGACGACGTTCTCCTCGACCGTCTTCGGAATGCCCACGAACGCCTCGCGACGCTTCTTGCCCGAGGAACGATCGAGCTGGCACAGGTGCAGGACGTCGCCCTCGCGCCGGACGACGAACACCGAATCGCCCCGCAGGCTCGCCCGGTCCTGAAAACGCCCCGCCTTCTCCCACACGACGTCTTGCGACGCGGGGTCGAAACGCACGATCGAACGCTCGTCGACGATGTAGGACTCGCTGCGAAAGAGCAGCGGCGACGCGACCGGGAACTCCGAGTCGTACTCCGCGAAGCGCGTGAAACTGCCGCGCCCCAACCGGAAGAACGAGATCGTCATCGGCGAAGTCCGCAGCGCGATCGTGCTCTCCCAGACCGCGGGCTCGAGCGACACGGAACTCGCGAACACCTTGCGGGCCACGCGCTCGCCCGACTCGAGGTCGATCCACTCGATCGAACGCCGACCGTCCTCGTGCAGAACGGAGAGGAAGACCGCGTCCTTCCAAACGATCGGCTCGGACTCGATCACGCCCTCGGGCGCATAGCGCCACGCCTGTTTCGGTTTGCCGCTGAGCGGCGCCGTCAACGCGCGCCCGTTGCGCGCGGCGTTGCCGCCCACCGTGTACCACGTGTCGGGAGGAGCGGCGGCGCCGTCCTCTAGGTCATAGGAAGTCTGTGGTGCGGCGAGGAGGGCAAGCGAGAGTGCCAGCTCGAGCATGGTTCAGGGGCAAGGTTGGAACGTTCGTCGTGCGCCGGTCGCTAGCGGCCGCGCGTCCACCACGTTTGTTCGACTTCGCCTCTCCAAGCGACATCGAACGACCCGCGACATTCTAGTCGCAACGGCCGGGATGGGGACGTTCGACGGCTACTTGACGCCCGTCGTTCGTCCCGAGCCCGGCGAAGACGTTCGGGAGGTCGGCCACTCTTCGGGCGTGCACCGCTCGAAGTGCCCCCCGGGAACACGACTGAACTGACTGCCTCGGTGTTGCTCGACGGCTGTGCTGGACGCGCATTCCGCGCCTCGGCCTTTCGTAAGTCGAGGTACGGACAGCGCGCGGGACTGAAACACGGTTTGCGCCTTCCTTGGCGGAGCCCTGGGTTGGGGT
>JAJDEV010000199.1 GCA_029259605.1 Planctomycetota bacterium | reverse complement strand
ATGTGCGTCAGATCAGCGCTTCGCGACCGAAGCGCGTGGAGGCGACCTTGACGGGTCGTCGAACCCGGTGAGGAAGGGAAGCGTTGATATGGCGCGCAGCTGCGTCGATCTCGGTGAAGGCTCATGAATAACCCGGGCTAGCGGAGCCGTATGGAACGAGACGGGATGGTCGCGGCGCTAGACGGAGCAGGTCTCCATCGCCTCGATGATCGCTTGCCCCATCTCGCGCGTGCCGACGGCGGTCGGGTCCTCGCGCGTCGGCTTCATGTCGTAGGTCACCGACTTGCCTTCGAGGATCACTTGGGCGATCGCGGCTTCGAGACGGTTGGCCGCTTCGGCCTCGCCGAGGTGGCGGAGCATGAGCACGCCGGAGAGCAGCATGGCTGTCGGGTTGACCTTGTTGAGGCCCTTGTACTTCGGTGCCGAGCCGTGCGTCGCCTCGAAGATCGAAATGCCGCCATCGCCGAGGTTCATGCCACCCGCGACGCCGAGGCCGCCGACCAGACCGGCACACAGATCGGACACGATGTCGCCGTAGAGGTTCGGCAGGACGAGGACGTCGTAGAGCTCGGGCTTCTGCACGAGTTGCATGCACATGTTGTCGACGATGCGGTCTTCGAACTCGATCGCGGGAAACTCTTCGGCGACGCGGCGCGCGGTCGCGAGGAAGAGCCCGTCCGTGAACTTCATGATGTTCGACTTGTGGACCGCCGTGACCTTCTTGCGGCCTTCCTTCACCGCGTACTCGAACGCCGCGCGGACGATCCGCTCGGAGCCGAACTCGCTGATCGGCTTGATCGAGATGCCCGAGTCGCCGCGCATGCGGACACCGGACGCGTCCTCGACGGCCTGAATCATCTTGTGCGCGCCGACGCTGCCCTGCTCGAACTCGATGCCGGCGTACAGGTCCTCGGTGTTCTCACGGAAGATGACGAGGTCGATGTCCTCGTAGCGCGAACGGACGCCGGGGTAGGTCTTGCACGGGCGCACGCAGGCGTAGAGCTCGAAGGTCTTGCGCAGCGCGACGTTGACCGAGCGGAAGCCGGTGCCGACGGGCGTCGTGATCGGCGCCTTGATGCACGTCTTCGTCTCGCGGATCGATTCCAGCACCGCGTCCGGCAACGGAGTTCCCGCCGACTCCATGATGTCGACTCCCGCGTCGACCTCGCTCCAATCGAACGCGACGCCGGTGGCGTCGAGGACGTCCTTGGTGACCTGGGCGAGTTCGGGGCCGGTGCCGTCGCCGCGAATCAGAGTGACCGGATGGGACATGGGATCGAGTGCGTTGAGTGAGGAAGTCGGGAAAGCACGGGCGCGTGCGGCGTGATTCTAGCAGCTCCTGCCGCGACGCCCGGTCGCAGATTCGTTCATGTTGCGGGTTAGGTGCGCCCCACCAGCTCGCCGCCCTGCTTCTTCCACCAATCGCGCCAAGCCTTGACGCGTTTGGCGCGCTCGATGTCCTTCGCACCGGGGTCGAAGCGGAACGTCCTGCCGCTGATCGATCGCAACGAGACCACGGCGGCTTCGCGCACGCTCGCTTCGGGATCCTCGAGCGCGTCGATGAGCGCGGGGATCCCGATCGTCGCACCGAGGTCACCGAGGATGCGCGCGGTCGCCATGCGCACGAAGATGTCGGGGTCCTTCAGCATCGAGGCGAGGTGCTCGGCAACCGCCGGATCCCCCGTCTTGCCGAGCGACTGCACCGCTTGCCAGCGCGTGCCCGGATCCTGATCCGCGAGGTCACCGAGCAACGCGACCCAAGCCGGCTCCCCCGGTTCGTCTTCGAGCGGTTCGGCGGGCGCGCTCTCCCTCGCCGTCGCTCCCCTTCCGCCCTCGAGCGCGGCCAACCGTCCGCCGAAGCGCAGGACCGTGTCGTGCAACGAAGCCGTCGTCTCGGCGAGCTTGTCGATCTTCGCGTCGTTGCGCGAGGCTGCGACGATCAGGTTGTCGAGCTCGCCGATCTTGCCTTGGAGCTGCGCGAAGTCGTCGCGCAAGTCCGACCAGTTCGAGTCCTGGTCGATGCCGAGCGCGTCGAAGCGCGCGCCCAACTCTTCGAGCTCGTCGCGCGTGGAGCTGGCGCCGCTCGAAGCGTCGCGGATCGTGTGCGTGAGTCGCACCTCCATCGAGTTCGTCGCCTCGCGCCAGGACAGGTCCTGATCCTGCAACTCGGCAACGAAGTCGCGCCCGCGGCGCTCGAAGAGATCGTAGAGCCAAGCCGCCGCGCCGACGGTGAGGATCAAAGAGACGGAGGCGAGCGCGACGGCGATCGTCGCTCCGACCGAGCTCGCTTGCACCTGCGGGACGAGCGGCGCGTCGAGCTGCGCGTCCATCAGCGTCGTGTCTTCACCGACGCGCGGAAGGGGTTCGAGATGGGCCGGCTGGGCGGCGGCCGGTCCCGCCGAGGTCGGAGGCGAATGGAATCCGTCGGGCTCCCCGGGCGCTGCCGCTCCGCTCGTCATCACCGCCTCACAGGTCGCGCAGACCACCCTCCCCTTGCGCAACACCGCCGCCCCTTGCTCCAGATCCGATTGCGGCACCGACTCGTTGCACAGATCACAGAAGGTGACTCTCATTCCATCCTCGGGCAGGGGTTCCGGAGCGACCGTCGCGAGCGATCGTTCCGACTCCGTTCGATACGTTGGCGAACGTGGGCGGCGCCGTTCCACGAATCCCGCGGAAGGCAAGGGGTCCTAGAAGGAACGAACCGCGCCGTCTGGCGCGAACGCTCAAAGAGGTTAGATTCGTGGACGGTCCGGGTCACCCTCGGGCCTCGAGAGATGCCGACCCACCCCCCGTTTCCCCTCCGAGCACACGTCAAGCGCCGTTTGGACACCGACGGGCTCGAGTTCCTCGCAGCGTTCCTGGCCTGCGAGACCGCGCGGAATCCGGGCAACCTGGCCGCCCTCGCCGAACTCGCGCACGTACTGACGCGACTGGGGCGCGTCGAGGAGGGCCTGTCCGCCGACCGGCGCCTCGTCGAACTCGCGCCCGAGAGTCCGACGGTGCACTACAACCTGGCCTGCTCGCTCTGCCTCTCGGGCCACGCGTCGTCCGCGATCGAGGAGCTCGAGCGCGCAATCGAGCTCGGCTACACGGACGTCGAGCACCTGCTCGAGGACGACGACCTCATCAGCCTGCGCCCCGACTCGCGTTTCCAGCGCTTGGTCGAGCTCCTGCGCACCGCCTAGGCAGCGCACTCGAGCCGAGCAGGCTTTGGTGAAACTCACAGCGTCCTCGAAGGTCGCCGTGAGTCTCACCAAAGCCTGCTACGAACGGCGCGACAGGAGGCTGTCGCCGGCGCGCGCGTCCCACCAACGCTTCCAACGGTCCACGGCGCGCTTGCGGGTGTCCTCGTCGGCGCGCGGATCGAAGTCGTGCGTCTCGCGGGTGGCGTCGGTCAGCGCTTCGAGGCACAGGGAACGCGTGTAGACGCGTTCGTCCTCGAGACCCGCGATCAACTCCGGGATCTGCCCCCAGTCGCCCAAGCGCACCAGCGCGCGGGCGCGTTCGAGCACCAGGTCCCCCTGGAGGCGCTCCGGGGTCCACTGCAGGTCGTGGATCGCCTGCACCAGGCGCTTGTCGAGCGTGGCGCCGAGGGCGGCCAGCGCCGAGGCAGCGACGTCATCGCGCGGATCGGATGCGAGGCGCAGCAGCGTGTCGTAGCCCGGCTCGCCGACCGAGGCGAACCAGCGAATCTGCTCCAGACGCTCGAAACCGTGGGTCCACGGCAGGCGCTCGGCCTCGTCCTCGATCTGCTGGCGCAGCACCGGCGACGGCTGGATCCAGCCGCTCTCGGACTTCTGGGGCGCCGTGCTCGGCGCCGAGGCGGGGTTGCTCGCGCAACCCGCGCAGAGGCCCGCGACACCGATGGCGCCGAGCGTGAGCTTGGCGATGGAACTCTTCATCATCTTCCTCTTCCTTAACTCTCCAACCTTCCTTCCCGAGCTCCGGCACGACGATCGCGCGGAGGCGTGCAAAGCCTATCGGTCGCCCCCTCGAAACGCTTGAACCCCCCAGCGTGCCGCCGCGAGGAACCACAGGCCAAGGCCGAGACCGAGGATCCACGGGGCCGACGGGTGCGCCGCGGCGGCGCGCGCCGTCCGGGGCGGGGCGCCGCTCGCCGCGAACGGCGCGGAAACGGCCCTGGCGGCTCCGAGGAGCGCCTCCACGCCCGGAACCGACGCTCGAAACTCGCGCGGCCGTCGGTCGTCGAGCGGGAGAATCCAGTCCGGCGGCGCCGGATCCGACGAACCCGAAGGGGCGCGCACGCGAACGAAAAGGCCGTCCCGTTCGTCCGCACGAAACGGCAGCCGCGCCTCACGCCGCGGAGTCGGATCCACGGCCTCCCGTGACGGCGGGAGGAATTCGAGCGCGGCGAGGACCTCGGCCGCGCGGTTCGCGCCATCCAGGAGATCCGCCTCGACGAGCGGAGGCCAGGAGGCGTCCAGCCCCTCGAGCACACACCAATCGTCCTCGACAGTCAGCGTCGGTCCCTGCTCCGCGCCGCGCTGTCCGCGCGCGAGCCAGCGCAGGAGGTTGCCGAACAGCGCCGGCTCGCCCCATCCGAGTCGGCGTGTCCACGCCGGCGCCCAGCCGTCGAGCGGGAGCGTCGACAGCAGCGCGGTGCGACCGAGCGCGACGCGCCGCGCCGCGAGCACCGGCTCGCCCTCGTCCGCCTGCCACACGACCTCCGCGCCCGGACGCGCGACGTTCTTCACGAAGCGTCGGACCGAGGGCACGTCGAGCGGCTCGGCGCCGCGTAGGTCGGCGGCGATCGACCCGCTCTCCGCGACGCTCCGACGCACCTCGAGCGCCTCCCCGTCGCGGCATTGCGCGCCGCTGATCTCGCGCCGGAAGATCGAGCGCAGGTCGTCCAGGTTCGCGGGCACGAACACGTCTTCCCCCGGGCGCGCGAGGCGTTCGAGGAACGCGAGGTCGGCGTTCGCACCGATCGCGATCGGCCGAACGGCGGCGCGCGATCGCACGAGCTCGGAGACGACGCGCGCCGCGCGCTCGGCGACTCCGTCGTAGCCCTCGTTCTCGCGACCATCCGTGAGCAGGAAGACGAGCGACTCGCGTTGCACGCCGCGACGCTCGGCCGCGAAGCTCTCCAGGGACGCGAGGATGTGCGTGTTCCCCGAAGGAACATGGAGTCGCACCAGCCGGCGCGCCGCGTCGGCGGCGCGCTCGAGGTCCTCGTCCGCGGAAGCCGTGCGCGGCTTGAGTACGCTCGCCTCGCGCAATCCGGCGGTGAAGAAGCGCAGGCTGACCTCGTCGGTCGGAAGCGCGGCGGAGACGAGGTCGAGGCACGCCGTGCGAACCGTGTCGAACGGCTCGCCGTCCATGCTGCCCGAGCCGTCGACGAGCAGTACGATGTCGCGCGGACCGTGTTCGAGCGGCGCCGGTTCGAGCGGCAGAATGCCGTGCAACCCGCCGGTCGCGTGGCCTGGCACCCAGTCGTCCAGCCAGTAGTCGCCCGACGTCGCGAGCCAGCCTCCACCACGTCGTACGAAGGCATCGACCGCCAGCTCGGGCAGGTCGCGCGGCGCCACGTCGAACGTGACGAGCGCGTCCGCCTCGCGCAACCGCGCGGCGACATCGCTCGGTTCGACGAAGACGAACTGCAGGCCGACGAGCGCGGAGGTGCCCGACGGGGTCAACCAGTCTCGCGCCGCATCGAGTCGGCCGGGTGCGGCGGCGACGAGCAACACGAGTTCACCGTCGGCGAGCGTCGCCGCGCTCGCGCGATCGTTCTCGGGGATCGGATCGATGCGCCCGTCGAGGCTCACGGATGCGTGCACTTCGATGCGTCCGAAGTCGGCCTCGCCGCACGACACGGGAACGTCGACCGTGCCGCCGGCGGGAGGCAACGCGACCTCGACGTCGCGCGTCGTCACGTGGCCGGCGCTCTTCGTCTCGACGCGCAAGCGTGCGACGCGCGCGCGCGCACGCCCGGGCGCGTACGCGACTTCGATCACCGCGAGCAACGGCGCGCCGGCTTCGATGGATTGCGGGACGCGCACCCGTAGGACGCCGACGTCGTCGAGTTCGGGCGGCGGCAGCGCGAGCGCATCCACCGTGCCGCCCGCGGCGAGCACCTCTGCGAGCGGACCGATCGGCTCGCGCAGCGAACCGCCGTCGGACCCGAGCAACACGAGCGTGCCGGTCGCGCGGCCCGGCGCGAGGCAGAGGCCCGCGCCGACTTCCACCGCGGCCGCGAGTCGCGACGCACCGTCGCCGCCGGCGGCGGTGCGCGGATCGAACGGCGCGCCGTCGCGTCCGCGCAGCGCCTCGAGGAACGCCTCGGGCGTGCCGAGCGCGTGGCTCAGTCCGACCTCGGACGCGAACGACACGACGGCGAACGACTCGCCGCGCTCGAGCGCGATCCGCGCCTGGTCCGCCAGCGCGCCGCGCACCCACGGCAACCAGTCCGGGCGCACGCGACGCACGCTGGCCGACGCATCGACCAGCACGACGCGCGCCGGTGGCGCCAAGTCCTCGGACGGCCCCGCCCGCGGCACGAACAGGAACGCGGAGGCACCGAGCAGCGCGGTCGCGACGTAAGGCAACGCGCCGAAGAACGCGGCGAACGGCAGCGCGTCCGTCCACGTGCCGCGCTCCGCGCGTCGACTCGCGATGCTCGCATCCGGGGTGTCCACGCTCCGAACGTAGCCGCGCTCAACCCCGGGGGCGAGGACTTGGCCCAGACTACGCGGGAACGTGGGCGGGCGTCGCGCGCGCGATCCACCCGCCGCCGAGCAGGCGGTTCTCGCGATAGATCGCCGCGCCCTGGCCGGGTGCGACGGCGTGCACGGGCTCGTCGAACTCGACGCGCGCCTTGCCTCCGTCGACTTCGATCGACGCCGGCGCGGCGCGGTGGTGATAGCGCACCTGCACCTCGGCCCGGAACGCGCCGCTCGCCGGCGGGTCGAAGCCGATCAGGTTCAGTTCGTCGACGTCGAGCGCCTTCGAGTGGCAGTCGTTCTTGCCGCCGAGCACGACCGTGCCCGACTCGGGCAGGATCTCGACGACGTAGAGCGGATAGCCCGCGGCCACGCCGAGGCCACGCCGCTGGCCGATCGTGAAGGACTCCGTGCCGGTATGCGTGCCGAGCACCCGGCCGGTCGTGTCGACGAGATTGCCGGGGTGCAGCTCGACCTCGTGCTCGGCGAGCAGGTTGCGGTAGTCGTTCGACGGCACGAAGCAGATCTCCTGGCTGTCCGGCTTCGCGTGCGTGCGCAGCCCCACGTTCGCGGCCATCGCGCGCACGTCGCGCTTGGCGTAGCCGCCGAGCGGCAGCTCGGTCTTGGCCAGGTTCGCCTCGGAGACGCAGAACAATTGGTAGGACTGGTCTTTGCCGCGGTCGACGCCGCGCAGCACGTGCACGCGTCCGTCCTTGCGCTCGATCTGCGCGTAGTGGCCGGTGGCGACGCGCTCGGCGCCGAGCTCTTCGGCGAAGCGCAGCAGCTTGTCGAACTTCAGGTCGCGGTTGCACACCGCGCACGGGTTGGGCGTGCGTCCCTTGGAGTACTCGGCGAGGAAGTAGCGGATGACCTCGCCGAATTCGTTCGAGAGGTCGACGGCTTGAAAAGGAATTCCGAGCGACGCGGCAACCATGCGCGCGTCGCGCGCGTCTCCGATGGAGCAGCACGACTTCTTCGCGACCTCGGCCTCGTCGACGTGGACGCCGTTGCGCATGAACAGCCCGACCAGCTCATGCCCCGCCTCTTGCAGCATCCACGCCGCCACGGAACTGTCGACGCCGCCGCTCATGGCCACGACGGTCCGCCCCGAGCGCTGCGCGAGGTCGGAGTCGGGGCGGGGCGATTCGGTGCTGCGGGCCATGGCGTGTGCGCGCGTCGCGCGGATCGGGCGCAAATGCGGCGGAAGAGCGTAATCGCCGCGCCTCGCGCGCGCCACCGCATCCGCGTTCGTGGCCCGTTCCAGGCGGCCCAGGCTGTCGAGCGCCCGCGCGATCGAGTAGGTTGCGCCGCCCTATCGAGGCCGGACGTCGCGCTCCGCGGCGGCCCGCTCCTTCGGACCGAAAGCTCCCATGAATTTCTCCCCCCTCGCCCTTTGGTTCGCGCTCGCCCGCCAGGGCGAAAGCGGCGGTGCGACCGATCCCGCGGCGTCGGGTGGCGGACTGTTCGACTTGCTCCCGCCGATGCTCGCGATCCTCGCGATCTTCTACTTCGTGCTGATCGCCCCCGAGCGAAAGAAGCAGAAGCAGAAGACGGCGCTGATGGCCGCGCTCAAGAAGGGCGACAAGGTCATGACGTCGAGCGGCATCTACGCGACCGTCGCGCAGCTCAAGGAAGACGAGATCACACTCATCGTCGCCGACGGCGTGCGCGTGCGCTTCAACCGCGCCGCGATCCAGGACATCCTGACCGAAAAGGAAAAGGACTCCGAGTAGCGCGGGCACGGGGGGACGCGCGATGAACCGCGCGACGCCACGCACGCGCCTCGCCTCGCTCCTCGCGACGCACCTGCCGCGCGTCGCCTTCCGATTCGCTCGGCACCTCGGGCTCTCCGACGAACAGGTCGGACGCGCGGGCGAGGCACTCGCCGCCCGCTGGCTCGCGCGCGCGGGTCTCGAGATCCACGCGCGGCGCCTCCAGACGCGCTGCGGCGAGGTCGACCTCCTCGCGCGCGACGCGGGCACCTGGGTCTGCGTCGAGGTCAAGACGGGACACGCGGGGCCACGCTTTCGCCCGGCCGGCCGGATCGACCGGCGGAAGTTCCTTCGGCTGCGCGCCGCCGCGGACTGCGTCGCGAGCGAGTTCGGCGGACGTGCGCGCATCGACGTGGTCGAGGTCGCCCTGCGCGACAACGGGCGATTGGACGGCGTCCGTCACCTACGGAGCCTCGACGCGCCGCCCTGACGCCCCGTGAATCGCTCGGATCGACGAGGAAAGTCGTGCCTTCCTTTCCGTACGGCCCGCCCATGGCCGATGAGGTAGAGTCGCCAACGGCCTGTCCCCCTCGAAGCACTCGGCCCCAGAGCCTCGAACGCGAAGCCACCGCGCCCCGCAGCGCGCACGGCATCGACCCACCGCGTTCGATCTCCCCATGCTGCACGTTCTCCGCCACTACCTGCCGCTCCACAAAGCGCTCTTGATCCTGAGCGAGACCGTGGTGCTGACCGCCGTCGTGCTCGCCGTCCTGTCGGCGCACCTGTGGGTCGTCGACGACGAGATGCGGCGCGCGCTCGCGGTGATGAGCCTGTCGCCGACCCAGGCGTTGTGGCGCTGCGTCCTGTCGTCGGTCCTCGTGGCGGCGCTCGCGCAGATCGCGATCTCGTTCAACGACCTCTACGACTTCCGCGTGTCGGGCTCGAGCTACGAACGCGCCGCGCGCTTCCTCGGCTCGGCCGGCAGCGGCGTGCTGCTCGTGGTCCTCGCCGCCTCGCTGGCCGAGGTGTGGGAGGTCGACCGCGTCCTCGACTTCCCGGGTCTACCGTTCTCGCAGCGGGTCGTCCTCTTGTCGGCGGCGCTCGGCGCCGCGTTCGCGTTGCTCTACATCTGGCGCAACGTGTTCCACGCCTTGCTCCGGCGGACGACGCTCAACCAACGCGTCATCATCCTCGGCTCGGGACGCCTCGCCCATCGCCTCGCCGACGAGATCGGCGGCCGCGAGAACTCGGGCATTCAGATCGCGGCGATGATCTCGCCCGCCTCGTCGATGCGCGAACGCCGCCGCGGGGCCGAGCGGCGCGAGGGCGAGGAACGGCGTGGCGGCGGCGAGCCGACCGGAACGGGCAACCCATGGTACGACGCCACGTCGCCCGACCCCGCGCGGCAGGAGCGTCGGAGCGAGCGCGCGCCGGAAGCCGCGCCCAAGCTGATGATGCTGCACACGTCCGATCGGAACGACCCGACGACCGCGGTCCTCGAGCCGGCCGGTGAAGAGCGGATGCGCAAGACCGAGCTCGACGAATCGCTCTCGTCGCTCGTCAAGCGTCTCAACGTCAGCGACATCGTCATCGCCTTCGAGGACCGTCGCGGAAGCCTCCCGACCGAGGAGCTCCTGCGCTGCCGGATGGAAGGCGTCGCCGTCCACGAGGCCGAGTCGTTCTTCGAGCAGGTCACCGGCAAGATCCCGGCCGAGGCCATGCGCCCGTCCTACCTGATCTTCAACAAGGGCTTCGTGCAGCACCCGGCGGCCGAGCTCGCGAAGCGCCTGTTCGACATCGCCTTCGCGGTCGTCGTGCTCGTCCTGTCGCTCCCGTTCATGCTCGGCGCGGCGCTCGCCATTCGACTCGACTCGCCCGGACCGATCCTGTTCCGCCAGGAGCGCACCGGCCGCGGCGGCCGCACCTTCACGCTCTGCAAGTTTCGCAGCATGCGCACCGACGCGGAGAAGCACACGGGCCCCGTCTGGGCCCAGGCCAACGATCCGCGCGTCACCCGCGTCGGTCGCTTCCTGCGCAAGTCGCGCATCGACGAACTGCCCCAGATCTTCAACGTCCTCGCCGGCTCGATGTCGTTCGCCGGACCGCGCCCCGAACGCCCCGAGTTCGTCGCCGAACTCGCGCAGAAGATCCCCTACTACGAGCAGCGCCACATCGTGCAGCCGGGCCTGACCGGCTGGGCCCAGATCAACTACCCCTACGGGAACACGGTCGAGGACGCGCTGCAGAAGCTGCAGTACGACCTGTTCTACATTAAGTATCAATCGCTCTTGTTCGACCTTTCGATCATCGCGAATACGGTCAAGACGGTCGTGTTGCGCAAGGGGACTTGAGGGACCGGGTACGCCCGCGGCTCGCGACACGCGAGCGCAGCGAGCCTGTGTTGCAGCGGCGCGCCTCGCGCCGCGCGTGAACCGGGCGCCTGCGGCCGGCGGGACGCGAGCGCAGCGAGCCTGTCCCGCAGCGGCGCGTCAGCGCCGCGCGTCAAACGGTGGGGACGTGCCCGAGTCCCCGAACCGAACGTTGTCGCCGTTGGAAGTGCCGGAGGCGCTCCCATGCTGTTGCGCCAACGACCGACCCATGCGGGACCGCGCGCGCTCAGGCGAAGCCTGGCGCGTGGTACGGGAGCACGGTGCGCGGTTCGTTGGTGCGCGGATGCACGGAGTCCACTCGGAGCAACACGCCGGACCTGCGTACGGCGCGGTCCGCGGCGCACGCGCGCTTCGTCCGGCGTGGGTGCTCTCGAGCTCTCGCGCCTCCCGCACCACGCGCGCGCTCCCATGGCGGCGTGCTCCCCCACCACGCGCCAGGCTTCGCCTGAGCGCGCGCTCCCGCATGGGTCGGTCGTTGGCGCAACAGCATGGGAGCGCCTCCGGCACTTCCAACGGCGACAACGTTCGGTTCGGGGACTCGGGCACGTCCCCACCCTTTGACGCGCGGCGCTGACGCGCCGCTGCGGGACAGGCTCGCTGCGCTCGCGTCCCGCCGGCCGCAGGCGCCCGTTGGACGCGCAGGGCTTCGCCCTGCTGCAACACAGGCTCGCTGCGCTCGCGTGTTGCGGGCCGCCGGCGCTACCGATTCACGCGCGGGGCTTCGCCCCGCTGCACGGCAGGCGCCGCTTCGCGGCGCGCCGTGCGCGCACGCGCGCAAGCGGACGGACGCACGCGGGCGACAAGTCCCCGAACGCCCCCTCGGCCATTGCGAGGCGAGACGGGAACCCGACAACTCCCGGAACCTCTCCCCGCGCCCTAGCCCGGATCCTTCATGAGCCTTCACCGAGATCGACGCAGCTGCGCGCCAGACCAACGCTTCCCTTCCTCACCGGGTTCGACGACCCGTCAAGGTCGCCTCCACGCGCTTCGGTCGCGAAGCGCTGATCTGACGCACATCCGCGTCGATCTCGGCAAAGCCTCATGAATCACCCGGGCTAGCGCGCGCGGCGGGCGCGCTCCAGATGCACGGCGAGCAACGCCACATCCGGGGGGTTCACGCCCGCGATGCGTGATGCCGCGCCCAGGGTCGACGGGCGCAAGGCGGCGAGTTTTTCGCGCGCCTCGCCGCGCAGGCCGGTGAGGGCGGCGAAGTCGACGTCGGACGGGATCGGCGTCGACTCCTGACGCCGCATGCGCGCGACCTCGCCGCGTTGCCGGTCGACGTAGCCGGCGTACTTCACGTCGGCCTCGACCGTGCGCTTCACGTCCTCGGCGCGCGCGGTGCCCTCGAGTTCGGCGGCGTGCTCGGCGATCAGGTCGTCGATGCCCATGTCGGGGCGTCGCAGGCGGTGCGTCAGCGTCGTGCTCCCCTCGCCCTGCGTGCGCACCGCGTCCAGGCGCGCGCGCCACGCGGCGATGTCCCGTTCGCGTCGGCGCAGACGGTCCAGCGCTTCGTCGGTCGCGAGCCCGATGGCGTGGGCGAGCGGCGTCAGGCGTCGGTCCGCGTCGTCCTGGCGCAGCATCAAGCGGTACTCGGCGCGCGAGCTGAACATGCGGTAGGGCTCGGTCGGGTTGCTGACCACGAGGTCGTCCACGAGCACGCCGATGTAGGCCTCGTGGCGCTCGAGCACGAACGGTGCGGCGTCCCGTCCCCAGAGCGCGGCGTTCGCGCCGGCGACGAGTCCCTGCGCGCCCGCCTCCTCATAACCGGACGTTCCGTTGATCTGACCGGCGAGGAACAGGCCGCGCACCGCGCGCACGTGCAGCGTCGGGTCGAGCGCCGCGGGTTGGACGAAGTCGTACTCGACCGCGTAGCCGTGGCGCAGGAAGCGCGCGTGCTCGAGCCCTTCCACTTCGCGCAGGAACGCCTCCTGGATCTCGCCGGGGAGCGAGGTCGACAGACCGTTCACGTAGACCACGTCGGTGTCGAGGCCCTCGGGCTCGAGGAAGATCTGATGCCGGTCTCGATCCTGGAAGCGCATCACCTTGTCCTCGACCGACGGGCAGTAGCGCGGCCCGACGCCGTCGATGCGCCCGGCGTACATCGGCGCGCGATGGATGTTCGCGCGGATGATCTCGTGGCAGCGCTCGTTCGTGTAAGTGACGTGACACGCGATCTGGGGCAGACGCGGGAACGACTGCAGTTCCGTCGCGAACGAGAACGGCGACGGCTGCGCGTCGCCGCGCTGCTCGTCGAGACGGTCCCACGCGATGCCCTCGCTCGCGAGACGCGGCGGCGTTCCGGTCTTGAGCCGGCCCAGGGGCAGGCCGAGGCGCAGCAGCTCGCCCGACAACCCGTCGCACGACGCCTCGCCCACGCGACCGCCGGACTCGCGCGTCTCGCCGGTGTGCATCACCGCACGCAGAAACGTGCCCGTCGTCAGGACGACCGCCGGCGCGGCGAGCAGCGCTCCGTCCTGCAGGAACACGCCGCGCACGACGCCGTCCTCGATCGAGAGCCCGCGCACGCCGCCGGCGAACAGCTCGACGCCGTCCGCCGCGCGCACGATGCGCGTGATCTCCTCCCGATAACGGTGGCGATCGGCCTGCGCCCGCGGCGCCTGGACCGCGTGGCCCTTGGCCGTGTTCAGCATCCGGAATTGGATGCCGGTCGCGTCGATCGCGCGGCCCATCGCTCCGCCGAGCGCGTCGATCTCGCGCGCGAGCTGTCCCTTCCCGAGCCCGCCGATGGCCGGGTTGCAGCTCATCTCGCCGATCAGATCGAGGCGAAACGTGCACAGCGCGACGCGTGCGCCGAGGCGCGCCGCGGCGAGCGCCGCTTCGACACCCGCATGTCCGCCGCCGACGACAACGACGTCGAACGCCGCGTCCGCGCGCTGGCGCGCGTCGGGCGACGGGTGGGGATGGCGCCGCTCCGGGCGCACGGGATCGGGTGTGTCTCGCATCGTTTCGCGCCGCGCGGCGATCCGGCGGGCCGAACATTCCACCCGAGGCGCGCGTCCGCGCCAACCCCGCTCAACCGAGACGCGTCGTTCGGCCGATGAACGGAGCGGCCGACGCCACCCGTTCCATGCACTCCTGGGTCCACCGCAATCGACGCCGCCTCGAGGCGATCTACGGCCTGCGCGGCACCCGCGTGGCGCGCGCGCGAGCGCACGGCCAGGCACCAGGTGCCCTTGCGGGCCTGCTCGGCGCGGCGGCGACGGCGATCGGTGAGGCGGGCGCGCGGCTGCGCGTGCACCTCCTCGTCCCCGCCCGGACGCCGGATGGATACGGCGGCCGAGGCCGGGAAACAAACCCGCCGACGCTCGGCCGCTAGCCCGGGTTGTTCATGAGGCTTTGCCGAGATCGACGCGGATGTGCGTCAGATCAGCGCTTCGCGACCGAAGCGCGTGCAGGCGACCTGGACGGGTCGTCGAACCCGGTGAGGAAGGGAAGCGTTGAGACGGCGCGCAGCTGCGTCGATCTCGGTGAAGGCTCATGAAGGATCCGGGCTAGCAGTCCGTTCGCGGCCCGCCCCCGGGCCCGTTAGACTCCTCGGATGCTCGCGTTCGCGCTCCTCACCTGCACACTCCTTTCCGCGCCCGCGCCGCCCGCGTGGGAGATGCGGGTGCAGCGCGGCGACGACACGGGTTCGCTCGAGAGCTTCCTCGCGCGTGCGCGTGTGGAGCGCGATGCGCTGCAGGCCCGCTTTCGCAGCACGATCGACGAGCTGGTCGCGCGCCTGCAGGCCGACCGGCGCCCGGCGCGCCTCGCCCTCGACGAAATCCGCGACGAGCTCGACGGCCTCGGGCCCGAGGCGGCGACGATTCTCCTGCCGCTCATCGACCCCGGCGCCGAGCCGACCGACGCGACGCAGCTGCGCGCACGCGAGATCACGAACGCGCTCGAGCGCTTGCACCCAGCGGGGATCGTGGGCGACCTGATCCGCGGCACGCGCACGTTCGGCCCCGAGGGACGGCTGAACGCGATCGAGCTGCTCGGCGTCGTCCCCGAATACGAGCGCGCGGGCGACCACCTCGCGCTGCTGTTCGCCGAATCGAAGGGCGATGCACGCCTGCGCTGCGTCGTCGCCCTCGCGGCGCTCCCGACCGACCGCCACAGCCTCGTCCTGCGCAACGCGCTCGCGGATGACGATCCCGCCGTGGTCCGCGCCGTCCTCGCGGCGCTCGCCGAATCGAAGAACGCGAGCGCCGTGCCCGCCGTCCTGAACCTGACGCGCGTCCCGGCCGCGGCCGCACCGGTCGCGGGCGAGCTGATCCGGTTCTGGCTCACGTGCCCCGAGCTCGTCGACGACGAGACCGTCGACGCGCTGATCCGCCTGACGCTCCACACGGCGGTCGAGACGGCCGCGTGCGTCTCGATCCTCGAGGCGCTCCCGAAGTTCGAGAACGCGGACACCAAGGCGTTGAAGAAGAAGCTCGGCGGCACGCTTCAATCGACCAACCCCGTCATCAAGGAGGCGGCGCTCGTCTGCACCACGGTGCTCGGCGATCGCTCGGCCAAACGCGAGCTCCTGCAGACCTACGACGAGACGGTCCACCAGAACGACAAGTGGTTCAAGGGCTACCTGCAGCGCGCCGAGATCCTGATGCGCATCCACGAGTACGACGACGCGGCCAAGGACCTGAAGGACGCGCTCGAGCTGCTCGGAGAACGCGCGCACGTCAGCACCCACGAGGACACCTGGATCAACCTCGCACGGTGCTACGCGCTGTCGCGCAAGATCAGCAAGGCCGCTGATGCGCTCGAGGAGATGGGCATGTCGCGGGCGGTCAAGGAGCGCCTGCGCGCGGACCCCGACTTCGCGCCGCTGCTCGAGAGTTCGCGCTACGCGAAGCTGTTCGAGTAGACGCTCCCGTGGGAACCCGCATCCGAAGAGTCGCGCGCCGCGCGCTGGCCCTCGCGCTCGGCGGTGCCGTGGCGGCGGCGATCGGTGAGGCTGCGGTCCGCGCCCTGACTCCGGAGCCGGTGCTTCCGCGCTTCGTGGTCGACGCCGGCTACGGCGTGCGCGCGAACGCGCGCGAGGTGGACACGGTCCACAGCACGCCGGGCGAGTACCGGGTCGCGATCCATACGAACACGGACGGCCTGCGCGGGACGCGCGAGTTCGAGCTCGCGCGTGCAGCGCACACGTATCGCGTCGCGTTGCTCGGCGACTCGTTCGCGTTCGGATACGGCGTCGAGGACGACGAGGTCGTTGCGGAGCGAATGCGCGAGCGCCTCGAGCAAACGCTCGTCGGCGCGCCCGGCCCGGACGGCACGCCCGTCGAGCGCGTCGAGGTCCTCAACTTCGCCGTCGCCGGCTTCGGCCAGGCCGAGCAGCTCGTGACGTACGAGCACAAGGTGCGCGCCTACAAGCCGGACCTCGTGATCGTCTTCTACTTCGACAACGACATCGGCAACGACGCGGTGTCCGGGTTGTTCCGCGTCGAGGACGACGGCGCGCTGACGCGCACCGAGGCGGCATACCTCCCCGGCGTTCGCGCGCGCGAAGTCCTGTACGCGGCCCCGCCCGTGCGCTGGCTCATCGAGCACTCGCAGCTCTGGAACCTGATCCGCAATCGCGCGTCGCGGTTCGTGCAGGATCGGCTCCTGTCGCGCGAGGGCTTGAACGCCTTCAACGACACGAACGACAAAGCCGTCGCGCTGCACCGCGCGGTCTTCCTCGCGCTGCTCGAAGCCGTCCGGCGCGACGGCGCCGAGTCGGGCGTGTTCGTCGTGCCCCTACGAACGATGGAGACGAACTTCGCCTTCGACGACGACGAGCTCGCGGAGCACACGCGCTTCGTCGTGCGCGGAACGGAGGTCGTGACCACGGATGACTATTACACGCGCGACGGACACTGGCGCGCGAGTGGCCACGCCAAGGCCGCGGCCGCGCTCGAGCGCGAGATCCTCGCTCACCTGTCGAGCCCGGAGCAGCCATGACGACTTGGATCGTCGGAGACGTGCACGGCTGCTCGCTCGAGCTGCGCGAATTGATCGAGAAGCTCGACCTCGGTGCGGACGACACGCTCGTGTCCGTCGGCGACCTGTTCCACCGCGGGCCCGACCCGATCGGTGTCGTGGACGCGTTCGAATCCGTGGGTGGGCGCTTCATCCTCGGCAACCACGAGCTGCGCGTACTCGAGCGCTTTCGCCTCGCTCCGAAGAAGGCGGACGGGTCGGACCGCCCCCCCGAGCGGCTCGAGTTCCCCACGATCGAGCCCGAGGACCTGGCCGGCGACGGCCGGCGCCCGTGCGACGTCGTGCCCGAGCGACGCGCCGACCTGCTGCGCTTCCTGCAGCGCCACGACGGGTTCTTTCTCGAGGACGCGGGCGTCGCGGGCAGCGGCAAGTCCGCGGACGGGCGCGCCTGGTGCGTCGTCCACGCGGGCCTCGTTCCCGGCCGCGCGCCGAACACGCTCGAACCCGAAGAGCTCGTTTCCATCCGCCGCCTGCCGGCGCGCGGTCGTCCGTATTGGTACGAGGTGTACGAGGGACCGAACCTGATCCTGTTCGGACACACGCCGTCCAAGATCCCGCGCGCGCGACGGGCGCGCGGACGCCTGGTCGCGCTCGGCCTCGACACCGGCTGCGTCTACGGCGGGAAGTTGACCGCCTACTCGCCCGAGCGCGACGAGTTCCGCCAGGTCACGGCGCGGGAAACCTACGCGAGCCAGTAGCGCTGCTCTCGCCTCGGCCGATTCCGGTCGATAGAGTCGGCGCGACGCCGCACGCGCGTCCTCGCCACGTGAAGCTCGACCAACTCGCGAAGACCTGGAACGCGTTCGGGGAACGGGACCCGATGTGGGCCATCCTCAGCCGCGAAGACACCGACGGCAACCGCTGGGACGCCGAGGAGTTCTTCGCGACCGGACGCGCGGAGATCGATCGCGTACTCGACGAGACGCGCGAGCACGCCGCCATCGAGCGCGGCCGGGCACTCGACTTCGGCTGCGGCGTCGGGCGTCTGTCGCAGGCGCTCGCCCGTCACTTCGGCGAGGTGCACGGGGTCGACATCGCCGCGTCGATGATCGAGCGCGCGCGCGCGTTCGAGCAGAGCGCGACGACCCAGCGCGAGGCCGAGTCACGCGTCGGAACGTGCGAGTTCCACCTGAACGAGCGCCCGTCGCTCGCGTTGTTCCCGGACGGACACTTCGACTTCATCTACTCGAACATCACGCTGCAGCACATGGCGCCCGCGCTCGCACACGGTTACCTGCGCGAGTTCTGCCGCGTGCTCGCCCCGTCCGGTGTGCTCGTGTTCCAGCTGCCGACGCGTCCGCGCATCGAACGCTCGCGCGCCGCGCGGCTCGGCTGGAACGCGCTGCGCTCCGGGTATCGATTGTGGCGGCGACGCGTGAAGGGCGAGCCCGTGATGGACATGTTCGGCACGTCGCAGCCCGACGTCGAAGCGCTGCTGCTCGAACACGGATGCCGCGTCGTGCACTCCGAGCAGGGCGAGATGGACGACTGGTACAGCGTGCGCTACTGCGCCGTTCGCAGCGAAACGGCGTGACGACCTCCCCGCCGACCGCATCGCCCAGGCCGAGCGTGGCCTCCGACAGGAAGAGCATCGCGATCCTCGGCACGCGCGGGATCCCGGCGCAGTACGGCGGATTCGAGACCTTCGCCGATCGCATCGGTCGGCTGCTCGTCGACGCCGGGCATCGCGTGGTCGTCACGTGCGAGGAGAATCCGCGCGACACGGCGCGCGCGGCGGAGTTCCGGGGCGTCGAGCTGCGCCACGTCGCCGCGCCGCGCCTCGGTCCGTTGTCCACGATCGTGCACGACATGCTCTGCCTCTGGCGGCTGCGGCGCGAGACGGACGTCGTGTACCTGCTCGGCTACGGCGCCGCGTTCTTCGCCTTCGTGCCGCGCCTCTTCGGGCGCGAAGTGTGGATCAACCCGGACGGCATCGAGTGGAAGCGCAACAAGTGGAACGCCGTCGCGCGCATGTGGTTTCGCTGCATGGAGTGGTTCACGATGCGCGTTCCGACGCGCGTCATCGCGGACGCCGAAGCACTCCGCGAGCTGCTCACTCGACGCCATCGCACGTCCATGCCGATCACGACCATCGCGTACGGCACGGACGTCCACGACGAGCTCGACGACGACGCGGTGCTGCGCGAACACGGGCTGGATCGGGACGCCTACTTCGTCGTGATCTGCCGGCTGGAGCCCGAGAACCACGTGCTCGAGATCATCGAAGGATATGCGCGTTCCGGCCGCGACGAGCCGCTGATCATCGTCGGCGATCACACGACGGGCACGAGCTACGTGCGCAAGCTGATCGAGCACGGCCAGGCACATCCGCAGGCGCGCGCGAGCGTGCGTTTCATCGGCGTCGAGTTCGACACGACGCGCCTCGTGACCCTGCGCCGCAACGCGCGCGCGTACGTCCACGGACACTCGGTCGGCGGAACGAACCCGTCCCTGCTCGAGGCGCTCGGCGCCGGAGCGCCGGTGATCGCGCACGACAATCCGTTCAACCGCGAAGTCCTGACCGACGTCACCGCGCACTGGTTCACCGACGTCGAGTCGGCCGCGAACGCCTTTCGCGCGGTCTCCGCGCTGACCCGCGACGAGGCCCTGCTGCGCTGCTCCGAGGCCCAGGCGCGCGCGCGCGACGCCTACGACTGGTCCCGCGTCGCGGATCGCTATCGCGCCTTGCTCACCGGCGGCGACGACGCCGACCTGAGCCCGGCGGCGCGACGTGTCCACACGTCGCCGGCATCCAGCCGCGATCGAGCACGCCGCTAGCAGGCCGTGGTGAAACTCACGGCCTGCTAGCCCGGATGATTCATGAGCCTTCACCGAGATCGACGCAGCTACGCGCCATATCAACGCTTCCCTCCCTCACCGGGTTCGACGACCGGTCAAGGTCGCCTCCACGCGCTTCGGTCGCGAAGCGCTGATCTGACGCGCATCCACGTCGATCTCGGCAAAGCCTCATGAATACCCCGGGCTAGCCCGGGTGATTCATGAGGATGTGCGGCAGGAGCTGCAACTCGGTTCCTGCCGGTGCTTTGCGGGCGTTGGCCCCGGAGGCGCCCTTGTCAGGTCTGCGAGGACGCCGACGTGCGCAAAGGGCCGGCAGGGGCCGAGAGACCGGCGTAGCCGGTCGATTGCAGCTTTTGGCGTGCATGCTCATG
>JAJDEV010000198.1 GCA_029259605.1 Planctomycetota bacterium | reverse complement strand
ATGTGCGTCAGATCAGCGCTTCGCGACCGAAGCGCGTGGAGGCGACCTTGACGGGTCGTCGAACCCGGTGAGGAAGGGAAGCGTTGATATGGCGCGCAGCTGCGTCGATCTCGGTGAAGGCTCATGAATAACCCGGGCTAGTGCCACGCGCAGGCCTTGCGGCGGACGTACGCCGATCCGCCTGAACCGCGGCGCCTCGCTTGCGTTCGAAGCGGTTAGCCTCTATTCCTCACGCATGAACCCGTCGCCGATCCCCTCACCGCTTCGAACCCTCCTGGGCCGCGCCTCGCTCACGCTCGCGCTCGCAACGCTGGTCCCGACGGGTGCGCCCTTCGCCCAGGACGACGAAGCGTTGCGCGCGACGCTCGAGGCCGAGGGCATCGGACTCGACCTCGAGGCGGGAGTCGTCGTCATCCCCGCCGATGTCGTGGTGAAGGACGACCTGCTCGAGTACCTGCTCGTCGGGCCGCGCGGCGCGATGCACGAGTCGCTCTTCGCCACACCGGTGCGTCCGAGTCTGCTGAACGCGGCGTTGCTGAGCCTGGGGGTCGAGCCGGGGACCAACGCGCGCTGGGAGGAGGGCGAGCTCGCCTCCGGCGACCCGGACGTGCGGCTCCTGCTTCCGCAGGGCGGCGGCTTCCTGCTCTACGCCGCGTGGCGCGAAGGCGACGAGACGTACTTCTTCCGCCTCGACGACCTCGTGTCGAACCTCGACACGGGGCGCAGCATGCGGCGCCATCGTTGGGTGTTCCTCGGCTCGCGCTTCAAGCGTCCGCGCGAGGACGAGCCCGAGGTGTTCGTCGCGGACCTCGAGCAGAACTTGATCTGCCTCTCGTTCTTCTATCAGGGGAACACGTTGCTGACGGCGGCGCTGCCCGAGTGTCAGATGCAGACGATCTGGGTCGCGAACCCGTGGCTCGTTCCGCCGCGCGACAGTCGCGTCGCGCTGATCTTCGCGAAGCAAGCGCTCGAGCGCTTGCCGGACAGCGTCGCGGCCACGCTCCCCGTGCTGCCCGAGACGCCCGAACCGGATACGCCTTCGGCGGACGATGCGCGATAGGACGTGGCGTGAGCGTGACCTGCGCCAGGCGCAAGGTCCGGTGCCGGCGACGGTCGGGTCCGTGGTTCAGCGCACGCACTTCGCGCTCGGCGGCGCGCGGCTCGGCGAAGGCGTGTTGATCGGAGTCGGCGCGATGATGATCACGCTCGCCGCACACGCGCTGGCGGGTGGCGACGCGCAGCACGTCGAGGCCTGGTTCGTCGCGCTCCTGTGCGGCGCGCTGTGCGGGATCACGTGGCGCATGGAGCACCGGCAGAGTTCGCACGACGTCGCGCGCGCACTCGACGATCGTTTGCGCCACCAGGGCGGGCTCGTGACGGCCTACGAGCTCGAGGCGCAGGCCGATAACTCTCCGATGGGGCGCTTGCTCGTGTCGCGCGTGCTCGTGCGGCTGCGCACACGCGAGGCTCTCCGCGCGATGTTCCCGCCGCTGGCGTTGCCGGTGGCGGCGCCGATCCTCGGGGTCGCGTGCCTCGCGCTCGCGCTCGAGTTCGCACCGCGCGAGGACGAGGCCGTCGAGATCAGCGGGCTCGCCACCGGCATGGCGGCGACGCTCGACGCGGTCGAGCGCGAGCTGCTGGACGCCGGCGCGGGCGACGGCCTCGCGCACGACGTCGAGCGCGAGCTGCTCGCGATCGCGCGGCAGGCGCGCGACGTGCAGCGCCGCGCCGATCGGGGGCAAGCCGACCCGAAGGAGGTCGAGCGAGCGCTCGACGAGCTCGAGGGGGCGCTGCACGACGTGGCACCGAAGGTGGCGCAGGACGCGCGGATGCGAGCGCTGGTCGACGACGCGCGCAATTGGCTGGACGCCGCGCGGATGGAAGTCGCCAGCGCGGCGGATGGCTCGGGCGCCGAGGGCGGAGCGGGCGCCGGAGCGGACGAGGCGGGCGGATCGAGCGCGCCTCCGGGCGCCGGCTCCGTGACGCCGGCTGCACCAGACGGCACAATGTCCACCCCGCCCGACTCCGCGGTGGAGTCGATGAGCCCGCAGGCTCGCGGCGACTCCGGAACGGTGGCCGGACGCACTTGGCCGGCCGAGTACGACGCGATCGTCGCCGGCTGGATCGAATCCCGGCGTCGCGCGAGCGATCCGCCGTTCCCGAAGGAAGAGTTTTGAGCCGACGACATGGTGGATGAGTCCGAGTCCGTGCGCTCGCCGTCGCTCGGCGTTTGGCTCATCGGCGCGCGCGGTTCGATCGCGTCGTCCCTCGCCTACGGGATCTTCGGATTGCGGCAGGGCCTGATCGATCCGATCGGAATCGCGACCGAGGTGGCGCCGTTCAACGCGCTCGGGCTGCGCGCCTTCGACGACATCGTGTTCGGCGGACACGAGATCTCGAACGGGACGCTGTCGTCGAGCGCGGTCGAGCTCGTGCGCCACGGCATTCTGCCTCGCGATCTGGTCGCTGCGTGCAGCGGCGACGCGGCCGCGCTCGACGCGCGCATCCGACCGGGCCTGCTCGACGTCGCGGACTCCGGCGACGCGCACGTGAACTCCGAAACCCTCGCGCTCGGCGGATTGAGCCAGCGCGCGAAGGTCGAGCGCTTGCGCGACGACATCATCCACTTCCGCGAGGAGCACGGGCTCGAGCGCGTGGTCGTTGTCTATCTCGCGAGCACCGAGCCGTGGACCGACGAGCGCGAGAGCTGGGCCGATCTGGCGCGCCTCGACGCGGCGATCGACGCGAACGACGAGACGCCGGCGTCGTGCCTCTACGCCTACGCCGCCCTGCGCGCGGGCGCGCCGTTCGTGAACTTCACGCCGAACCGCGGCGCGTCGATTCCCGCGCTGCGCCAACTCGCCGAGGAGGTCCGGTTGCCGCACTGTGGCAACGACGGGAAGACGGGTGAGACGCTGCTCAAGTCGTCGCTCGCGCCGATGTTCGCGGCGCGCGCGCTGCGCGTCCTGTCGTGGCAGGGCTACAACATGCTCGGCAACAAGGACGGCGCGTCGCTCGCCGATCCGGTGCGCCTGCGCTCGAAGCAGCGCAGCAAGGACGCGCCGCTGCGCGCGATCCTGGGCGACGAAACGCACACTTCGGTCGGCATCGACTACGTGCCGTCGCTGCACGATTGGAAGACGGCGATGGACTTCGTGCACTTCCAGGGGTTCCTGGGCGCGAAGATGACGCTGCAGTTCACGTGGACGGGGAGCGATTCCGCGCTCGCCGCGCCGCTCGTGATCGACCTCGTGCGCCTCGCCGACTTCGCGGCGGCGCGCGGCGAGTTCGGCGTGATGCCGCAGACCGCGTGCTTCTTCAAGTCGCCGCTCGAGTGCGACGTGCACGACTTCCACGCGCAGTTCCAGTCGCTCGTGGCGTACGCGCTCGAACGCGCACCGAAGTAGCCCGCCCTCAGTCCGGGAACGCGTCGTCGTCGAAGCGCACGACGCGGTCGCACATCGACTCGAGCACTTCCGCGTCCGTTCGTCCGGTGCGCTTCAGGACGTGAAAGCCGTGGTCCGCGTCCTCGACCACCTCGACCTCGGCGCGACCGCCGTAGCGCTCGAGCGACTCGGCCAAGAGCTCGAGGTCACACAGTGCGTCACGCGTGCCCTGCAGAAAGAGCGCCGGCTGCACGATCGCCGCGAAGTGCTCGCGGCGCAGCTTGTCGGGCTGCTTCGGCGGGTGGAGCGGATACCCGAATAGCACGAGCGCCGCGCAAGGAACGTCCTTCGCCGCGAGGTGCGTCGACATGCGCGCGCCGAGCGACTTGCCGGCCAGGATCGTGCGCTTCGCCCCCGACCGCTCGTTCAGAACCTCGAGCGCACGTTCGTGAACCGCCTCGAGCACCGGCGCACGATCGGGCGGCAGCGGCGTGCCGCGAACAACGGAGCGCTCCTTGTACGCGTAGTTGAACTGGAGCACGGCAAACCCGCGCGCGACGAGCGCATCCGCAACCGCGCGCATCCAAGGCGAGTCGAGCGAAAACCCGGCCCCGTTCGCGAGCAAGATCGCGCTCTCGCGCGCCGCCCCACTCGGCGTCGAGTAGAGCGCCGACACCGCATCGACACGCGGAGTCTCGACCGGGATTCTGAAGCGCTGTTGCCGCACCGCAGAACGTTAGCAAACAGGTCGCGCGGTGGGGGGCCCGACCGCGAGTTCGATGGGTCCGTACCGTGGATCGGGTCGAGATCCGGGGGCCGGGTTGCGCGCCGTCCCCGCACGGCGCGCCGCGAAGCGGCGCCTGCCGTGCAGCGGGGCGAAGCCCCGCGCGTGAATCGGTAGCGCCCGCGGCCCGCAGCACGCGAGCGCAGCGAGCCTGTGTTGCAGCGGCGCGCCTCGCGCCGCGCGTGAACCGGGCGCCTGCGGCCGGCGGGACGCGAGCGCAGCGAGCCTGTCCCGCAGCGGCGCGTTCGCGCCGCGCGTCATAACGGTGGGGACGTGCCCGAGTCCCCGAACCGGTCGTTGTCGCCGCTGGAACTGCCGGAGACACTCCCATGCTGTTGCGCCAGCGACCCGCCCATGCGGGAGCGCGCGCGCTCAGGCGAAGCCTGGCGCGTGGTGGGGTGGTGTGCCGCCATGGGGGCCCGCGCGCGGGCGGACACGCCCGCGCGTGGTGGGAGAGCACGGAGCACGGGGTACGGAGCACGGAGCACCATGCTCCACGCTCCAAGCTCCATGCTCCATGCTCCGTGCGATCGACCCA
>JAJDEV010000197.1 GCA_029259605.1 Planctomycetota bacterium | reverse complement strand
AGATCGACGCGGATGTGCGTCAGATCAGCGCTTCGCGACCGAAGCGCGTGGAGGCGACCTGGACGGGTCGTCGAACCCGGTGAGGAAGGGAAGCGTTGATATGGCGCGCAGCTGCGTCGATCTCGGCAAAGCCTCATGAATGATCCGGGCTAGCATCCCACGCGTCCTGCCGCGGACGACGGACCGTCAACCGACGAGCTCGAGGAAGCGCCCGGCGGCGCGCGGGCCGGACCCGTCGTCCTCGTGCTTGAAGAACGCGAAGGCGGACTCGACGTCGCACGCACCCAGGCGCTCGCCCCACGCGCGCAGCTCGTCGTCCGAGTACGCCGCGCGGCGCAGGCGCAAGTAGGTCCAGTCGGCGGTCACGGGCAACGCGCCCGTCGGAGCGGGGTCGTCGTCCGAGTCCGACACGACGAGCGCGCACGCGCGCGCGCGCAGGCAGGCGCGCGCCTCCTCCGTGTTCCATGACGGGTGACGGAACTCGAAGGCGGCGCGCGTCCCTTCGGGCAAGAGCTCGAGGTAGGCGGCGAGGCGCCCGACGTCCTGCTTCATGTTCGGCGGCAACTGGAAGAGGATCGCGCCGAGGCGCTCGCCCATGTCACCGAACTGCTTCAGCATGAACGCGGTCTCGTCCTCGGCGGCGCGCAGCCGGCGTACGTGCGTGATGCGCCGCGTCGCCTTCAGCGCGAAGCGGAAGTCCTCGGGCACCTCATCGCGCCAACCCCGCACGACGTCGGGCTTGGGCACGCGATAGAACGTGTTGTTGACCTCGACCGACGACAGGCGGGACGCGTAGTGGGCGAGCATCGCGTTCGTGGCCAGGTCCGCGGGATAGAAGCCGCCCTTCCATTCCTTGTAGCTGTAGCCGCTCGTCCCCGCGAAGACGCGCATTCCTACCGGGGCCGTCGGAAACGCAGCACGTAGTTTTCGGCGAGCCCCTCGACTTCGATCTCGTCCTCGAACACGAACCCGCTCGCCTCGATCTCCGCGCGGAACGTCTGCTTGTCCGCGCGCACGTGCTCCATGAGCCAGTCGCTCGTCACGCCGGGGATGCGCTCGAAGTCGACGACGACCAGTCGACCGTTCGGACGGACGGCGCGGAAAAGGCTGTAGAGCGTCTCGGCCGGGTACTCGAAGTGGTGGTAGGTGTCGCAAACGAAGGCGACGTCGACGGAGCGCGGCGCGAGCTCCGCCGAGCGTTCCGTGCAGAGCACGAGCTCGACGTTCGACAGTCCCGCGGCCGACGTGCGTTCCCGCAGGTGCTCGATGAAGCCGGGCGAGATGTCGACCGCGTACAGCTTGCCCGTGTCGCCCACGGCTCCCGCGAGGTCTTCGAGGAAGAGCCCGGTTCCGGCGCCGATGTCGGCGACGTCCATGCCGGGCTGGAGCTCGAGCGTCTTCGCGATCGCCGCGTGCTCGACGGCGATCTCGCGCGACTCGCCTTCGAAGATGCCCACGTAGTTGTCGACGTCGAGGTCGTCGGACAGAAAGCGCTCGTTGATGCCGGGCTTGACGCTCTCGGCCTGCGGCGGCGGAGGCGCCGGCGTCGCGCTGCGGCATCCCGCGGCGGCAAACAGGGCCAGCGCGACCCACGCGCGCCGGCTTCCGCGTTCCTGACTCGATCGATTCGTTCGCATGTCGCTCGCCACGTTCGGGTTCGTGCTCGTCGCCCATCACGGAATGTGAGGGGTACCCTTATACTAAGCGCTGCCTCGTGCCCGCTCCGCGTGCCTTCCGGCGCGCAACTTTTTCCGCCCCCCCCTCGACCGATGCGAGCCGCTGCACCTTTGCGTCCACACCTCCTGTTGCTCGGCATCCTCGTGCTCGCGTCGCCATCGGGAGCGCAGCAGTCGGCGTTCCAAGGCGCCGGGCAGACCCCCGCGCCGTGGCGCGACGTCCTGTCGCGCGTCTCCGGGCGCGTGAACGACCTGAACCGAGACGCGAACGGTCGCGTGCTGTACTGCACGAAGGAGGGCGAGATCGGCGCGCTCGATCCGTCGCAGGTGAAGGGCTCGCGGCGGACGCAGCTCGTCACGGGTTTCGGGCTCGAGCTGCGCGCCGTCGCGATCGACCTCGCCGGCGACGCGGTCGTCGTCGAGAAAGAGGGCGGCCTGTGGAAGCTGCCGGGGAACACGGGCGCGCTCGTCCAGGTCTACGCGGACCTGTACATGATCTCGGACGCGACGGACCTCGTGGTCGACGAGCGCGGCGACTTCTTCATCGCGAGCAAGACGCCGTCGTCCGGAACACGCGGCACGAACCGCGTCAGCTCGGACGGAACGACGTGGGACTACCACGCGGTGCGCTACTCGCCGGTTCAGATCGTCGCCGACCCGCTCAGCGACGACCTCCTGATGGCGGACGACTCGGGCGGCGGTGCGATGCGCGCGATCGACGGCACGTGCACGACGCGGCCGATCTCCACGCTCGACGACACGACGCAGCCGGGGTTCGACGCCGCGGCCGACGACGGCGACATGGTGTGCGAGCAGGACGGCGACGTGTACTGGATCGCGGGCGGCGACGTGTGGTTCCGCGATCGATCGATGGGCACGACGAGCCTGTTCGCGACGGGCTACGACACGCTGCGCGGCGTCACGATCGCGGCGTCGACGCTCGACGCGCCGAGCGCGACGGGTTGGAGCTTGTACATCGCCGAGGGGGCCTACCCGACGACGATCCGCGAGCTCCCGGGCGTCGGCGCACCGGCGAGCGAGATCCTGCGCGACCAGGGCGGCGTTCCAGGCAAGGGTGTGAAGCGCCTCTTCACCGCACCGCTCGCGCTACAGGTCATCGACATCGCCGCGGACAACGACGGCAACATCCTGCTCGGCGGCCACCAGTACCAGACGAACCACAAGATCGTGCGCTACAACACGACGACCGGGATGACCGAGCTCGTCGCGCACCAGAGCGATGGACTGAGCGGACAGATCCAGGGCATCGTCGTCGCACCGGACGATTCGATCTACGCGCTCACGCGCCAGGGGGTCATCCACAAGATCACCGAGGATCCGCTGGTCGTCACGACGGTCTACGACGACGCCGCGAACCAGATCACGTACGGCTGCGATCTCGCGATGGACCTCGACGGGACCTTTTACGTCGCCGATCGGGACAGCTGGGGCAACGGCGAGCTCGTCGCGATCTCCAGCGGCGTCGCGACGACGCTGACGACGGCGAACGAAGCGCGCGGCATCTCGGCCGATCCGAACGGCGGCGGCCTGTTCCTCACCGAGTGGAACGGCGCGGGGTTCAACGGAACGGTCAACCGCTACGACTTCGGCGCGGACACGCTCACGCCGCTGCCCGGCTTCGACCTGATCAACTACTCGAACGGCTTCTACGACGGCGACACGGTCGTCGACGTGAACGGCAACATCTACTCGTGCTCCGAGGACGACTGGTCGGTCGTGCGCTACGAGCCGGGGAAGAGCGGCTACACGCGCCTGCTCTCGGGCTACACGACCGGCGGGCTCTCCGGCGTCGAGCTCGCGCCTTCGACGCCCGGCTCGGGCAGCACGACCGGGTGGAGCCTGTACATCAGCGACTACAACAACCTCTACGAGGTCGCGAGCGTGGCGGCGCCGGCCAGCAAGTTCGTGGACTCGACGACGGACGGCATCGCGTCCAGCCGCGTCACGCTCGATCCGCGCCTCGGTCGGCCGCGCGGCATGACGCGATCCGGCGACGCGCTCTTCGTGTCGACGTCGCGAAGCGCGATCGTCGCAGCCGACCCGCTGACGGGTGGCACGCGGCTCGTCGCCGACGCCACGCACGGCCTGCAGGGCGACCTCGTCGCCATCGCCGCGAACGACGCGGAGACGCTGGCGGTCGCGAACGACGCGGGCGCGATCTTCCTCGTCGACGCGCGGTATCCGGAGCGCGGGACACGGCTCTGGGTCGCGCCGAACGACGCTCGCCTCACCGGACCGATCCGCGACCTGCTCTTCGCCGCGAACGGACGCCTCGTCGTCGAGACGGGCGGGTCCGACGCCGGGCTCTACCTCGTGCACCGCGCGCGCATCGTGCGCGTCCCGATGAGCGTGCGTCCCGGCTTCCTCGCGCGCCTCCGCGTCGACGAGCCCTTCGCTCTGGCCGGTTGGACGATCTACGCGCTGCAGCGGCGCGAGAATCCTTCGGCTCCCGCTCGCGGCGGAAGGCGGCAGAGACGATAGTCGGCGCCTTGGCCGGCGAACGACGAAGCACGACGGATACGGTGACGCACGAGGCAGGAGCCGCGATGCCGCCCTGGGTCCGCGTGCGCAAGGCCCTGGGACGCGTCCGGCGGCGATTCTCCTACGACGTGTTCGACGTCTTCACGCGCGCGGCCGACCGGGACGACGGCTCCGGAACGGACGGTGACTACACCTTGCGCTGGGGAACGGCCGATGAGGTGGAACGCTGCGATCCTTTCCACACCGAGCTCGACGACCGTGAGCGCGCCACCGGAGTCGCTCGGCTCGCGATCGGACACCGCGTCGTCCTGGCCCTACACGATGAAACGGCCGTCTTTTCGATGTGGGTCAATCCGCGCAACCTCAACGTCCCCGGCCTCGTGAAACGCCAACTCGCCGACGATCAGTGGTTCATCTACAAGGCGTACACGAGCCCCGATCACCGCGGTCGCAAGCTGTATCAGCGCGGCATGCGCTTCGTGCTCGACGCGATGGCGCGCGAGGGACTGCGCGAGCTCGTCGGGTACGCGCACGTGAAGAAGAGCGTCTCGCGCAAGGGGCTCGCGCGGCTCGAGTTCGGCACCGCCGGACGCATGCGCGCGATCGACGTCCCCGGCTGGAAGCACACGTTCCTGTCACGCGAGCTGTTGCGCAACTTCCCCGTCGCGATCCCGCGCTCGAACGCCGTGGCCGAGGTCGCGTCGTGAGGTGCGCGCGATGAATCAACCTCCCGCGTTCCTGCGCGCAGCCAGGGGCTTCGGCATCGCCGGGTTCGTGTTCGGCACGATCCACGCGGTCTGGGAGTTCTCGACGCGCACGTTCGTGCTCGACTTCCAGGCGGGAGCCGGTTCGAGCTGGCTCGAGAAGGGACAGGCGATCGCGCAATCGGCGGCGATCGAGGGCCTCGGCTTCCTCGCCATCGGCCTCGCGCTCGGCATGCTCGCCGCGTCGCTCGCGCACGGGATTCCGTCGAGCGCTTCGGTCGACCAGTCGTTCTGCTCGTGGTTCGCCATCGTCGTCACCGCGTTCTTCGCGTGGACGTCCGTGACGTGGGCGGCGAATGACGCGCTGCCGTTCCTTACGAAGCCCGCGGTCCTGTTGCTCGACGCGGTCGGTATCGGCGGCGCGCTGCTCGCCATCGTCGTCTTCGTGCAGATCGCGCGCCGCATGCCGTCCGCACCGCAGGGTGCGCTCGTGGCGAACACGATCGCGGCGCTGCTCACCGGAGGCACGGCGGCCTACATCGGCATGAACATCGTGCTCGGCGCGAGCGGCGGCTATCGCTCGCCGCGCCGCGTCGGACTCGCTCTCCTTTGCGTCGTCGTGGCGCTGCTCGCCGCCGCACCGATTGCGCGGCGGCTCATCGCTCCGATCGCACGCCTCGGCGCGCGACTGCAAACACACCCGCTCGTTCCGACGAGCGTGTCGCGCACGCTCCTCGTCGCGCTGTGCGCGTGCATCCTGGTGTCCGCCTCGTCGTTCCGGCTCTCCGCGCTCACCCACGACGTCGCCTACTCCACGATCGACCCGGCGGGCGATCGTCCGGTTCCGCGCGAGGGCACGCCGAACGTGCTCTTCGTGACGATCGACACGCTGCGCGCCGATCACCTGAGCACGTACGGGTACGAGCGCGAGACGTCCCCCTTCCTCGACTCGCTCGCCGCCGAGGGCGTCCGCTTCGACGATCCGGTTTCGGCGGCGGCGTGGACCAAGCCGGCGACGGGCACGATCTTCACCGGCCTCTATCCGTCGCGCCACGGGGCGCTCTACCACGGCAGCCGGTTGCAGCTTCCGGACGGGATGCAGACGGTCGCCGAGGCGTTCCGCGAGAACGGGTACGTGACCGCCGGCTTCGTCAGCAATCCCAACGTGAAGGCGGTCTTCGACTTCGATCGCGGCTTCGACGAGTTCTTCGACTCGCCGGTCGAGGACACGCTCACGCTCGCGTGCATCCGCACCACGTGGTTCGGGCGCATCGTGATGCGCTTGCTGCGCCACCAGTTCAACTGGAAGTACGAGAACGACGCGCGCCAGATGAACGCGCACGTGTTCGGGTGGCTCGCGCAGAACGCGCAGCAGCGCTTCTTCCTCTACGTGCACTACATCGATCCGCACATCCCCTACGACCCGCCGTCGCCGTGGCGCGAGGAGTTCGCCCAGGACCACGGGTTCCCGATCTTCAACGCGCGCAAGGAGCGGGTTGGCCGCGACCTGTACGACGCCGAGATCGCCTACACGGACGTCGCGATTCGGGAGCTCGCCGACGAGCTGAAGCGCCTGGGCGTGTGGGACGAAACGCTGCTCGTGCTCACGTCGGACCACGGCGAGGAGTTCTTCGAGCACGAGGTGATCGGCCACGGGTTCTCGCTCTTCCAGCCGGTGGTCAAGGTGCCGCTGATCATGCGCGGACCGGGCGTGCCGCCGGGTCACTCGGTCGCCGCGCCGGTGCAGATCGTCGACCTGCCGGCGACGGTGCTCGACGTCGCGGGGATCGGCGACGGCAGCTTCGGCGACGGGCGCTCGTTCGCGGCCGCGCTCCACACCGACGATTGGGCCGCGGACTACGAGTACTTCCTCGAGAACGAGTTCGGCCCTGACGACTCGAACCAGCGCGCGTTCGTCTTCACCGGCATCCGCAAGGGGCGTTGGAAGCTCGTGCTCACCGAGCAGAACGCGTACTTCCCGCCGCAGAACGAGGCCAACGACAGCGAGGCGCTCTACGACCTCGCCGCCGATCCGAACGAAACGAACAACGTGATCCACATGCCCGAGCACCGCGCGCTCGTCGAGCAGCTGCTCGGCAAACTGCGCGAGCACGCCGAGTTCCTGTACGCGACCGGCTTCCGCGACGTCGAGCCCGCCGCCATCAGCCCCGAGATCCGCGCCAACCTGGAGGCCCTCGGCTACTGAGCCGAACCACGGGTAATGCGGCCGCTCCTGCTTCTCACGATCGACGTCGAAGAGGACATGCCGGGTTGGAACATCACCGATCCGATCTCCGTTTCCAACATCCACTCGCTGCACGCGATGGCCGACGTGTGCGCGGAGCTCGGCGTGCGTCCGACGTACCTGTGCACGTATCCGATGGTGACCCATCCGGAGTCGCGCGCCGTCTTGCGGTCGCTCCACGCGCGCGGTGACTGCGAGATCGGCACGCACCTGCATCCGTGGAACACGCCGCCGTTCTCGGGTGTGCCCGGACTCGACACGGACGAGCGCTCGACGCCTTACTACCAGTTCCAGCTCGGCCCGGAGAAGTTCCGCGCGAAGCTGGAGAGCTTGCACGCCGAGATCAGCGACATGCTCGGCGCGCCGCCGACCGCCTTTCGCGCCGGACGCTTCGGCATCGACGCGGCCACGCTGCGCGAGCTCCTGCCGCTCGGCTACGAGGTCGACAGCTCGGTGACGCCGCTCGATCACCACGTCCATGGCGGTGGCCCCGACTTCCGCAACGCGCCGCGCTTCCCCTATCACCCGGCGCACCACGACGTCGGCAAGCGCGGCGACCTCGACATCGTCGAGGTTCCGGTGTCGGTCGCGATGACGCGTTGGATGCCGCGCTGGCTGCGTCTCGCGTTCGTCTACATGCCGCAATGGACGCGCGTGCGCGGGCTCCTGTCGAGCGACTACCTCGGTATCGTCGACTTCGGATGGCTGTATCCGGCGCGCTTCGACGTCGATCTGATGAAGCGCTTGACCGCGACGCTCGACCGCTCGCGCGACACGCTGTTCAACGTGTTCCTGCACTCGAACGAGTTGGCTGACGGGACGTCCGGGCGCGTCACGTCGTCGTCGGAAGCGCAGGGCGCCGAGTGCCTCGAGCGCACGCGCGAGATCCTGCGCCATTGCATCGACACGTACGACGCCGAGCCCGCCACGCTGACCGAGGGCGCGCGCAAGCTCGCGCCCAACCTGAGGTCGTAACGACGATGCACGCCGCCGCTCGGACGAACTCGGATCGCGCGACGGGCGCGGCCGTGACGCTGCGCGCGTGGAGCGGGAGCGCGGGTCTCGCCGAGGCGCTCGAAGCGTGGCCGCGAGGCGCCGGCGCGGACCCGCTCTGCAACGCACCCGACTGGATCGGCGCGCACGCGCGTGCCTTCGTCGATTCCTCCGCAGTCTTCGGGTGGACCGCCGAGAGCGACGGGCGCGCGGTCGGCGTCTTTCCGTTCCGCGTCGAACCGTCGCGCGGGCGCTGGGCGTTGCGCCGCGCGATCCACGTCGCGGACGGGACGTTCGACTCCGACTACCTCGACCTCGCGACCGCGCCGGGCTTCGACGCGGAGTGCGCGCGCGCGCTCGTGGATGCGCTCGCGAACGAGCGGCGCATCGACGCCGTCGTCCTCACCGGCACGCCGGACGACTCGCCGATGCTCGCCGCGTTGCGCGCCGAACTCGAGCAGCGCGGCCTGCCCCGTCGCGAGCGCGAAGCCGACTGCCTCGCCGCCCCGCTCCCCGATTCGTTCGAGGCGTACGTCGCCACGCTCGGCAAACGCATGCGCTCGAAGGTGCGCCAAGCCATGCGCCAGGCAACGGACCTCGGCGCGCGGCTGGCGTGGTGCGACGCGCCCGCCGAGTTGGACGAACACCTCGAGGGCCTCTTCGCGCTGCACACCGAGCGGTGGGAGAGCGCGGGCGAGCCCGGCAGCTTCGCGAGCGCCGAACGACGAACGTTCTACGCCGACATCGCGCGCTCCTCGCTCGAACGGAACAGCCTGCGCTTCGCGCGCCTCGACCACGGCGGGCGCGCGGTCGCCTATCAGATCGGCGTCGTGCGCGGCTCGACCTACTACCAGCTCCAGGAGGGCTTTCGCCCCGACTCCGACGGCTTCCGCCCCGCCACTGCGCTCCGCGCCCTCGCCATTCAAGAGCTGATCGGCGAGGGCGTGCGCGCGTACGACTTCATGGCCGGCGCCACACGCCACAAGCGCGACTGGGGCGGTGTCGAGCGCGACTGCACGACGCTCGCCTTCGCGCTCCCCCGCCTCCGCGCCCGCATCGCGTACGGCGCACGCGCCTGGCTCGACGCGCGCCGCTAGCCCGGGTGATTCATGAGGCTTTGCCGAGATCGACGCGGATGTGCGTCAGATCAGCGCTTCGCGACCGAAGCGCGTGGAGGCGACCTTGACGGGTCGTCGAACCCGGTGAGGGAGGGAAGTGCTGATATGGCACGCAGCTGCGTCGATCTCGGTGAAGCCTCATGAATCACCCGGGCTAGCAGCCCGTGGATGCCGTGGAGCAACACGACCACCCCGTCGCTGCGGCTCGCGCGTGCGTGCCAACCGCGAACCGACTCGCTCGACGCAGTTTCGTTGGTCTCGATTCGATCGGAGTCACGTCGTGAGTTCGGCTTCGGCGCCCCGGACCCCGTCGACACAGGCCATGCAGTCCCCGAACACCGTCGGGAGTCGGGCGACAGCAGAATGGGCGGATGAATCACGCGCTCGCGACCGCGGTGTTGGCCGCAATCGGTTGGAACCTGCACGCCTCACACGATGACGGGTTCGATCGCATCGACGCCGCGTTGGAGTTGCGCGCGACCGAGGGGCGCTTCGCCGGCGTGGTCGTCGTCGCGAAAGGAGGCGAGTCGCTGTACTCGCGCGCGTTCGGAGAGGCGAGCGTCGAACTCGCCGTCCCGCACTCGATCGAGACGCGCTTCAAGCTGCATTCGCTTTCGAAGCCGCTGCTCGCGACCGTCGTTCTTCGAAGCGTGGACGCCGAGAAGGTCGCGCTCGATGCGCTCGTCGGCGAGTACCTGGCCGAGTGGCCTCCCGCGTGGAGCGACGTGACCGTTCGGCATCTCCTGACCCACACGTCGGGCATTCCGGACTTCGCGGAGCGTTGCCTCTCAGGTTGGACGGGCTCGGCGCTCGAGACGTGGAACGCGCTCGCGCCCGGACTCGCTTCGATGGACCCCGCGTTCGAACCCGGGTCCTCGTGGGCGTACTCGAACGCGGGTTACGTCCTGCTCGCCGCCGTCCTCGAGTTCGTGTGGAAGGAGCCGCTCGCCGCGATCCTCGCCGCGCAGCTCGCACGCCCGGCCGGAATGGTCGCGACGGAGCTCGAGGTCACGCCACCGTGGGACTCGATCGCGTACGACGGGCACGTCGTGCTCGCGGGGCTCGCGAACGGCTACAACGGCTCGCCGTCCGTGCTCCAGGTCGCGCACAGCAAGATGTACGCGATCCCGGGTGCGGGCGGGATCGTGACGAACGCAGTCGATCTGGTCGCCTTCACCCACGCGCTGTTCGAGGGCGACCTGCTCGCCGAACCGACGCGCCGGGCGATGACCGAGGTGCTTCCGGAGCAGTCGGTTCCTTATGCGCTCGGTTGGATCGTGCGCGAGCGCGACGGGCGGACGGTGTACGTCCACGACGGCGGGAACAACGGGTTCGTCACGTCGCTCGAGTACTACCCCGAGGAGCAGCTCACGATCGTCATCCTGTGCAACCTCGGGTTCGTGCCGATGGGCGCGCTGCGTGACGAAGTCGCGGAGCTCACGCTCGCCGCGATCGAGTAGCGAACGCTCAGCCCTCGGCCGACAGGAAGTCGGCGAGCGCTGCTTGCTGCGCTTCGGTCGGGGCCTCGAGCATGCGGATCTCGCCGTCGACCCACTCGAGGCCGAGGACGCCGATGTCGTTCGAGATGTCGAGCGGCTCGGTGCCGTCGATGTGGCTCTCCCAGAAGCCTCCGAGGTCGCCGCCCGCGACCTTCTCGAGCATTCCGGGGAGGGCGTCCTCCGGGAAGCCGCGGCCCTGGTTCGAGTACTCGTTCAGCGCGTAGCGCAGGAGGTCGACGACGCCGCGCTCACCGTTCGACGCGTTGCGCATGCGCAGGTCGAGGCCGAACATCGTGCGCGGGCCCTGCATGTACATCTTCATCGACCACGCCATCAGGTCGTCCATCGACGCCCAACTGCTTGCGGCCAAGCTCGTCTCGGTGTGCGACGGCATTTGGCCCACCATGCGTTCGAACTGTGCCTGCGGCGCGACGCTGCGGAAGAGCTCGGCCTCGTCGCAGAGGCCGGCGTGGAAGAGCACATGCTTGGTCATGTACTCGGTCATGCTCTCGTTGAGCCACGCGGTCTTGGTCTCGAACGGTTGCGTGAAGTCCGGTCGGCGGATGCCCTCGACGTGGATCCGCTCGGCGCACCACAGGTGGAAGTACTCGTGCGCGATCAGGGACCACACGCCCGGCAACTCGCTCTGCGGGTTGGCGAGCACGAGCGTCGAGAAGCTATGCTCGAGCCCGGAGCCCGCGCCCTCGGGCACGAACGCGATCAGGAAGTGGAAGCGGTCGTAGGGCGCGCCGCCCATCAACTCGCACGCCGCGTCCGCGATGCTCGCGCAACGCTCGACGACCTCACGCATGCCTTCCTTGTTCTTGCCGTGCACCGTGACGTCGAGCGGCTTGCCGCCCGCCGTGGTCTCGACCGTCGTGAGCGTGGGCGAGAAGAAGAACGGCGAGTCCTCGAAGCGGTAGAACGACTCCGCGCGGTACGCGCCTGCGTCGTTCCGCTTCAGCACGGTGGCGGTCTTCCAATCGCGCGGCGTCTCGACGCTCAGCGAGAACTCCTCATCCAACCGCCCGGGCACGAAGCCGAAGAGCGAGACGGGCGTGACATACGCGTAGTCCGAAGTGATCCGATTCGACTCGACGTCGAGGATCATGCCCTCGGCGGTCGCGAGCCCGGTCGAGATGGCGAGCGCTTCGTAGCGCACCGTGATGCGCTCGGCGCTCCCCGCGGCGATGCGGAAGTGCGAGTCCGACACGCGCGTCACGTCGAGCTCGCGACCGCTGCCGTCGCTGGCCGCGAGCGTGTCGATGTAGCGCCCGTAGTCGGCGACGTGGTACGCGCCCGGCGTCCAGCGCGCGATCCAGAAATCGACGTCCGCGCCGGCCTCGGCCGTGTTCGCGAAACTCCCCTCGACCTGCCAGGTCCGTTGCTGCACATCGAAGGCCAGCGAGTAGTCGAACTGCGCCGCGGCGCGGGGCGCGAACGATCCGAGGGCCAGGAAGACGAGGACGAAAGAACGACGGAGCACGCGGGGGTGTTGCATGGGGGCGAGGTGCGCCGGCGAGCGCGCGAGTCAGAGGCACGGAACAGGGGGTGGACCGCAGCCGAAACGCTCGCGGCCGCCGAGCATCACCTGACCGTACGAAGGTTCGACAAAGGGCCCGGCTACGCCAGCGCGCGGCCGACGATCTCGGACACGTCCTTCGAGAGTCCCGCGTGCGCGGCGATGCGCTCGAGCTCGGCGCTCATGCGCTTGCCGCGGTCGGCGTCGAAGCGCTTCCACTGGTTGAAGGCCGAGACCACGCTCGACGCGACCTGCGGGTTGATGCCGTCGAGCTCGAGGACGTGGTCCGCGAGGAAGGTGTACGCCGCGCCGTCCTTCCTGTGGAAGTGGATCGGGTTGGCGACCGCGAACACGTTCAGGAGCGAGCGCACGCGGTTCGGGTTCTTGAGCGTGAAGTCGGCGTGCTGGGCGAGCTCGACGACGCGGTCGAACGACGACTCCGCGCTCGACGACGCCTGCAGACGGAACCACTTGTCGAGCACCAGCGGCTCGCCCTTCCACTTGGCGTAGAACGCGGCGATCGCGGCCTCGCGCGCCGGGCCGTCGTTCGCGAGCAGGCAGGCGAAGGCCGCCTCGTAGTCGGTCATGTTGTCCGCCGTCTCGAACTGCTTCGTCGCGAGCGCGGTCGTATCGTCGCGCTCGAGCGCCGTCAGGTAGGCGAGCGCGCAGTTCTTGATCCGGCGCCGATCGATCGAGGCCGTGTCGTTCGAGTAGGGCGCGTCGGAGGCGTGCGCTTCGTAGGCGCGCAGGAAGTCGGACTCGAGCGCGCGCGCCAGCTCGCGCACGACGAAGCGCCGCGCCGCGTGGAGCGCGTCGGGATCGATCACGTCCATCGACTGCGCGAGGAAGCGCTCGCCCGGGAGCGTCAACGCGAGGTCCTTCAGCGATCCGTCCAGCGCTTCGTCGTTCAGCACCTCGCGGAACGCCTCGACGAAGCTCGGCCCGACCGAGAGCGCTTCGCCCGCCGCCTGCGCGCGCGCGAGGTCGAGGATGACGCCCTTCGCCAGCTCCTGTCCCGCGTCCCAGCGGTTGAACGCGTCCGAGTCGTTCGCCATCAGGAAGGCGAGCTGTTCGGGCGTGCGCTCGAACTCGAGCTTCACCGGCGCGGAGAAGCGCCGGAAGAGCGACGCGACCGGCGCCTCGGCGACGTCGGTGAACACGAAGGTCTGCGCTTCGGCCTTCAGCTCGAGGATGCGCTCGGTCGCGCCGTCGGCGCCGAGCGCGCCTTCGACGAAGAGCGGCATGTCCCGGCCGTCGGCGCCGAGCAAACCGACGCACACCGGAATGTGGAGCGCGGCGGGTTCGGCGCCGTCCGCGATGCGCGACGACGACTGGGCGAGCGTCAGCGTGTAGGTGCGCGCCGCGGTGTCGTACGCGCCGCTCGCGCGCACGGTCGGTGTCCCACCCTGGCGGTACCAGCGCTCGAACTGCCCGAGATCGACGCCGTTCGCATCGGCCATGGCCGCGCGGAAGTCGTCGCATGTGACCGCTTGGCCGTCGTGCCGTTCGAAGTACAGGTCCATGCCCTTGCGGAAGCCCGCCGCGCCGAGGAGCGTGTGATACAGCCGCACGACCTCGGCGCCCTTCTCGTACACCGTCGCGGTGTAGAAGTTGTTCATCTCGATGTACGACTCGGGCCGGATCGGGTGCGCCATCGGCCCGGCGTCCTCGTTGAACTGCACGGTGCGCAGCACGCGCACGTCCGAGATGCGCTGCACCGCGGCCGCGGTCATGTCGGCGGAGAACTGCTGGTCGCGGAACACGGTCAAGCCCTCCTTCAGCGTCAGCTGGAACCAGTCGCGACAGGTCACGCGGTTGCCGGTCCAGTTGTGGAAGTACTCGTGCGCGATAACGCCCTCGATCGCGAGGTAGTCGTCGTCGGTCGCCGTCTCCGGGCTCGCGAGCACATACTTCGAATTGAAGATGTTGAGCCCCTTGTTCTCCATCGCGCCCATGTTGAAGTCGTCGGCGACGAAGATCATGTAGAGGTCGAGGTCGATCTCGAGCCCGAACACGTCCTCGTCCCACTTCATCGACTTCTGCAGCGACACGAGCGCGTGTTCGCACTTGTCGGCGTTCTGCGGCTCGACCCAGATCTCGAGCGGGATGGTGCGCTTCGAGCGCGTCTCGAACGTGCCGCGGTGACACACGAGGTCGCCCGCGACGAGCGCGAAGAGGTAGCACGGCTTCGGGAACGGATCCTCCCAACGGACCCAGTGCCGGCCTTCGTCCAGGTCGCCGCTCGCGATCCGGTTGCCGTTCGACAGCAGCACCGGATAGCGCAACCTGTCCGCCTCGATGCGCACCGTGTAGGTCGCCATCACGTCGGGCCGATCGAGGAAGTAGGTGATGCGGCGGAAGCCCTCGGCCTCGCACTGCGTACACAGATTCCCTGAGGATGCGTACAGGCCCGAGAGCTGCGTGTTGCGCTCGGGCTGGAGCGCGACGACCGTCGTGAGCTCGAAGTTCGCCGGCACGCCCGGAACGCGCAGCTCCTCGCCTTCGCACTCGAACTCGCCCACGGCGAGCTCGTTGCCGTCGACCGCGACCGCGCGCAGATCGACGTCCTCGCCGATCAGAACGAGCGGTCGCGACGCGTCGTCGCCGTTCCTCCGCACGGAAAGCCTCGCCGTCACGAGCGTCTCGTTCGTTTGGATCGAGACATCGAGCGCGACCGCATCGATCCAGTAGTCGGGTTCACGGTAGTCCGCGCGGAAGACCGGTTGCGGAGTGGAGGGCTTCGTTTCGAGCTGTGCTTCGGGCATCGTTTTGTTTGTGGGAAACAGGTCGCGCCAAGGTTACGCGAGCGAGGGGATCGGCGCGACTTGCTCTAGACTCTCGCGCCCGCCCCCCGCACCTCGCGTTCGACATCGATGCTCTCCTCTCGGCCCGCGCCCGCCCTGCGCACTCCGTCCGCCGTCCGTCGCCTGGCGCCCCTCGCCGCCCTGCTGGCGGCCTGCGCGTCGACGAGCACTCCGGCGATTCCGCCGGCGCGCAGCGTCGAGATCGCGGACCTCGATGCGCGGCTCGAGCGGCTGAGCGAAGTGCTCGAGGCGCAGCGCGCCGCCGCGCACGTGCCGGGCATGGCGATCGGGATCGTCAAGGACGACGAGCTGATCTACGCGCGCGGCTTCGGCGTCGCCGACCTCGAGAGCGGTCGCGCGGCCACGCCGGACACGCTCTTCGCGATCGGCTCGGCGACGAAGGCGTTCACGTCGAGCGTCATCGGCATGCTCGTCGACGAAGGGCGGATGCGCTGGGACGATCCGATCACCGCGTACCTGCCGGAGTTCGAGCTCGACATCGACGCGCCAAACGGCGCATCCGGCGCGGCCGTCACCCTGCGCGACCTGCTGTGTCACCGCACCGGCTTCACGCGCATGAGCGTGCTTTGGGGCGCCGGCACCGCGGACACAGACACGATCCTGCGCGCCGCGACGCGCGCCGAAGCGTGGGCCCCCTTCCGCCAGAGCTTCCACTACAACAACGTGATGTACCTCGCCGCGGGCGAGGCCGCCGCGCGCGCGGCGGGCATGCCGTGGGGCGAGCTCGTGGCAACGCGCGTGTTCGATCCGCTCGGCATGCGCGACTCGAACACGTCGGTCGACGCCGCACCCCTCGCGCAGGGCTACCTGTGGGACGAGGAGCGCTCCGCGTTCCTCCCGCTGCCGATGCGCTCGCTCGCGTCGATCGCCCCCGCCGGTGCGATCAACTCGAACGTGATCGACATGGCGCGCTGGATTCGCATGCAGCTCGCGCGCGGCGTGTTCGCGGGCGAGCGGCTGGTGTCTCGCGCGCGCATCGAGGAGACGTGGACGGGTCAGGTCGAAGCGCAGCCGGGCACCGAGTACGGACTGGGCTGGTTCGTCGGCGACTGGAACGGCGAGCGTGTCGTCGAGCACGGCGGCAACATCGACGGGTTCGCGGCGCTTGTCGCTCTGCTCCCC
>JAJDEV010000196.1 GCA_029259605.1 Planctomycetota bacterium | reverse complement strand
GGCGCACGCGGGCTTCGCCCGGCATGGTTGCTCCCTCGCGTTCGTGCCTACCGCACCACGCGCGGGCGTGAGCGCCCGCGCGCACGCTCCCGTGGCGGCATGCCGTCCCACCGCGCGCCAGGCTTCGCCTGAGCGCGCGCGCTCCCGCATGGGTTGGCCGTTGGCGCAACAGCACGTGACGGTCCCCGGCAGTTCCAGCGGCGACAACGTCCGGTTCGGGGACTCGGGCACGGCACCACCGATTCAACGCGCGGCGCTTCGCGCCGCTGCGGGACAGGCTCGCTGCGCTCGCGTCCCGCCGGCCGCAGGCGCCCGTTTAACGCGCGGCGCGAGGCGCGCCGCTGCAACACAGGCTCGCTTCGCTCGCGTGTTGCGGGCCGCGGGCGCTACCGCTTCACGCAGAGAGCTCCCCGAGGGACACGCATGAGTCGACGCACGATCGCACGCGCCTCTTGTTTGCGGCGCGGTCCGATCGGGTGCATCGGCGCCCGCCGGATGGGAGGGGGATGGCGAGCGGCGCGGATCCGGTGTTCGTGGAGCGCGACGTTGCCGGGGCTCGACGACTAGAGGTTCCTCGCTTCGCCGGTGATCGCCGGCAGCGAGCTCTTCGTGCGCGGGACGAAGCACCTGTACCCGCATCGGCTCCGAAGGCGCCGAGTAAGACTCCCGGAGCATTACGGGACGCTGACCGGCGCCGGGTTGGCGAGCGCTACAATCCGCGCCATGCGGAATCACACAGCTCGGTTCTCGTGTCGCGTCGTCGCCGCAGCGCTCGTCTGCTCCGGCGTCGCCTTCGCTCAATCGGATGCGTGGTCGCGCTTTCGCGGCCCGAATGGCTCCGGTGTCGTCGACGTCGGCGGGCTGCCGACCGAGATCGACGAGACGCACAACGTGCTCTGGCGGACGCCGCTCGCGCCCGGCCACTCGTCGCCCGTGCTGACCGCGAAGCAGATTTTCCTGACCGCGATCGAGGACGACGCGTTGTGGACCATCGCGCTCGATCGCGGGACGGGCGAGGAGCTGTGGCGTCAGGAGGCGCCGCGCGAGCGGAAGGACCAGATCGACGGACGCAACAACGCGGCATCGCCGTCGCCCGTCGTCGACGACGACGTCGTCATCGTGTTCTTTCAGGAGTTCGGACTGCTCGCCTACGACCATTCGGGTGAGCCGCTCTGGGAGCATCCGCTCGAGCCGTTCCACAACGTGTACGGCATGGGCGCTTCGCCGATCCTGATCGGGGACACGGTGTTCCTCGCGTGCGATCAATCGCTCGGCTCGTACCTGCTCGCACTCGACAAGAAGAGCGGGGCACAGCGTTGGCGCGTCGACCGCCCGACGGCGAAGAGCGGCCACTGCACGCCGATCGTCATCGAGGGTGCCGGCGGCGCGCCCGAGCTGATCCTGCCCGGCTCGTTCTACCTCGACGCCTACGATCCGAAGTCAGGCGAGCGCAAGTGGTGGACGTCGGGGCTCTGCTTCGAGATGAAGTCCGTGCCGATCTACTCGCACGGGCTCATCTTCACGAACGGCTACGGCTCGCCGATGAACCAGCCGGGCAACCAGATCCAGATGCCGCCGTTCGACGAGGTCCTCGCGAGCAACGATGCGAACGAGGACGGCGTGATCTCGGAGGCGGAGATGCCGGCGTCGCGCGCGTCGTCGTGGTTCGGATTCGTCGATCTGGACGCGAACGGCACGCTCGACGCGGACGATTGGAGCTACCTCTCGGACGCGCTCGCGTCGCAGAACGGCATGCTCGCCTTCCGCCCCGGAAAGGAGGGGGACTGTTCGCAGGGGGCGCTCGCATGGTCGTACCGGCGCGCGGTTCCGCAGCTGCCGTCACCCCTCGTGTACGACGACGTGCTCTACATGCTGAACGACGCCGGCGGTCTGATCACGACCTTCCGTCCCGAGAGCGGCGAGCAACTCGAGCACGGTCGCCTCGAGGGCGCGCTCGACACCTACTACGCCTCGCCGGTCGCGGGCGACGGAAAGGTGTACCTCGTCAGCGAGCACGGCACCGTCGTCGTGCTCGGCGCGGGCGGCAGTCTCGAGCCGCTCTTCGTCGGAGACTTCGGCGAGCGCGTCTACGCGACGCCCGCGTTGAGCCAGGGACGCATCTATCTGCGCACCGAGGCGGCGCTCTACGCTTTCGGCGAGGATGCCGGCTCTGTCGACGAAGAGTAAGCGCCCGTGTGCCCGCTTTCGGCCTTCGATGCCCGTTGCATCGGAAGTGCATCGCGCGTGAAAGCGAACGGAAAACGCCCTGACGATTCGGTTGCATCTTTGTGACGCGAGCGGTTCGCTTCCCCCAAATCGGTATGATTCCCGCCACACGTCCACTCGCGCCGTCCACCGCCACGCGGCGGCGCGCCCACCGGAGCCGACGCGCGCACGCGACGAACGCTCCAGCGCTTCACGAAAGGGTCGAGGTATGAAACGTCTGCTCTGGTTCGCATCGATCGTCGCCGTTGCCGCCTGCTCATCGCCCGGATCCACGGGCCACTCCGCTGGGAGCGCGGCCGCGCGCGCCGGTGCGACCGCACCGGTCGGCTGGCTCAACTGGCGCGGCCCCGCGCAGAACGGAACGTCGCCGGAGACCGGGCTGATCGAAGAGGTCACGCTCGAGGGCGACGGGCACCTCTGGTCCTATCCGCTCGCCGGGCGTGGCACGCCTGTGATCTCGAACGGACGCGTCTTCGCGCAGGGCTACGAGGGCAACGGACCGACGCAGGAAGAGGTGCTGGTGTGCCTCGACGAGAAGTCCGGCAAGCGCCTCTGGGAGTACCGCACACGCGACTTCATCTCCGACGTCATCTACAGCCGTTACGGCCTCGGCAGCGTGACGATCGATCCCGAGACCGGCAACCTGTTCACGCTCACGAGCGCCGGGCTGGTCAACGCGCTGACGCCGGACGGCGAGCTTCTGTGGCAGCGCTCGATGGCCGAAGACCTCGGCCGCCTCAGCTTCCCGAACGGTCGCGTCGGTTCGCCCGTGATCGTCGACGACCTGGTCATCGTCCACTTCATCTTCGCCGGGTGGGGCAAGGACTTCGGGCCGGCGCGCGACCGCTTCTTCGCGTTCCACCGCGACACGGGTGATGTCGTGTGGGGCTCGACGCCCGGCGGTCCGCCCAAGGACAGTTCGTTCGCGATGCCGGTTGTCGAGGAGCGGGGCGGACGCACGCTCCTCTACGCGGGGCTGGGCGGTGGACACGTCGCGTGCGTCAACGCGCGGACGGGCGAGCCGGTGTGGCGCTACCCGCTCGCCGCGGGCGGGCTGAACTCGAGCGCGCTGCTGTACGGCGACCGACTCATCGCGACCAACGGCAAGGAGAACATCGGGACGTCGACGATCGGGTGCGTGGCGTCCGTGCGACTCGACCAGGCCGCCGGCGACGACGGCGTGTTGGCGAGCTCGGCAGAGACGTGGCGGAACGACCTCGTCGCCTTCACGAGCTCGCCGGTCCTCGTGGACAATCGCGTCTACCTGACGGACCAGACCGGCGAGCTCGCTTGCGTTGACGCGGACTCCGGCAGAGTGCTGTGGAAGACGAAGCTCGCGCCCGACCAGCTGCACGCGTCGCCGGTCGCCGGGGACGGCAAGCTCTACGTCCCGATGACGAACGGGCACTTCTACATCGGGCGACCGAGCGACGAAGGCTTCGACATCCTCGACCAGGAGCAGCTCGCAGGGAGCTGCCTCGGCGCGCCCGCGATCGCGAACGGTCGCGTCTACGTCCATACGACGGATCGCCTCTACTGCTTCGGCACCGGCAAGGGACAGGCGCCCGCGTGGCCGCGCAGCGCGTCGGTCGCGGCCGGCCCGGCGGCGAGCCTGCAGCTCGTCCCCGCCGACGTCTCCGTGCGCCAGGGGGAAGCGATCGACTTCGCCATCCGCCGCATCGACGCCGCGGGCCGCGTGGTCGACGAAGCGTCCGCCGACCTCGCCACCTTCACCCGTCCGGCGTTCCTCACCGAGGGCGGGACGGGCGTCGGCGTGGTCACCGCGACGCTCGACGGCCTGACCGGTTCCGCACGTGTGCGCGTCGTTCCCGCGCTCCCGCTCGTGGAGGACTTCGAGGGCTACGAGCTCGACAAGGGCGGCAAGTGGGCGCTTCCGCCCGGGCATTGGCTGGGCGGGACGCTGAAGTGGCAGATCGTCGATCACGACGGCAGCCGCGTCGCCATGCGCCGCATGGACAACCCGCTCTTCCAGCGCACCATGTCGCTCTTCGGCGACACCGACGACGCGAACTACACGGTGCAGGCGGACGTCATGTCCGAGGGCAACCGCCGGACGCTATCGTCCGTCGGCGTGATCAACCAGCGCTACCAGATCGTGCTGAAAGGCAACTACCAGGAGCTCGAAGTCAGCTCCAACATGGAGCGCCTCAAGGAGTCCGTTCCTTTCAAATGGAAGGCGGACACCTGGTATCGCATGAAGACGCGCGTCGACGTCGCCGAGGACGGGTCCGGCGTCGTGCGCGCGAAGGCCTGGCCCCGCGACGAGACCGAGCCGGATGCCTGGACGATCGAAGTCACGGACCCTTTTGCACACGCTCACGGCGCGGCAGGCCTCTATGGTTTCACGCCGCAAAGCCGCTTCACCGTCTACATCGACAACCTCTCGGTGACCCCCAATGAGTAATCCCCTTCGTTCCTTCCTCTTCGCTGCGGCCGTCCTGTGCGGCGGCGCCTCGACCCTCGCGCAGGATGCGGGAGACTGGCCCATGTGGGGGCACGACGAAACGCGCAACATGGCCAGCGACATCACCGGCATCCCCGGCGAATTCGTTGCGGGCAAGTTCATCGGGGTCACCGACGAGATCGACATCAAGACGTCGAAGAACGTCAAGTGGATCGCCAAGCTCGGCTCGCAGAGCTACGGCAACCCGACCGTCAGCGACGGCCGCATCTACGTCGGCACGAACAACGACTCGCCGCGCGACGAGCGCTTCAAGGGCGACCGCTGCGTCGTGTACTGCCTGGACGAGGACACGGGCGATTACATCTGGGAGCTGAACGTTCCGAAGCTCGGGACCGGCAAAGTCAGCGACTGGGAGTACCTCGGCATCTGCTCGTCCCCGTCCGTCGAGGGCGATCGGGTCTACCTCGTCACGAACCGTTGCGAGCTGATCTGCCTCGACACGAACGGCATGGCGAACGGCAACGACGGTTACCAGGACGAGGGCCAGTACATGGCCGGTCCGGGCAACGATCCGATGGAGGTCAAGCCCAACGACGCGGACATCATCTGGGTGATGAACATGATCGACGAGTGCGGTGTGTTCCCGCACAACATCACGACCAGCTCGGTGCTGATCGCGGGCGACGTCCTGTGGGTCACGACCTCGAACGGCGTCGACTACGGCCACGTCGAGACGCCGGCGCCTAACGCGCCGAGCCTGATCATGGTCGACAAGAAGACGGGCGAGCTCCTGGCCGAGGAGGCCTCGGGGCTCTCGTCGCGCATCTTCCACTCGAACTGGTCGTCTCCCGCGTACCTGCGGACCGACGACACGCAGCTCTGCATCTTCGGCGGACCGGACGGCGTCTGCTACGCGTTCACGCCGAACCCCACCGAGGGCGAGGACGGCTGGCCGCTGCTCGAGGAGGCGTGGCGCTACGACTGCAACCCGCCCGAGTATCGCGTGAAGGACGGCAAGACGATGACCTACACGCATCGCGACGGGCCGAGCGAGATCCTCGGGACGCCGATGACGTACGACGGTCTGGTCTATGCGGTCATCGGGCAGGACCCCGAGCACGGCGAGGGGATCGGCAACCTCACGTGCATGGATCCGACGGGCAAGGAGGTCTGGTCGTACCGCAAGATCAACCGCTCGCTCTCGTCGCTCGCCGCGGGGGACGGGATGCTGTTCGCCGCCGACTTCTCGGGCTTCGTCTACTGCCTCGACGCGAAGACCGGCAAGGAGCACTGGGTGCACGACACCAAGGGGCACATTTGGTGCTCGCCGCTCCTGGTCGACGGCAAGATCTTCATCGGCAACGAGGACGGCTACATGACGATCCTCCCGGCGACCAGCTCGTACGACGAGGACAGCGTCGTCGAGGTCGACATGGTCTCGCCGATCTACTCGTCCGCCATCGCGGCGAACGGCGTGCTGTACATCGCGACGCACACGCACCTGTTCGCGATCGAGGCCCCGAAGGGCGAGTAGCCCATTCCCATGACTAGCGCCGGCAAGTTTGCATGGGGGCTCGTCGTCCTGGCGGCGATTCTCCACACCGATCTCTGGGCCTGGGACGACGACTCGCTGGTCTTCGGCTTCATGCCGATGGCGCTCGCGTACCACGCGGGCGTTTCGCTGCTCGCCGCCGGCGCGTGGCTGGCGGTCGTCAAGTTCGATTGGCCGGAGGGCATCGAGCAGTGGGCGAGCGAAGGCGACGGAGCCGGTGACGGCGACGGGAAGGGGACACGCTGATGCCGGCCAATCCCGCGGACACGACTCCGCTCGTCGTCGTCGCTCTCTATCTCGGCTCGTTGATCGGGCTCGGGCTGTTCACGCGGACGCTGTTCCGCGGGACGAGCAAGGACTACTTCGTCGCCGGCCGATCGATCGGTCCGGTGCTGCTCCTGATGAGCGTCTTCGGGACGACGATGACCGCCTTCGCGCTCGTCGGGTCGACCGGCAAGGCGTACGAGCTCGGCGCGGGCGTGTACGGACTGATGGCGTCGTCGTCGGCGATCATCCACTCGCTCGTGTTCTTCATCATCGGGATCAAGCTCTGGGCGATCGGCAAGCGTCATGATTTCATGACGCAGATCCAGTTCTTCCGCGCGCGCTTCCAATCGGTCGCGCTCGGATACTTGCTCTTCCCGATCCTCGTGTTGCTCGTGATTCCGTACCTCTTGATCGGAATCCTCGGAGCGGGAGCGGTCGTGCGCGGCATCACCGTCGGCATGTTCCCGGACACGTTCGCGGGGATCACGACGCCGACCGGCGCGACGCTGTTCGCGGGCGCCGTTCCGCCGTGGGTCACCGGGCTCGTGATCTGCTCGGTCGTGCTCTTCTATATCTTCACCGGCGGGCTGCGCGCAGCGGCGTGGGCCAACGCGTTCCAGACCGTCGTCTTCATGGTGACCGGACTGATCGCGTTCACCTTGATCGCGGACAAGCTGGGCGGCGCGGCGGCGGCGACGCAGCTCGTTCTCGACAACGCGCACGACCACGTCGTGCGTGCCAAGATCGGCAAGCTGCAGTTCCTGACCTACGCCTTCGTTCCGCTGTCGGTCGGGATGTTCCCGCACCTGTTCCAGCACTGGCTGACGGCGAAGGACGCGAAGACGTTCCGGCTGACCGCGGTGGCGCACCCGCTGTTCATCATGATCGTCTGGGTGCCCTGCATCCTGATCGGGATCTGGGCGGTCGGCATCGGGCTCAAGGCGCCCGGCGGCAACTCGAACGCCGTGCTCGCCGCGATGGTCGGCACGCTGCTCGACAACCCGTACCTGACCGGACTCCTGACGGCCGGCATCCTGGCCGCGATCATGTCGTCGCTCGACTCGCAGTTCGTCTGCCTCGGGACGATGTTCACGCAGGACATCGTGCTGCAGGTCGCCGGCGAGGACCGCTTCACCGATCGCCAGAAGATCTTGCTCGGCCGCGGCTTCATCGTCGCGATCGTCGCGCTGACCTACGTGCTCTCGTTGTTCCCGCCGCCGAAGATCTTCGACCTCGCGGTGTGGTGCTTCAGCGGGTTCGCGAGCCTGTTCCCGCTCGTCTTCGCTGCGGTGTACTGGCGGCGCGTGACCAAGGCCGGCGCATTCGCGTCCGTGCTCGTCATGGTCGTCTCCTGGTCGTACTACTTCTACATCGGCCTGATCGAGCCGACGCTGAGCGGCGAGAAGATCGTCGGCGACTTCCTCGTCATGGGCATGATGCCCGTCACGGTCATCTTCGCGGCGTCGGCCGCCGCGCTCGTCGGCGTCAGCCTCGTAACCACCCCGCCGCCCGCCGAGCACGTCGAGCGGTTCATGATCCCCAAGACCGACCGCGGCTGATTCGCATGACCTCCCAAGCTGAAGCGCGAGAAGCGCTCGATGCCCACGTCCGCGAGATCGTGCGTTGGCACACGTCACCCGATACGGGCACGCCCGTGTGGATCGACTGGGCCGGCTCGGCCGAAGGCAAGGCGGCCGGCGAGATCGGTGGCTTCGACGACCTGATCGAGGGCTTCGGAAATTTCGACGGCGAGCGCCTGCGGAACGAGCCGCACGAGCGTTGGATTCCGCGCGCCTTCGCCGGTCGTCCGTTCACGATCTTCGAGACCGGTGGAACGACGGGCATGCCGAAGCAGCGCATCGGTTGGGAGGACTACAAGCGCGACTACGAGGACTTCTCCGACACGCTCGACGACAGCGCGTTCCCGCGCGGCGGCTATTGGCTGATGGTCGGACCGACGGGGCCGCGGCGCTTGCGGCTCGCCATCGAGCACCTCGCGAACCACCGCGGTTCGTCCTGCTACTTCGTCGACCTCGATCCGCGCTGGGTGAAGAAGCTGATCCGGACGGGCCAGCAGGACCAGGCGAAGGCATACATGGATCACGTCACCGAGCAGGCGTTGATCATCCTGAAGAACCGCAAGGTCGACGCGCTGTTCACGACGCCGCGCTTGCTCGAGACGTTGGGCGAGGAGATCTCGCTCGCGGACGCGGGCGTCAAGGGCGTGTTCTGCGGGGGGACCGAGATGTCGCCGCAGACCGTGCGCTTCCTGATCGAGGAAGTGCTCGAGGAACGCGTCGCCTTCCTGCCGACCTACGGCAACACGCTGATGGGCCTCGCGGCGCACAAGCCGCTGACGAAGGAGGACGGTTACGCGATCACGTACTACGCGCCGCAACCGCGCGCCGTGCTGCGCGTCACCGATCCGAACGACGCTTCGAAGCTCGTCGACTACGGAGAGTGGGGGCGTGTCGAGCTCACGACGCTGACCCAGGAGTTCTTCCTGCCGCGCTTCCTCGAGCGCGACGAGGCCGTGCGTTGCGAGCCGATCGAGCGCTGGCCCTGGGACGGCGTCGGACAGGTGCGACCGTTCGGTGCGTCCGAGGAGAAGATCGTCGAGGGCGTTTACTAAGGAAGGCCGTGGCAGATCTCCTCCAACTCCCCGCCCTGCGCGCTGGTCGCCCGTACGAGAGCCTCGACGTCGTCGAGCTCCGCGATCATCGCGATCCGGACGGCGCGCCGATCGCCGCCGTGTCCCAGCTCGGCGCCGGCATGATCCGGCGCGACATGAAGCGCGCCGAGGAGCGCGCCGCGTTGCTGCGCGGGATTCCGATTCGCGAGCTGCTCGAGCGCTGCACCGCTGCCGCGCGCATCTTCCTCGAGGACTCGATCTCGACCGGTCTCGACGGTTCGTCGCAGTCGCCCGAGGACTACGTCACGAGCCTCAGCCAGACCAGCGGTCTGCCGCACACGCTCTGCCGCGCGAACATGCAGAAGGTCGCGACGGTCATGCGCGAGATGCCGACCATCCTGCGCGGCCTGATGCGTGGCATGGACCCGGAAGTCCTCGACGGCGGCGTCGGCAAGCACGACGGCGTGCCGGTGTGGTACACGCCGACGACCAACTCGCTCGGTGCCGTGTTGCCCAGCAACTCACCCGGTGTGCACTCGCTGTGGGTGCCTTCGATCGCGCTGAAGGTGCCGGTCGTGTTGAAGCCGGGTCGCGAGGAGCCGTGGACGCCGATGCGCGTCGCGCAGGCGATGATCGCGGCGGGGATTCCGGCCGAGGCGTTCAGCCTCTACCCGACCGACCACGAGGGCGCCGCGACCGTGCTCGACGCCTGCGGTCGCGCGCTGCTCTTCGGCGACGCGCGAACGACGGGCAAGTACGCCGGTGACGCGTCGATCGAGATCCACGGTCCCGGACGCAGCAAGGTCTTGCTCGGCGCCGACCAGGCCGAGAACTGGCGCGATCACCTCGACGTGCTCGTCGCGTCGGTCGCGGACAACGGTGGACGCAGCTGCATCAACGCGTCCGCGATCTTCGTCCCCGCGCACGCGGCCGAGATCGCCGAAGCGCTGGCCGAACGACTCGCGTCGATCGTGCCCCTGAACCACGACGACGAGAACGCGCGCCTGGCGGCGTTCGCGAATCCGGCCTTCGCGGAGTCGATGGACGCGGCGATCGAGGCCGGGCTCACTGCGGGCGGCGCGCGCGACGTGACGGTGGCGAAGCGCGGTGGGGGCGAGCGGCTGCGCAAGCACGGCGGCGCGACCTACCTGCTGCCGACCGTGATCCACTGCGACGCGCTTACGCACGCGCTCGCGAACACCGAGTACATGTTCCCGTTCACCAGCGTCGTCGAGGTCCCCGAGGCCGACATGCTCGACGCGATCGGCCCGAGCCTCGTGGTGACCGCGATCACGAAGAACGAGTCGCTGCTCGCGGCGCTGAAGCGCTCCGCCGACATCCACCGCCTGAACCTCGGACCCATTCCGACGTCGCGCGTCGAGTGGGACCAGCCGCACGAGGGCAACCTCTTCGAGTTCCTCTACGCGCGCCGCGCGCTGCAGGAACGGACGGACTGGTAGCCATGGCGGACACCTTCGACCTGTCCACGCGGACGCGCGTGGTCTTCGGCGACGGAGTCGTCGACCGCGTCGGCGCGCTCGTTTCCGACGTGGCGCGGGACTGCGGAGTCGCGAACGGAGCCGCGCGCGTGCTCGTGGTGACGGACCCGGGTCTCGTGGCGACCGGCCACGTCGATCGTGCGGAGGCGGCGTTGCGCGCCGTGGGGCACGTGGTCGAGCGCTTCAGCGACGTGCGCGAGAACCCGACGACGGAGGACCTCGATCGCTGTCTCGCGTTCATCGCCGGGCTCGAGTCCGGTCGCCCGGACATGATCCTCGGCTTCGGGGGCGGGAGCTGCATCGACGTCGCCAAGGGGACGAACTTCCTGCTGACGAACGGCGGGCGCATGGAGGATTACTGGGGCGACGGCAAGGCGACCGAACCGCTGCTGCCGCTCATCGCCGTACCGACGACCGCGGGCACCGGCACCGAGGTCCAACGCTTCGCGCTGATCGCCAACGCGACGACGCACCAGAAGATGGCGTGTGGGGATCCGAGCGCGGCGGCGCGCGTCGCGGTGCTCGATCCGACGCTGACCCTCTCGCAACCGCCGCGCGTGACGGCGTGCACGGGCTTCGACTCGATCGGTCACGCGCTCGAGTCCGCGGTGACGAAGACTCGCACCGACCTGTCGTCGCGCTTCTCGCGCGAGTCGTTCGTCCTCGGAATCAAGAGCCTGCCGCGCGTGCTGGCCGTCCCCGGCGACATTCGTGCGCGAGGCGACATGCTGCGCGCCGCCGCGCTCGCCGGCCTCGCGATCGAACACAGCATGCTCGGCGCCGCGCACGCCATGGCGAACCCGTTGACCGCGCGCTTCAACGTGCCGCACGGCCAGGCGGTGGGCATGTGTCTGCCGCACGTCGTGCGCTTCAACGCCGAGGACGACGCGATCCTCGCGATCTACACCGAGCTCGCGCGTGAAGCGCGGCTCGAGGGCGCGAACAGCGACGCCGTCGAAGCGCTCGTCGACGTGTTGCGGGCCACTCTCGTGCGCGCGGACATGCCGACCTCGCTCACGGATTGCGGCGTGACGCCGGATCGCTTCGACGCCCTGGCCGAGGAGGCGTCGAAGCAGTGGACCGCGCAGTTCAACCCGCGACCGGTCGACGCCGCGAAGTTCCGTGACCTCTTCGAGCGAGCGTGTTCCCCTTGAGGTCGCACCGCGAACAAGGCGCCGGGAACGCGAGGCGCGCGACGCGAACCGACGCGGTTCGATCCACGGTGGGCGGACCGAGAACCGATTCCATGACCATGCGAGACGGATTCAAGCGCATCGGCGCCGCATCGATGCGCGGACTCGCGCTCGTCCTCGCCGGCGCGCTCTGCGCGGCCGGGGCGAACGTCGAGCGCGCGGAGGCCGACGACTGGCCGATCTTCCGCGGCGAGCCCGGGCTCGACGGGATCGCGACCGGCGAGCTGCCCGACAAGCCCGAGCTGCTCTGGACGTTCGAGGCCAAGGGCGCGATCGTTTCGTCGCCGGTGGTCGTCGCCGGGCGCGTCTACTTCGGTGGCGACGACGGCAAGCTGCACTGTGTCGACGCGGTGACCGGCAAGCAGCTCTGGGCGTTCGAGACCCTGGACATGATCGAGGCGCCGCCGCTCGTCGTCGACGGGACGGTGTACATCGGCTCGTCCGACTTCTTCTTCTACGCCGTCGACGCATCGACCGGCGAGCTGCGTTGGAAGCACGAGACCGACGACCGCGTGCTCGGCGGCGCGAACTACGTGCGGACCGACGCGGGACTGCGCATCGTCGTCGGCAGCTACGATTCGAAGCTCTACGGCTTCGACGCCGCGACGGGCGAGAACCTCTGGACGTACGCGACCGACAACTACGTCAACGGGACGCCTGCGGTCGTCGACGGGAAGGCGATCTTCGGTGGGTGCGATGCCGTGCTGCACGTCGTGTCCGTCGCGAACGGCGAAGGGAGTTCGCGCGTCGAGCTCGGCGACGGCTGTCACGTGGCGGGCTCGGTCGCCGTGGCCGACGGGCGTGTGTACTTCGGCCACTACGGCAACGAGTTCGTCTGCATCGACCTCGCCACGAACGAGACCGTGTGGCGCTATGGCGGCCGGCGCCAGCCGTTCTTCTCGTCGCCCGCGATCGGCGCGAAGCGCGTCGTCTTCGGCGGACGCGACAAGAAGCTGCACTGCGTCGATCGTGCGACGGGCGAGGCGATCTGGACCTTCCCGACGCGGCGCAAGGTGGACGGCTCGCCCGTCATCTGCGGTGACCGAGTCGTGTTCGGATCGGAGGACGGCCGGATCTACATCGTCGGACTCGAGAAGGGCGACGAACAATGGACCTTCGACGTCGGCAAGGCGGTCATCTCTTCGCCCGCCGTCGTCGACGGTAGGATCTACATCGGTGCGAACGACGGGCGTCTCTACGCCTTCGGCGCGAAGCCAGCGGAGGTCGAGGAAGGCGGATGACCGAGAACGACGAACCCAAAGACGACACGACGGTCGGGAACTACTTCATCTCGAACTATCCGCCGTTCTCGTTCTGGTCCGGGAACGACGTGTCGCTGATCGACGACGTCATGGGGTCGCCGCCCGTCGACGACCGACCGCTCGGCGTGTACGTGCACATCCCGTTCTGCCGCAAGCGCTGCGACTTCTGCTACTTCAAGGTCTACACCGACAAGAACAGCCGTGAGATCCGGCGCTACCTCGACGCCGTGATCCACGAGCTCGAGGCGTACGGCAAGACGCCCTTCATTCAGGGGCGCAAGCCGCGCTTCATCTACTTCGGAGGAGGCACGCCGTCGTACCTCTCCGCGAACCAGATGCGCACGCTCTTCGACGCGATGAAGCAGCGCTTCGATTGGAGCGACGTCGAGGAGGTCACGTTCGAGTGCGAGCCGGGCACGCTCTCGCTGTCCAAGGTCCAGGCGCTGGCCGAGCTCGGCGTGACGCGGCTCAGCCTCGGCGTCGAGAACTTCGATCCCGAGATCCTCGAGCTGAACAACCGCGCGCACCGCGCCGACGAGATCCACCGCACCTACGGCTTCGCGCGCGACGTCGGCTTCCAGTCGATCAACATCGACCTGATCGCCGGGATGATCGGCGAGACGGACGAGAACTGGAGCCGCTGCGTCGACCAGGTGCTCGCCATGACGCCCGACAGCGTGACGATCTATCAGATGGAAGTGCCGTACAACACGACCATCTATCGGCGCATGCGCGAGGACAAGAAGGAGGTCGCGCCCGTCGCCGACTGGGACACGAAGCGGCGCTGGACGCAGGAGGCCTTTGCGCGCCTCGCCGCCGCCGGCTATCGCCAGAGCAGCGCCTACACGATCTGCCGCGACCAAACGGTGCGCTTCGTCTACCGCGACGCGCTGTGGCACGGCGCCGACATGCTCGGGCTCGGCGTCTCCTCGTTCTCGCACCTGGGCGGCAACCACTTCCAGAACGAGCACTCGTACGAGCCGTACGTCTCGCGCGTCGAGGCCGGCGAGCTCCCGATCGCGCGCGCGTTCGAGATGAGCGACGACGAGCGCTTCATCCGCGAGTTCATCCTGCAGATGAAGACCGGGTCCGTGTACCCGCGCTACTTCCAAAACAAGTTCGACGTCGACGTGCGCGAGCGTTTTCGGTCCGAGCTGGCCGAGCACGAGGCGGCCGGCATGCTCGAGCTCGAGGAGGAGTCGATCCGCACGACCGAGCAGGGGCTCCTGCAGGTCGACCGCCTGTTGCCGCCGTTCTTCCTCGAGGAGCATCGGAACGCGCGCTACGCCTGACGGAAGAGATGCGCATCCTCCAGCTCACGCCTGGAACGGGCAACTTCCTGTGCGGCAGCTGCTTGCGCGACAACGCGCTCGCGCGCGAGCTGCGCGCGCTCGGACACGACGCGCTCATTTCGCCGCTCTACCTGCCGTTCTTCCTCGAGGGCGAGCCGGCCAAGGAGCCGGCTCCCGTGCACATGGGCGGCATCAACGTGTACCTGCAGCAGAAGCTGCCGTTCCTGCGCGCGCTTCCGCGCGCCGTGCAGGACCTGCTCGATCGTCCGGGGCTCCTGCGCTTCGCATCCTCGCGCGCGAGCATGACCGACGCTTCGGGCCTCGGTGCAATGACGGTGTCGATGTTGCGCGGCGAAGAGGGGCGCCAGGCGGCCGAGCTCGACAAGTTGGTCTCCTGGATCGCCGAGCTCGAGTGCCCCGATGTGATCATCCTGTCGAACGCGATGCTGATGGGACTCGCGCGGCGCATCGGCGAGGCGCTCGACCGTCCCGTGCTGTGCACGCTCCAGGGCGAGCCGCCATTCCTCGACGCGTTGCCCGAGCCGTACCGCGGCGATTGTTGGCGCACGTTGCGCGAACGCGCGGGCGACGCGGACGGCTACCTCGCGGTCAGCCGCTACACCGCCGATCTGATGACCGAACGCATGGGCGTGGCGCCCGAGCGGATGCACGTCGTGCCGAACGGGATCGAGCTCTCCGACTACGCGCACATCGACGCGTCGCAGGCGAACGCGGCGGAAGGCGGCCGGCCGACGATCGGATACCTGGCGCGCATGTGCGCCGACAAGGGGGTGGACGAGCTCGTCGACGGGTTCCTCGACCTCCGCGCGCGCGGCACCGTTCCGGGCGTGCGCTTGCGCATCGCGGGGGTCCGCCTGCGCGAGGACGAGGCGCACGTGCGTGAGCTCGAGCGCCGCGTCGCGAACGCCGGGGCGGCGGCGGATGTGGAGTTCCTGCCGAACGTCTCGCGCGACGCGAAGCTCGAGCTGCTCGCGTCGCTCTCGGTGCTGTCCGTGCCCGCGCGCTATGGCGAGTCGTTCGGTCTCTACCTGATCGAGGCCATGGCCTGCGGCGTGCCCGTCGTGCAGCCGAACGTGGCCGCTTTTCCGGAGATCGTCGAGGCGACCGGGGGCGGGGTCCTCTACGACGGCGACGCGCCGGCGGGGCTCGCCGATGCGCTCGAGGCGCTCCTTCTCGACGAGCCGCGTCGCCTCGCGCTCGCGCGCGCTGCGCGGCGCGCCGTCACCGCGGGCTTCGGCGCCGATCGGATGGCGCGCGATATCGAGCGCGTTTGCCTCACCGTCACCGAAGGACCCCGAGCGCGGGACCTCGCCCGCGCAACGGAGACCCCGCATCGATAGGATGTCGCTCGCACGCGACGAACCGCACGACATGGCGCACGAATTCACGCACATCCGAACCGTCGAGTTCGCCGAGACCGACATGGCCGGCATCGTGCACTTCTCCAACTTCTTTCGGTATATGGAGGCCACCGAGCACGCGTTCTTCGCCTCGCTCGGACTCGACCTCCACACCGAAGCGGACGGCCGCGTGCAGGGCTTCGTGCGCGTGCACGCGAGCTGTGATTACCTCGCACCGGCCACGAACCGCGACCGGATCGCGATCCACTTGACCGTCATCGAGAAGCGCGAGAAGTCGCTCCGCTATCGGTGCGAGTTTCGCCTCGAAGGCGACGCCGCGGTCATCGCCCGCGGTGAGATGCAAGTCGTGCACGTCGGCAAGTCCAATGGCGACGAGCGCATGCGCGCGTGCAACATGCCCGCAGAAACCCAGCGGCTGATCGAAGTCGCTCCCGAACCACGAACCTGATCGACATGCCCGAATCACCGGAAACGAGCGGCAACCTTTGGATGGCTTTCGCCCTCATGACCGTCGTGTCGTGGGGACTCTACGGCGTCTTCCTGCACATGGGGCAGGTCGGAATGAGCGACCCGGAGAACGGCCGCTACAAAGCGTTTCTCATGGTCGGCGTCGCGTACGTGATCATTGCCGTGCTCGCGCCGGCGGGCTTCCTCGTCGCGAACGGCGCCTCCTGGAGCATGCCGAGCGCGGGCTGGATCTGGTCGTTGATCGCGGGCGCGGTCGGCGCGATCGGCGCCTTCTGCGTGCTGCTCGCGTTCTGGCAGAAGGGCCAACCGGCGGTCGTCATGTCGATCATCTTCGCCGGCGCACCGATCGTGAACGCGATCGTCGCGATGTACCTGCACCCGCCGGCGGGCGGCTTCGGCGGTTTGCGCTGGCAGTTCCTGCTCGGGATCGCGATGGCGGCGCTCGGCGGAACGCTCGTCACCCTCTACAAGCCCAACCCGGCGGCGCCCGCCGCCGCGCATCCGCCCGCACAGACGAAATGAACGCGTTGCCGCCGCAAGCACTGGTCGCGCTCGAAGGCGTCACGAAGTCGTTCGGCGACGGCGAGGCGCGCGTCGATGTGTTGCGCGGCGTCGACTTCGAGCTCGCGGCGGGGGAGACCTGCGCCGTGCTCGGACCGTCCGGTTCGGGCAAGAGCACGCTCTTGAACATCATCGGCACGCTCGAGCCGCCGAGCTCCGGCCGCGTCGTGTGGGAGGGCAAGGACCTGGCGCGCGCCGATGCGGACGAGCGCGCGGCCTTCCGCAATCGCGAGATCGGCTTCGTCTTTCAGCGTCACCACCTCCTGCCGCAATGCACGGCGCTCGAGAACGTGCTGCTTCCGACGCTCGCGTCCGCGAGCGATCGCCACGCCGAGCTCGAGGCGCGCGCCGGCGAGTTGCTCGAGCGCGTCGGCCTCGGGCACCGGCGTTCGCATCGGCCGAGCCAGATGTCGGGCGGCGAGTGCCAGCGCGTCGCCGTGGTGCGCGCGCTCATCCATCGGCCGCGCCTCGTCCTCGCCGACGAGCCGACCGGCTCGCTCGACGGCGCGGCGGCGGAGTCGCTCGGCGACCTGTTCCTCGAGCTGAACGAGGGCGAGGGCGTGACCCTCGTCGTCGTGACGCACTCCGAGGCGCTCGCGGCGCGCATGGGGCGCATCGCGCGAATCGCGGACGGGCGCGTGTCCACGGGGACCTAGCCGGGATCATTCATGAGCCTTCACCTAGCAAGCTGTGGCGAAAGTGCTTCGCCCGCAGAGCGTCGGCATCCGCTCCGGGTTGGTCTCCGGAAACGTAGGCGAATCGGTGGATTCGGCGAGGCTTTCGGGGGCCAAGCCGGAGTGGAGGAC
>JAJDEV010000195.1 GCA_029259605.1 Planctomycetota bacterium | reverse complement strand
CCTGCCGGTGCTTTGCGGGCGTTGGCCCCGGAGGCGACCTTGTCAGGTCGTCGAGGACGCCGACGTTCGCAAAGTGCCGGCAGGGGCCGAGAGACCGGCGTAGCCGGTCGATTGCAGCTCTTGGCGTGCATGCTCATGAATAGCCCGGGCTAGACGTTAGCCGTCGGTCGACTCGGCGACTTCCGCGACGGGCGCTTCGGCGAGCGTCAGCAGGTGGCGCGTCGCGCGCAGGGTGAGCGCCTCGAGCGGATCGCGCGTTTCATCGATCGCGCCGTCGAGGACGGCGAGCGCTTCGTCCGGGGCGCTCTCGGCGAGGCCGAGTGCGAGGCGGCGCGCGAAGGGCGAGAGCGGTAGGTCGTTGCGATCCCGATCGGCCCAGAGCTCGCGTGCGATGCGGCGCGCCTCGTCGGCGCGCTCGCCTTCGCCCTGCATCAGCGCGAAGGCGCAGCGCATGGCGAGCTCCTGATCCACGTCGCTCGCGTCGGCGAGCATGCGCGACGCGTCCTCGTCGGAGGGGAGCCCGAGGTCGAGGCGCAGGAGCGCGTACCCGCGGCGCAGCGTCGGCGATTCGGCCAGCGCGAGGATCGTCTCGTACGCCGCGAGCGCCTGCTCGCGCTTGCCGACCGTGACGAGCGCCTCGCACCACACGCCCCAGAGCTCGGCCGACGCGGGATTCGCGTTCAACTCCTGGAGCGCGAAGCGCTCCGCCCGCGCCGGGTCGTAGCGCTTGATGAGTCGCCACCACGCCTCCGCTTCGCCCGGCGTGAGCGCATCGATCGAGCTGGGTCGTGTGCGCTGGCGAAAACGCTCGAGGTGGTTCCACGCGCGCTGGAGGCCCCAGTCGCGCGTCTGCTCGGCCGTGTTGATGCGCAGCGTGGCGAGGATGCGCGGCAGCGACGCGTTGCGCGGGTAGGCGGCCTCGAGCGCGTCGAGCGCGGCCCATTCGGCCTCGATCGAGAGCGCGCCGCTCGTGCGCGCGGTCCGCAGCAGCGATACGAACTCGTCGACGTACGGCGCGAACGCGTCGCGGTGCGACTCGACCAGCCCGTCGTAGAGGTCGAGCGCGCCGCGCAGGTCCGTCGCGGCGCGCGCGGCGAGGCGCGCCTGCATGAGCGCGAGGTAGAAGTCGTGCGGTGCTTGGCGCCGCCCTTCTTCGACGGCGCGCGTGGCGGCGCCGTCGGCTCCGCGCTCGAGGTGTTCCTGGACGCGGACGCGCGCCACCTCGGCCGGCGCGAGTCCGGCTGCGCCGACGTTGCCGTAGCGCTCACGCAACAGGCGATCGAAGTCTCCGCCGAAGGACGCGCCCGAGCGGTTGGCGACGAGGCGCTTGCGCATGCGCCAGAGGTCCGGGTTGTCGGCGCTCGTCGTCCACGCCGCGAGCTCCGCCTGGGCCAGGTCGCCGCGCCCGAGGGACTCCCACGCGAGCGCGCGGAGCTGCGCCGCGTTCGGCGTGTCGCGCACGGCGGGGGCGAGGCGCTCGACGATCGCCAGGACCCACGGCGCGAACGGGCGCAGACGCGTCGCGAGGAGGAGCGCGGCGGACAGGTTCGGGTCGACCGCTCCCCACGGCGCGTCGGCGCCCACGCGCGGCGTGCCGCCGAGCTCGTCGCCTAGCGGTCGTTCGGGCACGAAGGGCGCGAGGCGGCGCAGCGCGGCGGTCGTCAGCATCGCAGCGCGGGCGTCGGGCTGCGGACCGGCCGCGGCGGCGAGGAGCGCGTCGAGCGCCGCGTGCGGATCGCCGGCGAACGCGGTGAGTAGCGCGCGATCCGCGGCGGTTTCGAAGAGCGACGTCGGCACGAGTGCGGCGGCGAGGCGCTTCACTTCCGAACGATTGCCCGCCTCGATCGCGAGGAGGAGCGAGCCGAACTCGGCGCTCGCGTCTGCGCGCATGCCGGCGCAGCGCTCGAACGCTTCACGCGCTCCCGGGCGCGACGCATTCCCCGCGATCAACTGCGCGACGGCGCTGCGCAGCAGCACGTCGCCGCGCGCGGCCGCGCCGTTCGGGCGCGCGTTCGCGAGCAGCGCCGTGGCGCGCTCGACCTCGCCGATCGCGAGCAGCGCGTCCGCGGCGAGCGGGAACTCGGGATCGTCGATGTTCGGGCACTCGAGCAGCTTCTCGGTGAAGTTTTCGATCTTGTGTCGGTGTCCGTCGCTCTCCGACGACACGATCGCGGCACGCATCGCGACGCCCGCGTTCGCGCCGACCGCCGGGGTCTCCGCGCGCATCGAGTTGATCCAGCGGTACGCGTCGTCGAACAAGCCGAGCCGCGAGCACGCGATCGCGATCCGGACGCGCTGTTCGGGCTTGGCGTCGCTGGGTGGACGGGCTTCGACGAAGCGCGCGAGGCGCGCCCGGTCGCCGGTGCGCTCGAGCTCCGAGACGACGCGTTCGAGTCCCCCCGCCGCCGGGTCGAGCAGCATCCAGCGGCGGATCTGGTCGCCGGTGAGAGCGCTCGGCGGAACACGCGCGAGCAATGCGGACGCGTCGTCGACGGGCGAATAGCCGAGCGCGGCGATCGACAGCTCGGCCTCGACGCCCGCGTCGTAGCGGCCGCGAAGGACCTCGGCCTCGGCCAGGGCATGCAACGCCATCGGGAGGCCGGGGTAGGTCTCGAGGACGGGCTGCAGCAGGAGGCCCACGTCGACCGTGCGTCCGAGGTCCAGGTTCGCGCGCGCGCGAACGCAGGCCTCGTACGCCTCCATCGACGGGAAGCTGCCGAGGCTGTCGCGCTGACTGGGGTTCCGCTTCACGCGGTCGACGTTGCGCCCGTGGGCGCGAATCGAACGCGCGCCGACGTCCTCCCACAACGGTCGAATCTCGTCGGCGCGCTCGGGCAAGAGGCACAGCGCGCGCGCGAGTTGATCCTCGGCCGCGTACCAGAGCTCTTCCTCGGACTGGATGCGTCCGTGCTCGAGCCACGCCTCGCCGGCGGCGCGTCGCACGCGCGGATCGGTCGGGAAAACTTCGGTCAGCGCCTCGACGCGGCGCAGCGCAGCGCGTTGCGCGCGCGTATCGCCGAGGTGCGCGTAGCACTTCGCGTACGCGTTCCACAGTTCGACGCGCATGCCGGGAATCGTCTCGACTCCGGTGGTCGGGACGTTCCCGAGGTTGAACAGGATGCGACCGGGGTTCGCGGAGTGGGACGAGGCGACGCCCTTGAAGAAGTGCGCCTCGCCGCGTTGGCTCGTGTTCTCCGGAACGACGGCGTAGCGCTCGATCAGCTTCTGCCCGCAGGGCGACAACCCGATCCAGGCCTCGATGCGATGCAGGAAGCGGCAGAAGTCGTGCAGTTCCGGTGTGTCGAACACGTCGAAGTCGAACCACTCGCCGCGCCAGAAGACCTCGTCGATCTCGCGCCGTGCCTCCGCCACGCGGCCCGCGTCGACCATGGCGCGCATCGTCTCGCCCCAGACCAGCGACCGTTCGGAGAGGTCCGAGCGCGAGAGGGCGAGCCGACCGAGATCGATCGCGCGCTGGAACGCGCGGGCGTCGCGCAGGATGCGCTGCAGCCCGTGGACCGCGACGCCGCTCGGGGTGTCCTCGAGCGCCGTCGCGTAGGCATTGATCGCGAGCTCCAGGCGCGCCGTCGCCGCGTCGATGCGCGCGCGCACTTCGTCGGCGAGCGCCGACGGCACGTCCGCCAGGATCCGATCGAGCAAGGCGATGCGTTGCGGGTCGCCGAGCGGGCGCGCCGCCGCTTCGCGCGCGAGCGCGAACGTGTCGCCCGCCTCGCGACGCGAGAAGCGATGCCCGAGGACGTCCTCGAGCTGCCCGAGCTCGTTCGCCGCGAGCGCCGCGTGCGCCTCGCCCATGAGCAACGGAACCGCACCAGGGCTCGACGGGAGCTCGTCGACGCGGGCGAGGAACGAGAGCGCATCGGCGGGCAGCCCGAGGTCGAGCGCGCACCGCGTCGCGAGCGCGAGCACGCGCTGGTCGTTCGGCGCGAAGGCATCGAGCCAGTCCTCCGCCGTGCGCAGCGCGGCCTCGAGATCGGTCGCGGCGTGCACGACCTGCGTCGTGCGCGCGGAGTAGTCCCAGCGGTGTCGAAAGGTCGCAGCGCGCTGATAGAGGATCTCGCGCTGTACCGCGCGCTCGTCCCCCTCGGCAGCCAGCTCGGCGGCGCGGTCGAGCGTCCGAAGCACCGTGTCGTAGTTCGGCGGATCGGGCTTCCGCTCGGGCCGCGTCTCCGCGGACTCGTACGCGTCCAGACGCGTGTCGGCGCGGACCAGTTCCGTGCGCGCTTGCTCCAGGAGTCCCTCGGGCGTGAGCGCCGCGTTGAAACGCGTCAGCCTGACGAGCGTTCCGACGGTGGCGACGGCGAGCAGGAGGAGGAGCAGGCGAAGTTTCATCGATCGGACGTGATGTCCGGCGAGTCCGGCGATTCGAGCGAGGTCGGGAAGGACAGTAGATCGTACTTCCGCATCTTGTTGAAAAGAGTCGTGCGGTTGATTTCGAGCGCCTTGGCCGTTCGCTGCCGGTTGCCGTCGAACGCGCGTAGGGTGCGCAGAATCAGCCAACGCTCGGCGTGGCCGAGCGACTCCTTCAGCCCTTCGATCGGCAGGTCCTCGAGCAGCGGCGCGTCGGTGGAGCGGGGCATCGCCGGCGCGGCCGCCGTCAGCGTCGCGGAAGGATCCGCATCCGCGGGCCAGAGATCGTGGGGCGTGAGGGTCGGGCCGCCCGCGAGGAGTACGGCGCGCTCGATCGTGTTCTCGAGCTCGCGCACGTTGCCCGGCCACGTGTGCGCGCAGAGGCGCCGCATGGCGTCGGCCGTGAACCCCGCGACGGCACGCTCGTGCCGCTCGGCGAAGCGCTCGACGAAGCGCTCGGACAGCAGCGGGATGTCGATCACGCGGCTGCGCAGCGGAGGCAGTTCGACGCCGACGACGTTGATGCGATAGAAGAGGTCGGCGCGAAAGCGACCGGCCTCGACCTCGGCCTCGAGGTTCGCGTTCGTCGCGGCGATCAGGCGCGCGTCGACCTCGCGCGTCGTGGTCTCGCCGACGCGCTCGAAGCGTCCTTCCTCGATCACGCGCAGCAGCTTGACCTGGAGCTCGTGCGACGCCGTGCCGATCTCGTCGAGGAAGATCGTGCCGCCGTCGGCGGCTTCGAATTTGCCCTCGCGATCCTTGACCGCGCCGGTGAACGCGCCGCGCACGTGGCCGAACAGCTCGCTCTCGAGCAGCGTCTCCGGAATCGCGCCGCAGTTGACCGCGATGAAGGGCTGCTCCGCGCGACCGGAGCGCCCGTGGATCGCGCGCGCGAGCACCGTCTTGCCCGTGCCGCTCTCGCCCGACAGCATGAGGTTCGCGCGCGAGTCAGCGACGGCGGAGAGCGTGTCGAAGATGCGCCCCATGCGCGGGTCGCGGCTGACGAGGTTGCCCAGCTCGAAGCGCTCGGCGACCGCGGTGCGCAGGCGGCGATTGTCCTGCACGAGCGCGCGGTGCTCGAGCGCGCGCCGGACGACGCGCAGCACGTCCTCGTCGTTGACCGGCTGCGCGAGTGTCTCGAAGGCCGAGCGGCGAATGGCGGCGAAGTCCGCGGCGACCGAGTCGAAGCCTTCGAACAGGATGAGCTCGGGACCGTCGGGCAAGGCGAGCGCCTCGGCCAGGACATCCCCGCCGCTGGGCGCGAGCTCGCCGAGCACGACCTCGACGTCCTCCTCGCGCAGGCGCGCGCGGGCGCGCTCGGACTCGTCGATCCACTCGACCGCGTAGCCCTCCTCGGTCAGCGCGGCGGCGATGCGTTCCGTCGAGGACGAACGGCGGTCGAACAGGAGGATGCGAGGCGAGGCGGACATGCGTGGGGGAGCCGAGCGGACGGCGCGGGAAGGGGCGCGTGTCCAAAAACCTCGACATCCCCGCGCGGCCCGCTTGACCCGATCGGCGCGGAATACGGAACCCGGGCGGGATTCCCGTCACGACGGGCTGCTACGCGAACGGATCCTCGGCCTTGGAGCGCGGCTTGGCGCGGCGCTCGGGCGCGGCGGCTGCCGTCTGGTGCGCGGCGAGTGACTCCGACGCCACGAACAGCTCGAGCCGTAGGCGCTCCTTCTGGAGCGGTGTGGAGACGACCCGTGCACCCATTTCGTCGAGCGCTGCCGCCGCGCGCGCGGCGCGGGTGACCACGTCCGCCATCGAGGGATCGACCTTGATCGGCGCGTCGAACAGGACCGGCCAGTCGGCCGGATCGAGGGGGCCGCACGGGAAGTCGATGCGGACGCGGGCGGTGTCCTCGGGATCGCCGGAGTCGGGCGCGTTGTCGACCTGGACGCTGACGACGCCCTTCTCGCCGGCACAGTGCCGCGCGAGGTCGAGCAACGCGCCGCACGTCTCGCCGATGGAGACGCGGTCACGGAAGAGCGAGACGCTGGACGAACAACGATAGAGGAAGCGCGGTGACGAGCCGCCGACCAGCGATGCACCGGCGAGCAGCTCCTCGACCAACGCGCCGACGTCGAAGGCCTCCGTGTCGCCGCGCTCGACCGCGGCCTTCGGAGGCACGCGCTCGGGGCGCTCGGGCTCGTCGTCGGACTTCGACGCGGGTTCGGGAGTGCGCACGCGCGTCGGGCCGGGCTTGCGCTCGTCCGCCGTTCGCGGGCGCTTCTCGGTGTCGCGCTCGTCGCTCGATCGGGCCGAACCGTTCTCGCTCGGATCGGGCGCGGCGCCGGTCGGTTGGAGCAACGCGGCAATTTCTTCGAGGTCGGGCGGCCAGGGCAGACACTGCGTGCGCGGGAGCGCGAGCAGCCCGCGCGCGCGCCGATCGCTGACGTCTTCGCCGACGACGATCAGACGCCACTCCGCATGGCGCTCCAGAAAGCGCCGCACGAATCCGATGTCTTCCCCCGGAACTCTCTCGTAGTCCAGGATCAAGGTCCCCGCCGCCGGGCGCTGCGCGAGCAACTCCTCGAGATCCGCGAGCCCCATGGTGCGGTGCGGCTCGAGGGCTTGCTCGCCGTCGCGCCGGGCGCGCACGGTGCCGAGCGCCGCCAGGACCGCGCCCAGTTCCTTCGGCCGGCTCCCGGAACCCACGAGAAGTACCGGACGGGAACGAGCCGAAGTCTGATCGCCACTTGCCATGATTGCCCGTCATCGTAGCCATCCCTCGAAACGCCACAACCCAGATTCGGTCCGGGGTGCGCGGGGAGCGGGGGAGCGATGGGCGGCCGCGACTGCTACGCTCGGGCGGTCCGGCTCGCGCTGCGAGGGGACGGTTCGATGGTGAGCCCGATTCAACTCTCGATCGTCGTTCCCGTTTTCAACGAGGAAGAGAGCCTGCCGATCCTGCACGGCGAGATCAGCGCCGCGCTCGGAACGATGGGGCAGCGCGGTCTCGAGTCCGAGGTCATCTACGTCGACGACTGCTCGACGGACGAGAGCCTGCACCGGCTGCTCGTCCTCCAGGGCCAGGATGCGCGCATTCGCATCGTCAAGTTCCGCCGCAACTTCGGTCAGACGGCCGCGCTCGCCGCGGGGTTCGACGAGTGCCGCGGCGAGATCGTCGTCACGCTCGACGGCGACCTGCAGAACGACCCGGCGGACATCCCGCGCATGGTCGACGAGATCGAGCGTGGGTTCGACATCGTCGCGGGTTGGCGCAAGCGGCGCTTCGACGGCTTCATCCTCCGGCGCCTGCCCTCGATCATCGCCAACCGCTTGATCGCCTTCGTGACCGGCGTGTACATCCACGACACGGGCTGCACGCTCAAGGCGTTCCGCAGCGAGCTGATCAAGTCGATGGTGATCTACGCCGAGCAGCACCGCTTCCTGCCCGTGCTGTCCGCCGGCACGGGCGCGCACCTGTCCGAGGTCGTGGTGAACCACCGACCGCGCCTCTACGGCACGAGCAAATACGGCATCGGCCGCGCGTTCCGCGTGCTGATCGACCTGGTGGTCATCAAGTACATCTCGCAGTTCTCGCACCGTCCGATCCAGTACTTCGGAATGATGGCGCTGGCGACGATGGCGTTCGGCACCGTGTTCGGACTCGTCGCGCTGATCAGTCTCGGTGACGGAATGGCGGGCGGCAGTGGGGCGATGACGTTCAACGACTGGGAGATGGCGGTCGTCACGGTGCTCGCCGTGTTGTTCTGCGGTTTCGTCTTCTTCGCGCTGCTCGGCCTGCTCGCCGAGCTGGCCGTCAAGGCCAGCGGCATGCACGGTCGAAGCACTCTCGGCCGGATCCTCAACGAGCTCCACGGATGAACAACCCCACCGACAGCCAGGTCCTCTCCGGCCTTCCGCCCAAGCCGCCCGCGTCGGCGCGCCGGCGGTTGGACGACGTGGACTGGGCCGACGACGCCGTGCTCGACGTCTCGGTCGTCGTGCCGGTGCAGAGCCCGGTCGCCGAGGTGCGCGACGTGGCCGAGGCGCTCGGTGGCGAGCTCCAGCGCCAGGGACGCACGTGGGAGATCATCTTCGTGTTCGACGGCGTCTCCGGTCGCGCGTGGGAGGAGGTCCAGACTCTGCGCGCGGCGTACGGCCGGCGCGTGCGCTCGATCTCCTTCAAGAACGTGTTCGGCGAGTCGGTGTGCTTCTCGGCCGCGCTCGAGCGCGTACGCGGACGCTACCTCGTGACGTCGCCGCAGTACGTGCAGATCGATCCGGTCGAACTGCGCCCGATGCTCAGCGCGCTCGACGACGGCGCGGACTTCGTCACGCCGTGGCGGCACCCGCGCGTCGATCCGTGGCTCAACCGCCTGCAATCGTCGGCGTTCAACTTCGTGATCCGGCGCATCATCCGGATGCACTTCCACGACTTGAACTGCTACTTCCGCGCCATCAAGCGCGACGTCCTCGACGACATCGCGGTGTACGGCGAGATGTACCGCTTCCTGCCGGTCATCGCGTACCGCCAGGGGTATCGCGTCGTCGAGGTGAAGATGCGCCACCTGAAGGAGTGGGGCACGACCGGCTTCTTCGGGGTCGGCATCTACACGCGCCGCTTCCTCGACATCCTCGCGGTGATGTTCCTGACGAAGTTCACGCTGAAGCCGCTGCGCTTCTTCGGGACAATCGGCGGCGTGCTGAGCATGGCCGGCGTCGCGATCTGTCTGTGGCTCAGCATCATGAAGCTCGTGTTCCACGAGTCGTTGTCGGGCAAGCCGCTGCTCCTGCTCGGCGTCATGCTGATCGTCCTCGGCGCGCAGATCCTGGGCTTCGGCCTCGTGGGCGAGATCATCATCTTCTCGCAGGCACGCAACCTGAAGGAGTACCGCGTCGAGCGCGTGTACGAGGGCAAGGCTCCGCGTTCCGATTCGGAGTCTTGAACGAGTGACCGATCCCGTGACCGACTCCCCGACTCCCACCACGAGCGCCGCGCTCGAGATCAAGCCGTGCTCGCCCGCCGACGACGCGGCGCGCGATGCGCTCGTACGCGCGACGCCGGGGGGCAGCTTCTTCCACCTCTCCGGATGGAGGTCGTTCGTCGCGAACCTCTACCACCACGAGGCACACGAGCTCGCGGCGTGGCGCGGCGGCGAGCTCGTCGGCGTCCTGCCGATGATGCTGTCGCCCGGACTCTTCGGCGCGAACCACCTGGTTTCGATGCCGTTCGGCGTGTACGGCGGTCCGGTCGCCGCCGACGCGGGCGTGCGTCGCGCGCTGGTCGACGAGGCCAAGGCGCTCGCGGATCGGATGCGTGTGCGCCACCTCGAGCTGCGCTTCCTCGACGATCCCGAGCTCGACCTTCCGGGGACCGACCTCTATTGGACGTTCCTGCGCGACCTTCCCGAGGACCCGGACGACGTGCTCAAGGGCATGCCGAAGAAGTCGCGCGCCGAGGCGCGCAAGGCGCAGAACCGACACGGGCTCGTGCTCGAGGAAGGCGTCTGGTACACGGACGACCTCTACCGCCTGTTCCTCAACAACAAGCACTCGCTCGGGTCGCCGTCGCTTCCGCCCGAGCACTTCCACCGGCTGCTCGACGAACTCGGCGATTCGATCTACGTGCACCTCGTTCGGCGCGGGAGCGAGCCGCTCGCCGCGGTCATGTCGTTCGCGTTCGAAGGGACGCTGATCGCGTACTACGCCGGGACGGCGCCCGGCGCGGACCGCGCGTACAGCGCGAGCAACTTCATGTACATGAAGCTGCAGGAGTGGGCGGTGAAGAACGGGTTCGAGCGCTTCGACTTCTGCCGCAGCCGCGGCGATTCGGGCGCCTTCCAATTCAAGGTGCACCAGGGCTTCGAACCGACGCCGTTGCACTACCGCTTCCACCTCGTACGCGCGTCCGCGATCCCGTCGTTCAATCCGTCCAACCCGAAGACGGCGCTCCTGCGGAAGACGTGGACGAAGCTCCCGCTCTGGCTCGTCCGTCGGTTGTCGCGGCGGCTGGCGCCGCGCCTCGGCTAGCCCGGATCCTCCCTGAGGCTTCACCGAGATCGACGCAGCTACGCGCCATCTCAGCACTTCCCTCCCTCACCGGGTTCGACGACCGGTCAAGGTCGCCTCCACGCGCTTCGGTCGCGAAGCGCTGATCTGACGCACATCCGCGTCGATCTCGGCAAAGCCTCATGAATCACCCGGGCTAGCCCGGATCGTTCATGAGCATGCACGCCAAGAGCTGCAATCGACCGGCTACGCCGGTCTCTCGGCACCTGCCGGCACTTTGCGAACGTCGGCGTCCTCGACGACCCGACAAGGTCGCCTCCGGGGCCAACGCCCGCAAAGCACCGGCAGGAACCGAGTTGCAGCTACTGCCGCACATCCTCATGAATCACCCGGGCTAGAAGTCTGCGTCACAGGTCGGAAGCCAACTCGCGCGAGCCAGGATTCGGACGCGAGAGCCCGGGGTACCACACTCGAACGTGCCCATGCGCGGGGTCGTTCTTGCACGCTCCGCGACCTGTGACGCAGCGCTCCTAGCGTGCGAGGATCGCGTCGACCGCGGCGCCCAGGTCGTCGACGACCGTCACGCCGCGATCGGTGAGCGCGCGCTCGGTGTCCGCGCCCTTGCCGGTGCGGACGAGCAAGCGTGACCCGATGCCGGCGCGCGCGGCCGCCTCGAGGTCGCGCGCCGCGTCACCGACGGCGTGGCTCGCGCCGAGGTCCAGGTTCCGCTCGCGCGCCGCATCGAGGAACATCCCCGGCGCGGGTTTGCGGCAGGCGCAGTCCTTGCGCCATTCGGGCGCGCCGAGGTCCGGGTGGTGCGGGCAGTGGTAGAACGCGTCCACATGCGCACCGTGCTCGGCGAGCAGCTCGTTCAGGCGCAGGTGGATGGCGCGCAGCGCGTCCTCGTCGAAGAGCCCGCGCGCGATGCCGCTCTGGTTCGTCACGACGAGGACCGGGAGACCGGCGGCGTTGAGGCGCGCGACCGCGCGCGCCGCGCCGGGGAACAGCACGAGCGCGTCCGGCGACGCGAGGTAGCCGAGCTCGTCGATCAGCGTTCCGTCGCGGTCGAGGAAGACAGCGGAGCCGGGGGCGCGGGAGGGGCCGGTCGCCATCGGGTGCTCAGTTCACCCGCGGCACCGGCTTGAGCCGCAGGTGGATCCGGCTCGGCGCGTGCGCGTCGTTGTCGACGTACGGAAAGAAGATGTTGGCCGCGTCGAGGCCGAGGATCCCGCGCAAGCCGGACGGCGCCATCGCGCCGTCCCAGACCGTCGCCGCCCAGCGCCGGCTGTGCGTGTCGAGGTACACCTCGCGCGTCTCGTAGCCCGGGAGGACGAAGTGCACGAGGAAGTCGTCGTCTTCGTCGAGCGCGACGAGGCACGGCGTGACGTACCCGGACCGGCGCCCGTCGACGAGCACTTCCGCGCCGCGCGGATTCGAGTCGAAGTACACGCCCGGCGGCGTGGCGCTGCGGCACGACGCCATGGCCAGAACGAGGGCGAGCGGCGCCGTGAATCGGTGGACCATGCGCATGCGTGAATTCTCCGCCGGCTCGAATGGGTTTACAAGCCAGTCGGCCTGTGGAACCCTCCGTGCGTGTCGGACGAGTACCATCGACGAATCGGTCGCGAGACTGGAATCGGTCCCGAGGCCGGAGGCGGTACCGACACCGTGGCACGCGTGCTCCTCTTGGTCGCGGTCGCCGTCGCGTTCGTGCGCTTCGTCTCGCTCGGGGAGTGGAGCCTCTGGATCGACGAGGCGTACACGCTCGCCGACGCGCGCCACGGTGAGACGCCGCTCAACCCGCTCGGCTACTGGCTGTTCGGTTGGGTCTATTCGCTGAGCGACGCGCGTCCGGACGAGCTCCTCTTGCGCCTCCCGTCCGCGCTGATCGGCTGGATCTGCATCCCGCTGACCGCATGGGCCATGCGTCCGTTCGTCGGACGGCGCGCGGCGGCGTTGGCCGCGCTCTTCGTCGCGCTCTCGCCGTGGCACATCTACTGGTCGCAGAACGCGCGCTTCTACACGGCGGCGCAGGCGGCCGGGCTCGTCGGGACGCGGCTCCTGTTCGACGGGCTGCGGGTCGACCGCGCGGTGCCGGTGCTCGCCGGGACACTCGCGCTCGGGATCGCCGCCGCGTTCCATCCCACGGCGACCTGGCTGCTCGCGGCGTTGCTCGTCGTTCCCTTGCTCCTGCGCTGGACGGGCGCCTGGCCGGGTCCGACGCTCCGGGGACGCGGCTGGCGCGCGCTCCTGGTGGTCTGCTTGGCCGCGCTCGCGGTCGGACTGCTGTGGGCGCCGCAGGTGTGGGAGAAGTGGAACCGGCGCCAGGGCGTCGGCGACCCGGTGCACCTCGTCAAGACGGTCGGCTATCTCGTGTCGCCGCTCCTCGGCCTCGGCGTGATGCTCGGGGCGTGGCGCATCGTCGTGACACGGGCGCGCGCGGCAGGCGTGCTGCTCGGGATCGTGGCGGCGGGCATGCTGGGTGCGTTCACGGCGTCGTTCGTCGCGCGCGTGTCCGCGCAGTACGTCTTCGTGCTGCTGCCGCACATGGCCGCGCTCGCCGCGTTCGTCGTCGCCGAAGGAGGCCGTCCGCGCGCCACGCGCGGCTTCGTCGGTCGCTCGCCCGGACGATCCGTCGCGTTCGCGCTCGCCGTCCTGCTCGCCTTCGGCGCCGAGGCGTCGCTGTACTTCACCGTGCGGCAGGGCGACCGTCCGCGTTGGCGCGCCGCGTACCGCTACGTCTTCGACCGGCGCGAGCCGACGGACCTGGTGCTGGGCATGGAGGTGCCCGTCGGCGAGTACTACTGGAACCCGGCCAGCGACGACCTGCGCGACTACTCGCAGATCATGCACCTCGATCACTTTCGGTCCGCGGTCGGTGCGGACTGGGCGCGCTACGGGCGGCGCACGTGGATGATCGTCAATGAGAGTCAGCTCGCGGACTGGCCCGCGAGCGCGCGCCAGGACTTCTACGCCGTGCGCGACATCTCCGCGCGCGTCGTCAGCTTCGAGCTACCCCTGACGCCACGCGACCTCGACGTGCACGTGTTCCTCTACGACGGACGCTAGCCCGGATGAACCACCCGGGCTAGCCCGGATCCTTCATGAGCCTTCACCGAGATCGACGCAGCTGCGCGCCATATCAACGCTTCCCTCCCTCACCGGGTTCGACGACCCGTCAAGGTCGCCTCCACGCGCTTCGGTCGCGAAGCGCTGATCTG
>JAJDEV010000194.1 GCA_029259605.1 Planctomycetota bacterium | reverse complement strand
GAACGCCGTCGTCCTCGACGACCCGATCAGGGTCGCCTGCGGGGCCGTCGCACGCAAAGCCCCGGGAGGAACCGAGTTGAGGCTTCTCCAGCACAGCCTCGTGAATAGACCGGGCTAGCAGCCCGGCGGCCGTAGGATCGATGCTGTTCCGATGACGGAGAAGTCGCACAAGGCGAGGAGCACGCGCGGTCGCATCGTGCGGACGGGCGTCGTCGTACTCCTGTCGACCGCGCTCGCCCTCTGGCTCGTCGAACCGCCGCGCATGCGCGCCGAGGTCTACGCGTGGTTCCCGGACGGGACGACGCGGCGTGTGTCGCCGGATGCGGGGACGTACTACCAGTCGTGTGTGCATCCGGCCGGAACGAGCGTCGTCTTCGGCGGGGCCGAGACAGGGCCTCCGCGCATCTGGCGCGCCGATCTCGGGACCGGGCAGGTCGCTCCGATCACGCCGCCCGACTCGGCCGCGTTCCTCGCGACCTATTCGTGGGATGGAGCGTCGATCGTCTTCTCGTCGGACCGCGCATTCGACAAGCCCTCGATCGCGGTGCAGGACACTCCCGACCCGCGCCTCTACCGACCGGCGACGACGGGCGAGCATCTGCGCTTCTTCAACCTGTTCGTTGCTCCCGACGCAGGCGGCGACGCGCGTCAGGTCACGCGCGGTCGTTTCCGAGATCTGCGCGCGACGTTCGCGCCGGACGGGGCACGGCTCGCCTTCGTCTCCACGCGCGAACGCAGGGTGTCGCCGCTGTTCACCGTCGACGTCGCGGGTGAGGAAACGCCGCGCGCGATTCCGTTCGACTGCGACGCGTGGAACGCGTATCGCCCGTGGTACACGGCCGACGGGAGCGAGCTCTACTTCTTCGGCGAGCGCGAGTCGACGGAGCCGACGGGCGCGGCGTCCCGCAAGCGAATCGCGCACCTGCCCGTCGCGGGCGGAGCGGTCGAGACCGTCGCATGGGACGACCGGGGCAAGTCGCAGGGACCGTTCCTCGATCCGAGCGGAGCGAGTTTGCTCTTCCACACCGACCGGACGGGGCGCTCCGAACTCTGGGAGCTGCCGTTCGACGGCGGCGAGGCGCGCATGCTCGTTCCACCCGGCCTCGACCTGCCCGACGACCGCGAGCTCATGCACCCGACGCGCGCGCGCAACGGCGTGATCACGTTCGACGCGAGCTACGCGGACGGGTCGGCGCTCCATCGCGCTCTCTGGGCGCTGCGCGCGCGGCTCGCGTCCTGGATGCGGCGATTGCGCGGCGCGTAGGAGCCGTGCTATTCGTCCGCGCCGATCCGCGCGACGATCCAGCGCCCGACGGCGTCCAGCACCTCGGGCGCGAACGTCTCCTCGATCTTGCCGTACTCCGTCGGCGCGCCGGATTCGCAGTGCTGGAACAGGTGGTTCAGTCCCGCGAACTCGCGCGTCTCGAAGTCCGTGTTGCCGCCCTCCTCGAGGGCGCGCGCGATCCCGGCGAGGTTCTCCTTCGGCGGGACCTGCAGGTCGAGTCCGCCGTTCACCGCGAGCACCGGGCAGTGCACTTCGCGCAGCACGGGTACGGGGTCGTAGCGGACGAAATACTGGAACCACGGCGTGGCGAACTGCGCGACCTGAGCGGATGCGTCCGGTACGCCGAGCTCGTCGAGCATACGGCGAATGCGCTCGCGCAGCGCGCCCGCGTCGTCCTCCTCACGCAGGGCCTGAAAGAGCCCCTGTTGCAGCTCGCGATTGGTCGCGATCGCCTCCTCGGGCGCGCCCCCCGCGCGCGCGATGAGTTCGGCTTGCAGGATCAGGATCCGTTCGCCGGTGATGCCCGGTCCGGCGAGCAACACGAGGAACGCGACGTCGTCCCGTGACCGCGCGACGAGCGGCGCGATCATCCCGCCTTCGCTGTGCCCGAGCAGTCCGATGCGATCGGCGCGGATGTCGTCGCGCGTCAGCAGGAAGTCGATGCCCGCGCTCACGTCGGTCGCGAAGTCCTCGGACGTGGCGTTGGAGACGTCTCCGGTCGATCCGCCGACGCGACGATCGTCGACGCGGAGCACCGCGATTCCGCGCCGCGTCAGGTCGTCGGCGATCACCAGGAACGGCTTGTGCCCGAAGAGCTCCTCGTTGCGGTCCTGCTGTCCCGATCCGGTGATCAGCAGGACCGCGGGAAACGGGCCGTTGCCTTCGGGCAGCGTGAGCGTTCCGGCGAGTCGGTTCCCGCCTGCCGCGTTGTCGTACGTCACGTCGACCGAGCGGTACGGAAAGGGGGGGAGCGGAGTCTGCGGCCGCGACGCTTCCGGAGCGGCACCCGCTCGCTCCAGGTCGAGCGCGATGCGCGCGCCAGCCTGGGAGAAGTGCCCCTCGATGCGCGCGCCGTCCGGCGCGAGGACGCCCTCGTACTTCGCGGCCGCCGCGTCGATCTCGATCCGCACCGCGTCGCCGTCGCGCACGACCGCGCTCGTCGGGATGTGCCCCGACGCTTGGTCGGGGCTGACCATCGAGGCTCCGAGGCTGCCGTCCTCGCGCGGCCCCACGTGAAAGACGATGCGCAGCTGGATCGACCCGAAGTCGGCGAGGCCTTCCCAAGTGCCGACGAGCGGATCGACGTCGACGCGCTCCAGCACGAGCTCGAGTTCGGAGAGCCGCTGCTTCCACGTGCCGACCAACCGCCCGCTCGTCTGGTCGATGCGCCCCTGCCACGCGCCGTGCGTGGACGGCACGCGAAACGAGAGCTCGTCCCCGTCGTGCACGACGTCCGCGATCGCGAGTCCGAACGCGTTCTGTTCCGGGCTGTCGATCGCTCCGCCGAGCGTCTCGCCGGTCGTGCTGAGGTGCAGGACCATGCGGATGTCACGGCCACCGCTCGCGAGTGTGCCTTCCCAAGTTCCGTCGAGGGATTCTTGGGCTGTGGGGGTCAGGAGTGTGAGGGCGAGCAGGAGCGTGCCGAGCATCGGGGGGGCCTCGTTTGAGGGGCGGCGTGTGGAGCGGGGCAGAGTGAACTGTACGGTGGAAGTCCGAGGGACGGGAGCTGTTGACGTTCCTTGGATCGTGACGGTGCGGGGGGGGGCGGGGATCGAATCGCAGTGGGAAGTTCCGAGCGTGTTCCTTTGGTCCGGTGGAAGTCCCGGGGACGGGGAGTTGGTGACGTTCGTTGGATCGTGACGGTGCGGGTGGTTGCGGGGATCGAATCGCGGAGGGGAGTTCCGAGCGTGTTCCGCTGCTCTGGTGGAAGTTTCGGGGACGGGGAGTTGTGGACGTTCGTTGGATCGTGACGGGGCGGGTGGTTCCGGGGATCGAATCGCCCTTGGAGGCTCCGAACGTGTTCCTCTCGTCCGTTGGATCTCTCAGGGACGGGGAGTCGTTGACGCTTCTTTG